>CAZFRA010000007.1:0-46925 GCA_964521165.1 uncultured Lachnospiraceae bacterium
GTATGCGTTTCACAGTTAAATTCACCGAGTTTGTTTGTGTGGAAAGTTGAGTTTGCGGCATTTGATAAAACTGAGTTTCTATGTGTTGAATAATTTATGTTTAAAAAACAAGAAAGAGACATTGTCTCTTTTTTGTTCTATTTGCGATTTTTGGGTAATATATTTGTTTTAATAACGGCACTTTTCATAATTTGATTGGGAGATGAATAAAATGTTTTATGAACAGAAATTCGACAGTATGGGCGTTTAAGGTCTTCCTTTTATCCATCTCTCTTTCTATTATTTTTAGCCTTTTTTCGCAAAGTTTACTACCGTCACTTTCACCATTTTTCTCAATTTTTGTTATTATTTTCTTTGTGTTTATGAGCGTAATTTTTGATATGATTGCTGTTGCTTTCACTTCAATCACGAAGGATAGACTCGAAAAATACAAGGGGAAAAGCGGCTATTCAATGGCAGTTAAACTCGCGGAAAGGGCGGATAAAGTGGCGTCGTTCGGCGGCGATGTTGTCGGCGATATTTGCGGAATTTTGAGCGGAGCAGGCGGGGTAAGTTTGGTGGTTAATCTTAACATCCAAGACGCGAACCTATATCTTCTCATCACTTGCCTTGTAAGTTCGCTGATTGCCGGCATAACCATTTTTTGCAAGGCGATTATGAAAACTTACGCGCTAAACAACTGCGAAGAGATTGCACTTAAAACGGGCGCATATTTAGAGATGAGTTTTTTCAATAAAATGCGCAAAAAACTCAAAAACCTTTTCAAAAGACGAAAAAATCGTAAGAATGGTAAGAAAAATTGATTTTTTTGTGAAAAATATATCAAAATCGGTTGACAAGCACGGTTTCGTGTGGTATAATCCGTGATGTATGAAAGTAGAAGTCCACTTCTCACCAGTCGAATTCTGTTTCGGATTTGGTCAAAAAATTTAATAAACATATTTTATTATCTTTTTTGGTGGAACTTTTATTTCTACCAAATTTTTTTTAAAGGAGATTACGACAATTTTTAAAGAACAGTTAATCAATGAACAAATCACCGCAAAAGAAGTTCGTCTTATTGGCGAAAATGGTGAACAATTGGGCGTTATGCCGATTGAAAAGGCAAGAGATATTGCTGATGATGAAGGACTTGATCTTGTTTTGATGAATGGAAATTCCACTCCGGCAGTTTGCAAACTCATGGACTATGGAAAGTTTAAGTTTGATAGTATCAAAAAAGAAAAGGAACTCAAAAAAAATCAAAAGATTGTGGAGCTTAAAGAGATTCAACTTTCAATGCGTATTGATCAATATCACATAAATTTTAAACTCAAAAATGCGCAAAAAATTCTGCAAGACGGCAACAAAGTCAAAGTTTCGCTTCGTATGAGAGGGCGTGAACAGTCCTATTCTCAAAACGCGGTGGAAATTGTTAACAAATTTGTGGAAGATCTTTCAGAATTTGGTGCCACGGATAAAAAGCCAGAAATTGTTGGCCGCAATGTGATTGTCGTGATAAATCCAAAAAAGACGAAATAAAAGGAGAAAGAAAATGCCAAAGCAAAAAACACACAGTGGGGTGAAAAAACGCTTTTCGCTCACAGCAACAGGAAAAGTTAAGTATTCAAAGTCCAATAGAGGACATTTCTTAACAAATAAAAGTAAAAGTCGAAAGAGAAAACTTCGTAAAGGGTCTTACATTGCAGGAAAAAATGCACAAAACATTAAGACACTTCTTGCTAAGTAATAGGGGGAATATATGAGAATTAAAAGAGGCGTTAACGCAGTTAAAAAGCGTAGAAAAATTTTAAAGGCTGCGAAAGGCTACTTCGGAGCAAAAAGCAAACTCTATCGCACGGCACGTGAACAGGTTATGAAATCTGGACAATATTCTTATATTGGCAGAAAGCAAAAGAAAAGAGATTTTCGCTCTCTTTGGATAACAAGAATCAATGCTGCTTGCAGACAAAATGATATTTCCTATTCAAGATTTATTGCTGGTCTTAAAAAGGCGAATGTAAGTTTGAACAGAAAAGTTCTTGCTGATATTGCAGTTAGAGAACCAAACACTTTTGCTGAACTTGTTGATACAGCAAAGAAGGCTTAATGGAAAGGGCAGCAAAAAGTTTAATATTATTTCTTAAAAAGCGAAAACGAGATAAGTCTTTGCTTGTTTTGGATAATGTCAAAATAATCAAAGGTAATTTAAATAACAAAAATTTAAAAATTGAGTATATTTTAACAAGTTTGGATAAGTTGCCGTTTGAAACGACACATAAAACATACCGCGTTGACGAGAAAACGATTGAAATACTTTCAGACACAAAAACACCACAGAAGGTATTATGCATTGCATACTACAACCAAGATGTTGTGGTTGCGCCTAAAAAGAGTTTTCTAGTTTTGGACGGACTTCAAGATCCGGGCAATGTTGGAACGCTTATTCGAACGGCAAAAGCAACAGGACTTGAAAGTGTCTTTTTGGTTGATTCTGTGAGTATAACAAATTCTAAACTTATCCGCTCATCAGTTGGCGCTGTTTTCGGAATCAAAGTGTTTGCTATCTCGCGAGAAGAGTTTGTTGAATTTGCGAAGAAAAATTCGCTTAAACTTATTAAATGCGATATGAATGGTGAAAATATCTTCCAATTCAAACCAAATAAAATCGTTGGTATTGTGATTGGAAATGAGGGGCAAGGCGTGAGTGACAAAATTTCTGCGCTTTGTTATGCGAGTGTAAAAATTCCTATGAAGGAAGGGATTGAAAGTTTAAATGCTGGTGTCAGCGGTTCAATCATTATGTATGAAATCACAAAAGATAATTTCTAAATTTAACAAAATTGTTTTGATAAGTTGCAATTTTGTATTATAATGATAGAGTAAAATATTAACAACTTGACTTGAAAGTTGGGTTTGTAGAAACTATGGAGGTGTTATATGTCAGGGCATTCAAAATGGCATAACATACAGGCAAAAAAAGGTAAATCAGATGCAGCAAGGGGCAAAATCTTCACAAAGATTGGTCGTGAAATTGCTGTTGCTGTAAAGACAGGTGGTGCTGACCCTAACAGCAATGCCAAACTTCGTGATATTATTTCAAAAGCAAAACAAAACAATATGCCAAATGATAATATTGAGCGTTCAATAAAGAAAGCATCAGGTGAACTTGCAGGTGTAAACTATGAAGCAATCACATATGAAGGATATGGTGTTGGCGGTTCGGCTGTTATTGTTGAATGTTTGACTGATAATAAAAATCGAACTGCTGGAGATGTTCGCCACGCTTTTGATAAACATGGCGGAAGTTTAGGTTCAACAAACTGTGTGTCATATTTGTTTAACCGCAAAGGAATTGTGATTGTGACTGATGTTGAAGATGTTGATACTCTTATGTTAGATGCACTTGACGAAGGAGCGGTGGATGTTTTTGAAGACGAAGATGCTGTTCAAGTGATAACCGAACCAAATGAACATAATAAAATGCAAGAAGCTCTTATAAAAAAAGGTTATAATGTTGTTTCGGCTGACACAGAACTTGTTCCTGACACTTATGTTGATTTGAACCAAGAGCAAGCGGGCAAGTTTATGCGAATGGTAGACGCTCTTGAAGATTTGGATGATGTTCAAGAAGTTTATCACAATGTCAATCTTCCAGATGAAGAATAAATGAGCAAAAAGGCTCATTTTTTTATTAAAACAAAAAGATAAAAGAGGGTAATTTGTTTGACAAATTTCTTAAAATAAATTAAACTTATTGTGTATGAGAATTTTGGGAATTGACCCCGGTTATGCGATTGTGGGGTATGGCGTTATTGAAACAGGAAGTGATGTGAGAGTCGTCGATTATGGCGTTATTGAAACACCAAAAGAAGACACATTACCAGTTAGGCTAAAAACAATTGATGAGGCTCTGCGTGTTTTGTTTGAAACATATCAACCTGATGAAGTTGCAATTGAAGAGTTGTTTTATTTTAAAAATCAAAAAACGGTTATTCAAGTGGCGCAGGCAAGGGGTGTGATTGTTTTGTCGAGTCAAAAATATTGTGAACGAATTTTTGAATACACACCAATTCAAATAAAACAAGCACTCACTGGCAATGGGCGAGCAGATAAACGACAAATGCAGTATATGGTTAAAAGTGTGTTAGGTCTTAAATCTGTTCCAAAACCGGATGATGCTGCCGACGCTCTTGCGGTTGCACTTTGTCACAGTCAAATAAATCCACGATTAAATGAAAATCGGATGTAAAAAAGGAAGGAAATATGATTGGATTTTTAGTTGGAACAATTGAAGAAAAATTTGAAAACTGTCTAATTTTGGATGTTAATGGCGTGGGGTATGAACTTTTTATTTCAAACAACACTCTTGTTACACTTCCAGACAAAAACGAAACAACAAAAGTTTTGACTTATCTTCAAGTTAAAGAAGATGGAATTGCCTTATACGGCTTTGCAACTCCGGAAGAAAAGCAAATTTTTATGCAAATCATCACCGTTTCGGGCGTCGGACCAAAAATGGCAATTGGCATACTTTCTGGAATAAAAATTTCCGATTTAATTTTGGCAATCAAGCGCGAAGATGTTAATATGCTTTCCAAAATTAAAGGATTAGGTAAAAAGACGGCAGAGAGAATATGTTTGGAGCTTAAAGACAAGGTGAGTGCTGTTGGTATAGAAGCAGACATATTCAACTTCAACGATGTTGTCAATATAAACGACAACGCTCTCAATGATGCGGTTGAAACTCTTATTAGTTTGGGAGTCAATAAAAATGATGCATATCGTTTGGCAAGGGCGAATGCGTCAAATGATGCGACTGCTGAAGATATCATTTTGAAAGTTCTTAAATATTTGGGAAGATAACAAGATGTATTGTGGTATGCGTTGCATAATACACTATATATTGATAATAATTAAAAAAATTGAGGTAATGATATGGAAGATAACAGATTTATAACAAGCACGAAAAATTGGACGGATGCTGAAATTGAAACTTCACTTCGTCCAACTTCTCTTGACCAATATGTTGGACAGGATAAAATAAAAGAAAGTTTGGGAGTTTATATCCAAGCAGCAAAATCGCGCAATGACGCACTCGACCACGTCCTTTTGTATGGTCCGCCGGGGCTTGGAAAAACCACTTTGTCGCATATTATTGCCAAAGAACTTGGCTCACAACTTAAAATTACGTCTGGTCCGGCAATTGAACACGCTGCCGACCTTGCTGCAATTCTAACCAACTTAAATAAAAATGATGTTTTGTTTATTGATGAAATCCACAGACTTAACAAAACTGTTGAAGAAATTTTGTATCCGGCAATGGAAGATTTTGCGCTAGATTTTATTGTCGGCAAGGGTCCTTCTGCAAAAAATATGCGTCTTAAAATTCAGCCTTTCACATTGATTGGTGCAACCACAAAAGCGGGAATGCTGACAAGTCCTTTGCGCGATAGATTTGGTGTTATTTGCCGTCTTGAACTTTATTCACCAGAAGAATTGCAAGTGATTTTAAAACGCTCTGCTTCCATTTTAAATATTGAAATTGACGAAGACGCTTCGCTTAACATTGCTCGTCGTTCGCGTGGAACTCCGCGTATTGCAAACAGGTTATTAAAGCGTGTGCGCGACTATGCTGAAGTTTTAGGTAGTGGCGTGATAAACAAACAAATTGCTGACCAAGCATTGTTGAAGATGGAAATTGATGAGTTGGGACTCGATTTTATCGACCGCAAAATTTTGGACAGTGTTATTCACAAATTTGGTGGCGGTCCAGTTGGTCTCGACACACTCTCTGCAACGATTGGTGAAGATGCCGGCACGATTGAAGATGTGTATGAACCATACCTTCTTCAACTCGGTTTTATCGCGAGAACGCCACGCGGACGGGTGGTAATGGAAAACGCCTATCAACATCTCGGCATCCCATATACCGCGCCAAGCGGAATGAAGTAGGAGATTGTTGCGATGAAAATCAAACGCGAACTCTTGAAATCGACCTATTTTTACGATCTGCCTGTCGAGCAAATTGCACAAACACCGATTGAACCACGAGATGCTTCAAAACTTTTGTGTTACGACAGAAAACGCGATGAAGTAACTGATTGTTATTTCTATGATATTGTCAACTATCTTCAAAAAGGTGATATTTTGGTTATTAATAACACAAAGGTTCTACCTGCCAGGCTTTTTGGTTTTAAAAACACGGGTGCAAAAATTGAAATTCTTCTTCAAAAACGCCAAAACTTGACAACTTGGGAAGTTATTGCGAAACCTTTTAAAAGATTGGATGTTGGCACTGTTGTTGTTTTCAATGAAAATTTGAAATGTGAGGTGATTGAGAAGGGGACTTATGGCTCTTGTGTGGTTAAATTTGTTTATAAACTGCCAAAAACCTTTGAAGAACATTTAATGGAAATTGGAACTGTTCCACTTCCACCTTATATCAAAGAGAAATTGAAAAATCCTGACCGTTACCAAACCATATATGCCAAATTTGACGGTTCCAGTGCGGCGCCAACAGCCGGACTTCATTTCACAAAAGAACTTTTTGAAAAAATCAAATCAAAGGGCGTGGAAATTTGTGAAGTTTTGCTGCATATCGGGCTCGGCACATTTAGACCTGTGAAGGAAGAAAATATTTTAAACCACAAGATGCATTCGGAATATATCAAGGTGACCGAAGATGTTGCTGGCAAAATTAATAAAGCGAAGGAAGAAGGGAGACGAATTGTTGCGGTTGGCACAACTTCTGTTCGAGTTTTGGAAAGTGCGGTGGACGAAAACGGCAAACTTCAACCGGTTTCCAATGAAACTAACATTTTCATCTATCCGCCGTATAAATTTAAGATTGTGGATGCGCTTATAACTAATTTCCACTTACCAGAAAGCACTTTGATTATGCTTGTTTCGGCGTTTGTCGGCAATATTGATAAAACTTTGGAAATTTATAACCATGCCGTCAAGGAAAAATACCGCTTTTTCAGTTTTGGCGACGCGATGTTCATTTATTAGGAAAATTAAAATAAAGGAAAAATTCTATGCAAGACAAATATTTTGGTTTTGAGATTGAAAAGGTTTGTCCAAAAACTGGCGCACGTGCTGGCATTTTTCACACACCACACGGCGATATCAAAACACCTGTTTTTATGCCAGTCGGCACGCAAGCCACTGTGAAAGGTTTAAGGCCGGAAGATTTGGATGACATTGGAGCACAAATTATTCTTTCCAACACTTATCATCTTTTTTTGCGTCCAGGTCACGAAATTATCAAGAAGGCGGGTGGGCTTCATAAGTTTATGAACTATGAAAAACCAATACTCACTGATAGCGGGGGTTTTCAAGTTTTTTCGCTTTCCGATTTAAGAAAGGTTTCTGAAAAAGGTGTGGAATTTCGTTCACATTTAAGTGGCGAAAAATTTTTAATGACACCGGAACTTTGTATGGAAATTCAAGAAGCTTTGGATAGCGATATCAATATGGCGCTCGACCAATGCACTGAAGCGACTGCATCATACAACGAAGCTGAAAAAGCGCGCGAACTCACAAAAATTTGGCTTGAAAAATGTTACAATGCGCACCATCAAAACGAACACATTCTTTTTCCAATTGTGCAAGGGAATATGTATAAGGATTTACGCGCAAAAAGCGTGCAAGATTGCTTGCCGTTCGTTCGCTGCGGTATAGCAGTTGGCGGGCTGTCTGTTGGCGAAGAAAAAGATGTTATGTATGATATGCTTGATTTTCTAAATCCGCTTCTTCCGTTTGATGTTCCGCGTTATCTTATGGGCGTTGGCAGTCCAGATTGCTTGATTGAAGGTTACGCACGCGGGATTGATATGATGGACTGTGTGCTGCCAACGCGTATTGCCAGAAACGGTACTGCGTTTTCTAAAAACGGTAAATTAGTTATCAAAAATTCTAACTTCAAAGAAGATTTTAGACCAATCGAAGATGATTGTGATTGCTACGCTTGCAAGCATTTTTCACGCGCATATATCCGTCATCTTATCAACGCCGGCGAAATGCTTGGGGCAGAACTTCTTTCCATTCACAACCTTCGCTTTCTTATCCGCCTTGCCGAAAATTCAAGAAAGGCGATTTTGGGCGACTATTTCCCAGAATTTAGAGCAGAATTTATCTCAAAACTCACCACTTGCTAGGTGTTTTTGGCTCTATATCTATTATTGTTAGAATTTTTTTGAGCATAATAGCGAGCCCACATCGTGTTTTTTATGTACTTTTTATAAATTGATACATTCAAATTCAATAGAAGCACCAAGAGGGCGTTTTATAATATAATTTTTCAGCTGAAACCTTTGTTATGTTAATATTTTTCAATTTCTACTTAAATGCTACAATTTATTTGACAAAATAAACATAAATGGTTAAAATATATTTGTGGTGGATTTTTATTTTAGGCTATTCTAAAATTTTAATATATCACCTTAAAAGGGGTAAAAAACAATGAACGGAATGATGCTTGATGTCACTCCTGTTGCTGCGGCTTGTATTTCTGTGGCTTGTTTTGTTGTTGGATTGGTTTTCGGTGCGATTATTATTCGCGTTATCCATATCAAAAAACTCCAAAAAAGCAAAACAAATGCTGTAAAAATTATTGAAGACGCTTATGCAGAAGCAAAGACAATCAAAAAAGAAGCATTGCTTGAAACAAAAGAGCAGGTGCAAAAACTTAAAGACGCTATCGAAGCAGAAATAAAAGAAAGGCGTCAAGAAGTTACAAGACAAGAAGAAAGGTTAAATCAACGAGAATCGTTTATCGAGAAAAAAGAACTTTCTGTTGATAAGCGAACCGAACAACTTGAAGAAGAGAAAAAGGAAATCACTTCAATGAAAGACACTCTAAATAAGAGCAAAGAAGAAGTGGAGAATCTTAAAGAACAACACATACAAGAAATCGAAAAAGTTGCCAAAATGAGTAAGCAAGAAGCGATTGATATGCTTGTTGCTAAAATGAAAACACAAGCGCAAAAAGATGCTGCCATTTTAGTTAAACAAATCGAAGACGAAGCGCGTGAAGACGGCGATAAAAAAGCGCGAGAAATTATCGGTCAAGCACTTCAACGCTGTGCTACTGAAACTACCAGTGAAATGACAGTTTCTGTTGTCGCACTTCCAACTGACGAAATGAAGGGTAGAATTATCGGGCGCGAAGGAAGAAATATTCGTGCCATTGAAGCGGCAACTGGTGTCGAACTTATTGTGGACGACACTCCTGAATCTATCACAATCTCAGGCTTCGACCCAATAAGAAGAGAAGTGGCAAGACTGTCGCTTGAAAAACTTATTTCTGATGGAAGAATACATCCAACCAGAATTGAAGAAATTGTGGAAAAAATGCAACGCGATGTCGATAAAACAATTCGTCAAGCTGGGGATGATGCCTGCAACGAAACGGGTATTTTTAATATGAACACCGAACTTATTAAGGTGCTTGGAAGATTGAAATATCGAACAAGTTATGGACAAAATGTTTTAAAACACTCAATCGAAACATCTATCATCGCCGGACTTATTGCTGCCGAACTTGGCGCAAATGTTAAAATTGCCAAACGTGGTGGACTTTTGCACGACATAGGCAAGGCTCTCGACCACGAACTTGAAGGAACCCATGTTCAAATTGGTGTCGAACTTGCAAGAAAATATGGTGAAAACGAAGAAGTTGTTCATTGCATTGAAGCGCATCACTTTAATGTGGAATTCAAAACTGTTGAAGCGGTTATCGTGCAAGTTGCAGACGCTATTTCATCATCAAGACCGGGAGCAAGGCGGGATAGTTTTGAAAACTATATCAAGCGACTTCAACAACTTGAAGAAATTGCAAATTCTTTTGATGGTGTGGAAAAATCATACGCTGTTCAAGCGGGAAGAGAAGTGCGCATTATCGTTAAACCTGAACAAATATCTGACGACCAAGCGATGTTTATGGCAAAAGAAATTGCTATGAAAATTGAAAACGAAATGCAATATCCAGGACAAATCAAAGTTAATGTAATTAGAGAAAATCGTTTTGTGGAAACTGCAAAATAATATTTTTCGGCTATGTTTCATATAAAAAAATGAGGTGAGTTATGTTTAATAAAAAGAAAAATGACGAAGAAATTATCGTCAAATCAAAACCTACAACTGATGAAGAGATTATAACCGAAGAAATTTTGAATGACATTCCACAAGAAACGGAGCAAACTCAAAAAAAAGGTAAAGAAAAAAAAGTTATCAAATGGGGCCCGAATCGCGTTTTGCAATGTTTTGCATACTTTGCTGTTGCGCTGATTGCCCTTGTGATGATTCTTCGCCTTATTTTTAAAGACAACCAAAACACTGATATCATCACATATCTGCAAGGAATTAGCGAAGTTTTAGCGTATATCGTTTGCATATGGCTTGGCTTCTACTTCACTCGCAAGCGCGGTAGTATTTGGTGGCTAGTTGGCTGGGTTGTGGCTTCCGTAATTTTGATAATTTTCTATATCTTCGCTGTTGTTTAAATAAATTGAAAGGAAAAATATGAAAGGTAATATAATTTATATCATAAGTGCAATAATCATTGTTTTGTGTATTATTTTCGCTTTCTTAATCAATACTTGGAGCGGATTTACTTATTTTGTGCTTTCGCTCCTAACAATATTGTCTCTCGCTTGGGCGGGGCATTTGATATATTTTTATTGCACCACTTTCAAAGAAGAACTTACAGAAGATTTTGAATATTATAGAGCGGAAGTTGTCAATGCTGAAGGTATCACATTAGAAGAATTCGAGAAAAACTTAGGGTATTACAAAAAGAAATTTAACAGAAAAAATGCTATAAAAGAAAAAACTATTCATATTTGCAAAATTATCTTCGCTTTCGGCGTGGCGGGATTATTTATTATGGCGATGTTTGTAAATTAAAATGGGGATTATATGCGAAAAAAATTTGATGTATGTGTGGTTGGCGGGTGCAGCATTGATATGATGGTTTATAACACCGATGTAAAGAAAACGGAAATATTCTTTGGCGGAAAGGGTGCAAATCAAGCAATCGCTGCCGCAAGAGCGGGCGTTAAAACCTGTATTGTAACCAAACTTGGCAACGACTCATATACGAAGTTGATTGTGAAAAATTTGAAGAAAAACGGCGTGAAAGTTTTTGTCGATATCGAAAAAGATGGCGAAAATGATATATCCAAAATCATAATATCAAACGGAGATAACAAAATTGAAAGGTTTGGTAATATGACCAGTTATTTTAACGAAAAATTTATTGAGAAGTATAAAAACATCCTTCTTTCTTCAAAATTTGTGGTCATTCAAAACAAAACTTCTCAAAATTTTACGCGAGCCTTGATTGAATTTTGTTTTGAAAATGGCATAAAAGTTGTTTTGACGCCGACAAAACCAACGGAAATTTCTGTGAGCGACAAAAAGAATTTAAAACTACTTGAAAAAGTAACTTACATCTGCGCGAACGAAAGTGAAACGAAAACTATGTTCAATTGCGAAAAGGTTGAACAGGCGATTGAAAAATTTCCTAACCAACTCATCACAACTTTAGGTTCGAAGGGGGTTATTTACAATGACGGACAAAAGAACAAATTTATTCCGTCAATTAAAATTGAAAATGTGGTTGACACAACGGGCGCAGGCGACACATTTTGTGGAAATTTTTTAGCAAATTTAATTGAAGGAAAGTCTTTTGATGATGCAGTGAATTTGGCTCAGTTTGCTTCGGCGTATAAAATTCAATACAAATCCGCGCAAGAAGGTATGCCAACAAAGAAAAATTTGAAAAAATTCATTGAAACATTATCGTAGGAAGTGATATGAATATTAAAAATTTTGAATATAAAAAAGAACTAAATTTTGCCTTAGCACTTATCAAAAAAGCATATAAGGTTTGCATTTATCGTAAGAAAAAGGTTGTTAGTGTTAAAAGCGACAAAACACTTGTCACAAATGAAGATGTTGCAACAGAGAAATACCTTATTTCAAAAATTAGTAACAGATTTGGTGATAACTTTTTGTCAGAAGAGTGCAATGCTGAGTCGGAGATGGGCGACAGGACTTGGGTAATCGACCCAATTGATGGAACTTTCTTTTTTGCGAGAAATTCGGAATTTTATTCGATGCAGGTTGCGTTTTATGACAAAAAACAAACGCAATTTTCTATCATTTATCTGCCGGCGATTAATGAAATTTATGTGGCGGTAAAAGGTTACGGCGCTTATAAAAATAATCAAAAATTGTCGAGAGCGCAAAATGTTAAATTTGATCAGAGCGTTATTTCAATTAATGGTTCAATTGCACACTGGACGCAAAACGCCAAAGAAGATTTTGAAAAGTTATATAATTTTTCTAAAAATAACTACTCTGCACCAAAATTGTTGGAAATAAACTCATCAGGATATGTATATGCGCTTCTGGCAAATGGTACGATTGACTTTTTGGTGCAAACTGCGAAAAATGCATGGGATTGTTTGCCGGGGGACTTACTTGCAAAAGAGTGTGGTGCAAAATACAAAATGGTGAATAATACGCGATACTATTCCTTCTCACAAGAATTAAGCGATTTTTTGGATTTAAAAATTTAACTTTGAAACAAATTTTACTTAAAAATATTTAGGGGACAGGCGATTAAATTAAAATGTAAAAGGCTACTCAATCATATATTTTTTGAATTTAAAGATGTTTAAAACAAATAACACGCTTCATTTTTTAATATTGTAAAATTTGGCATACTTTATAAATAAACATATAGATATATTCAACTCAAATATAATGCTAAATATCTTTTGTTCAAACTCGTTTTTAAAAATAAGTTAAAAAACGAATTAAAATTTTTGATATTTACAAAATATGGGGCACTTGAAAATCATAAGTAATGTAAATTTGACATATTTGGCAATAAAGGGTTACTTGTTTTTTGATAGAATTTAAAAAAAAGATTGACTGAAAGAATATTTATATCTATTCGCAAAAGACAGGTTTTGCGAATAGATACACTAAATATAGTGTAGTATGCATAAAAAAACATCAAAATGTTGTGTATTATGCAAAATTTACTATTTTGCAAACAAATCATAAATTTAAATCGTTTATGTATCATACAATTTTCTCTTTTCTATTTTAACAATAACATTTCACTTTTTAATTCATATTTAATTCTTACGTAAAATTTCTTATATTTTTTTAGAATTTCATCTTAATTTTATATCATTTTCTTATAAAAATATTACGACAAACACATCAATACACATCATCATATTAATAATCAAAAATAAAAAAACACCACAAATTTGTGATGTATTTTTTTATTAAATTTTTGTTAAATTATTCTTCGACTTTTCTTGCATTTTTCAAAAGTTTCTTTGCTTCTTTTTCGCGTTTTTTATAATAATCTTCAATTGCCAAATGAATAACTTCTTCGGCAACAATAGAACAGTTGATTTTATTTTCTGGCATATCCCCCAGCGTTTTTATAACTTCACTGTTGGAAATTTTCAATGCTTCGTCAATTGTTTTATCTTTAATTAAATCACAAGTCAAATCTGCACAAGCAATTGATGCGCAGCAACCAAATGTTTTGAATTTTGCATTTTCAATTCTGCCATAATCGTCGATTTTGAGATAAAGTTTGGTTATGTCTTGGCAACCGTCTTTGCAAATTTCACCAATTGCGTTTGCGCCGTGCATACCGCCGGCATTTTTTGGATTTTGAAATCTTTCCATAATAACTCTGCTATACATATCTAAATCCTCCCTGCTTGAATTGGCGAAATTGCTCGTAATTTACTTACTGCTTTGGCTAGTTCTGCGATAACATAATCGATGTCTGCTTTACTTATGTTTGTTCCAAACGAGAAACGAACAGAAGATTGAATAATTTCGTCTGGCACATTCATTGCGCGAAGCACGTGTGAAGGTTCGGTAACTTTTGAAGTACAAGCGGAGCCTGTTGAGATGCAAATTCCAGCCAAATCCAAAAGCATAAGCAAAGATTCTCCTTCAACACCATAGAACGAGATGTTCAAAATCCCATTAGATTTTTGTTGAAGATGTCCATTGATTTGGTAATATTCCACATTTTCAGCAAGTTTTTCCAAGAAATACTCGCGAATGCTTTTTAATTTTTTATTTGTCATTATGTAGTTTTTAGTGGCAATTTCCACTGCTTTTCCAAGTCCTGCAATTCCCGGAACATTTTCTGTGCCTGAACGTTTTCCTCTTTCTTGATTTCCGCCATAAGTGATTGGTTCATGTTTAACACCATTTTTCACATATAAAGCACCAACACCTTTTGGCCCGTGAATTTTATGAGCAGAAAGTGAAAGCATGTCAATTTCCATATCTTGCACATCAAATTTGATTTGTCCGATTGCTTGTACGGCATCGGTATGGAAAAGAATATTATAATAATGCGCAATTTTAGCGATTGATTTAACATTTTGAATGGTTCCAACTTCGTTATTTACGGACATAATCGAGATAAGAATTGTATCCTTCTTTATTGAATGAAGAAGTTCTGGAAGACTGATAAGCCCTGTTTTGTCGACAGAAAGATAGGTTATTTCAAAACCTTCTTTTTCAAGTTGTTTACAAGCATTCAAAATCGAAGGATGTTCAATTTTGCTGGTAATTATGTGCTTGCCTTTGTTTGCATATGCGTGCGCAACGCCTATAATTGCCATATTGTTAGCTTCTGTTCCACCACTTGTGAAGTAAATTTCCGTGGATTTTTGAGCGTTGATACTTTCTCTGATGCGGTCTCTTGCTTTATCCACAATTGCGACAGCATCTCTTCCATATTTATGAAGAGAGCCGGCGTTTCCATAGATTGCGTTAAAGCAAGGAATCATTTCGTTCACGACTTCGGTGGCCACATAAGTTGTTGAAGCATTGTCTAAATAAACTTTCCTATCCATATTTCCCTCTTAAATTTTTTTCAATTAAATTTTAGCATTAAAAAAACAAAATGTCAATACCTTTCTTTTTAATTTATACCTAAAAAGTAAATTTATTTCAAAAAATAGGCATTTTTGGTTAAAAATAAACTATTTTTCTTCAAAAGCGGAAATTTTCTAATTCTATTTAATATATTGGTTCAATTCTTCAACCATACTGTCTTGCATCCACAAGCCGATCTGTTTTTTGACAATTTCGCCGTCTTTATAGATTAAGATGGTTGGGATACTCATAATACCAAATCTTCTTGCCAAATTTTCGCTTTCATCAACATCGACTTTATAAATTTGCACTTTATCGCCCAACTCGTTTTGCACATTTTCAAGGATAGGTCCCATCATTCTGCAAGGCCCACACCAGTTAGCGAAGAAGTCGATAACAACAAGTCCGCTCTCAACTTTTTCGTCAAAATTTTTTTCGTTTAAAATTTCCATATTTTCCCCTTCTTAATCAAATTGGATAATTTTTATAATTTAAACTTTAAAAGCAAAATTAGTTGATCAAAGAGTTAATAACACTCGCCGACATCACACAACCGCACATTGCCGGATAATATGATATACTTCCAACCCCACCGACATCTTTCAGAGGTATTGAACTTGTGGCGACCACTTGAAGTTTTTTCACACCTCTTTCCCGTAATTTTTTTCGCATAATTTTTGCCAAACCGTCATTAGTGGTTTTGTAGATATCCATCACTTTAAAATCTGGAATGTCCACCCTGTTTCCTGCACCCATTGCTGAAAGGATCGGAATGTTTTGAAAGTAACAAAATGCGCATAGTGCGACCTTATCTTCAACCTTATCAATACAATCAAGGCAAAAAGAAGTGTTTTTGTCTATAAGCGTGGCAATATTATCTTTTTCTAGCCGACAAGTATAAATATTGATTTGCGCGTCAGGATTTATTTCCAACAAAATTTCCTTCAAAACCTCGGTCTTATATCTGCCAATCGTTTTTGTTGTGGCAACCACTTGTCGATTTAAGTTGCTTTCTTCTACTTTGTCGAAATCGATTAAGGTGAAATTTGAAACGCCGGCGCGCGCTAGCATCAAAGCGGTATAGCCACCAACTCCGCCGAGCCCTATGATTGTAATATGTGACTGAGCAATTTTTTTGAGTTTATCCTTACCTAACAGCATTTCTGTTCTTGTCGTCCACATATTTCCGCCTTACAAAATATATTTTTTAAGGTCAAAGCGCTTGTTTTTGTCTTTAAATGTTTTTTGTACATATTCTCGATCGATTTCCACTGTTGTCATTGGATGTTCGCCGGTGGCATTGAAAGAAATATCTTCTAAAAGAGATTCCATTATTGTATGCAATCTTCTTGCACCCAAATCTTCACTTGTTTCATTTTCGTTTGCAGCAAGTGTGGCAATTTCATCGAGAGCGTCAACGGTGAATTTTAGTTCAATATTATCCACTTTTAACAAATTTGCGTATTGCAAAGTAACGGCATTTTTTGGTGCCGTGAGAATTTTCTTAAAGTCTTTTTGTGTCAAACTTTCAAGTTCCACACGAATTGGAAAACGCCCTTGAAGTTCCGGTATCATATCTTCCATTTTTGCAACATGGAAAGCACCGGCAGCGATAAATAGAATGAAGTCAGTTTTAACATTACCATATTTTGTTGGCACAGTGCTTCCTTCCACGATTGGAAGAATATCTCTTTGCACACCTTCGCGCGAGACATCGGCACTGTTTGTCGCCTGACTTTTACCAATAATTTTGTCGATTTCGTCGATAAAGATAATACCTTGTTCTTCAGCAAGCGAGATAGCCTCTTCGTTGACATTGTCCATATCAATCATCTTTTCAGTTTCTTCTTGAAGAAGTAAATCGCGTGCGTGACGAACGCTCATCTTCTTTTTCTTATGGCGTGGTGGTTGAAGTCCGTCAAACATTGACCCTAAATTTATTTCGTTTCCGCCAAAAGCCATAATTGGTTTTGGATTGTCAAGCACATTCACTTCGATGAGTTCATCTTCGCATTTTCCGCTTCTCAAATCGTTCAAAATATCTTCGCGCTTAACTTCCACAGTTGTTACACGGCGATTTTGGAAAAGAGCATCGACAAGTTTGTTTTCAACGGTTGGCATAACCTTGTCTTCCACTTCTTTCTTCTTTTTGTCTTTAACCATTCGGACAGCAACTTCCACAAGGTCGCGAACCATACTTTCAACATCTCTGCCGACATAGCCGACTTCGGTATATTTCGTTGCTTCCACTTTAACGAATGGCGCGCCGACAAGTTTGGCAAGTCTTCTTGCTATTTCCGTTTTACCAACACCAGTTGGTCCACGCATAACGATGTTTTTTGGTGTTATTTCGTCGCGAATATCTTCTGGTAGGTGTGCACGACGGTATCTATTTCGAAGAGCAACTGCCACTGCTCTTTTCGCCTTTGCTTGTCCGACAATATATTTATCAAGTTCATTTACAATCTGTTTTGGTGTATAGTTCATAAAATAACTCCTTTTACTTAAACTTCTCTTTTAGTTTAAAACTCTTCAACAATTATGTTTTCGTTTGTGTAAACGCAAATTTCGCTGGCAATTTTAAGAGCTTTTTCAGCAATTTCTTTTGCCGATAAATTTGTGTTTTGAATTAACGCTTTGCCTGCTGCAAGCGCAAAATTTCCACCCGAACCGATGGCACAAATGTCGTCTTGTGGTTCGATAACATCACCTGTTCCATCAATCATCAAAATTTGATTTTTGTCAGCCACAATCATTAAAGCGTCAAGTTGTCTTACCATTTTGTTTGTTCGCCAAAGTTGAGCAAGTTCCACTGCGCTTCGCATAAGATTTCCGGCGTATTTGTTGAGCATTTCTTCAAACTTCTCGCTCAAAGAAAACGCATCAGCAACAGAGCCGGCAAAACCAATAATCACTTGGTCATTATAAACCCTTCTAACTTTTTTTGCGTTATTTTTAAAAATTATACTGTTTTGCATTGTTACTTGTCCGTCGCCAGCAACTGCGATTTTTTCATCTTTTTTTACAGCACAAATTGTGGTGCCTCTAAACATTGATTCCATAAATTTCTCCCTTTAAACTACGAAGCAAACACTGCTCCAATAGTATTATACCATAAAACATTTAAAACAAAAAGTGATTTTTATCAATATTGCGAAAAATTCAAATTTTTATTTCTTTCTCGAATGTGGTAAGATTTTGAAGTTTAGAACAGATAAAAAAGCGAAGGGAGAAACCTTCACTTTAAGCATTTTGTTCTTCTTTGAGATAATCGCAATTTGCGCATTTAATTTTCTTGACCTTTTTGACGAGATAACCGTCGCACTTTGGACATTTTTCGCCAGTTGGAATATCCCAACTCATAAAATTGCATTCTTTTCGGTCTTCGCAAGCATAGAAAACTTTTCCGCGTTTGGTTTTAAGCGCAAAAACATTTTTTTGACAGTTTGGACATACGCCAACAGGTTTTCTTTCTTGTTCGTTATGAGACATGATGTTGCGGCATTTTGGAAAGTTAGAACAGCCCAAAAACTTGCCATATTTTCCTTCTCGGAGCAGCATCTTATGCCCGCATTTATCACAAACGATATCAGTTTCGATTGGTTGCGACTTCATCGTTACGCCCGAAGAATCCGCCTTTTCAAGTAAACCTTTAAAACCATTCCAAAAACTGTCGACAACATCGTGCCAATCGTCTTTTTGGTCGGCAATATCGTCAAGACGATTTTCCATATGCGCGGTAAATTTAACATTTATCACACTGTTGAAGAACTTTTCAAGATATTCTGTTATTCTTTTTCCTAAGTCGGTTGGAACAAGGTATTTTCCTTCCTTTGAGCAATAGTTTCGTGCGGTTAAAATGGTGATTGTCGCAGCATAAGTTGCCGGACGTCCAATTCCTTTTTCTTCCATTGCCTTCACAAGACTTGCTTCAGTGTATCTAACCGGCGGTTTTGTGAACTTTTGCTCTTCTTTTATCTCTTTCACGTCCACTTTTTCGCCTTCATTAAGTGGTGGAAGTTTGGAAATATCTTGTTTTTGCTCTTTGTCTTCGTCGACAAATTCTTTATATACTGCAGTGTATCCCGCAAAATCCAAAGTTTTTCCGGTTGCTTTGAAGTTGTAGTCATTGACATCAATTGTTGCGGTAACATTGGAATATTCTGCTTCATTCATTTGGCTAGCCAAAAAGCGTTCATATATGAGTTTGTATAACTTATAGTTATCTTTCGACAAACTATCTTGCACCATTTCTGGTGTAATTCGCATAGAGATTGGTCGAATTGCTTCGTGTGCATCTTGCGCGTTCTTTTTGGTGGCGTAGATGTTTGGTTTTGCTGGTAGATATTTTTCGCCGTACTTTTCCTTAATAAACTCACGGCACACCTTTTGTGCGTCTTCCGAAACACGCGTACTGTCCGTTCTGATATATGTGATGAGTGCTATTTTGCCTTCGCCCTTAATTTCCACACCTTCATAAAGTTGCTGTGCTGACTCGGTAGTACGCTTCAAACTCATTCCCGCCTTGTTCAATGCGTCTTGTTGCATTGTGCTGGTGGTGAAAGGTGCAGGTGCGTGCGATTTGGTTTTGGATTTTTTTATGGACGAAACGATAAAATCGTTCCCTTTAATTTCGTCCAAAATCTTATTAACTTCATCTTTAGTGGAAATTTTTATTTTTTTGTTTTTGTATGATTGCAGAGTGGATTTGAAAGAAATTTTATCTTTTTCGTGCATTGCTGTGATTGTCCAATATTCTTCAGGTATAAAACTTTCAATCTCTTTTTCTCTGTCCACAACAAGTTTAAGCGCCACCGATTGCACTCGTCCAGCGGAAAGTTTTGGTGCGACTTTTTTGGATATGATTGGCGAAAGTTTGTAACCAACAATTCGGTCGAGCACCCTTCTTGCTTGTTGTGCGTTAACAAGATTAAGGTCGATTTCTCTTGGTTTATCCAGTGCTTTTAAAACGGCATTTTTGGAAATTTCGTTGAACTCAATTCGGCATTTAGTGTTGGTATCAAGTCCTAAAACATTGGCAATATGCCAAGAAATCGCCTCCCCTTCTCTATCAGGGTCGGTGGCAATCAACACTTCATCTGCCTTTGTCGCTTTTGATTTAAGTTCGCTGATAAGTTGTTTCTTTTCTGGTTTATTTTCGTAGTGCGGTTCATAATTATTGTTCATATCAATCGCAAAAGATTTGACAGGTAAATCACGAATGTGTCCCTTTGTCGCAAAAACTTCATAGTTTGAGCCTAAATATTTTTTTAATGTTTCCCGTTTTGCAGGGGCTTCAATAACAACAAGTTTCAAATTATACTCCTTTAATTTAACATAAATGTTTTTGATGGCATCCTTTTTATTAAACCACGAATTTCCAAAGTTGTCAAATAACTATTCAAAATATTTACAGAAATATTTGATTTTTTTGCCAATTCGTCAAAATCTTGCTCTCCGTCTTTCAAGATATTGAGAATTATTTGCTCTTCAAAATTAAGTGAAAGAGCTGTTTCTGTTTTTTTCTCTAAATCTATGCCATAAAAGTCAAGAATATCCTTACCCGAAAGCACGCATTCGGCTTGACCAGTTTTTATTAAAGTGTTTGGTAGTTCGCTTTTTGCCGAATTTATATTTCCCGGCACAGCGAATAAATCTCTTCCATATGAAATGGCATATTCTTTCGTGTGAATAGTGCCACTTTTTATTCCCGCTTCGGTGATTAAGATACCATTTGAAAGTCCAGAAATAATTCTGTTGCGACGCGGAAAGGAATATTTTGTAGGACGAGTTGTCGGCGCGTATTCAGAAATCAGTAATCCCTTTTCAGCAATCTCATTCGAAAGATTCGTGTGCGCTTCTGGATAGATATGGTTGAACCCGCCACCCAAAACGGCAATAGTTTTTCCGCCTACTTCCAACGCTTTCTTATGTGCTAAACTATCAACGCCAAAAGCAAGACCGCTGATGATTGTTATTCCTGCCTTTGCCACATCTTCGGTTATTTTATTCGTTGCATAAATGCCGTAATTTGACGGCATACGCGTTCCCACCACAGCCAAACTTTTTGTGTTAAGAAGAGAAATATCGCCTTTTGCAAACAAAATTCGCGGTGCGTCTTCTAGTTCTCTCAGAGAGTTCGGATATTCTTTATCTTCCACAGTTAAAACAAAGATATTTTCTTTTTCCATATCGTCAATCATCTTCAAAATTTTATTTTTGTTTTTGATGAAGTTGTGATATTCTTCTTGAGTCATAAGTTGAAAAAATTCGTCATCATTAGACAAGTTTTCCAGCGTGTCATAGCGATTTTTTTGAATGATATTCAGCGCTTTCTCGATTTTGGTGTTGGAAAATTCCAAAATAGAAAATAGGATGTAATATTTTTTCATTATAAACTCCAATATTTTCGGTCTAAACCGCGATAAGAAATTGCTTCGGCAATATGGTTTGGTAAAATATTTTCTTCGCCTTCAAGGTCGGCAATTGTTCTTGCCACTTTCAAAATTCTATCGTGCGCCCTAGCACTCAACTTCAAATTATTGAAGGCAACTTCCATAAGGTTTTGGCACTCCTTTGAAAGTTTACAATATTTTTTTGTTTGTGGCACCGACATTTTAGCATTGTTATAATTTTTTTCACTCTTAAAGCGTTCAAGTTGAATTAGTCTTGCCTTATCCACCCTTTCCTTAATTTTTGTGGATGGTTCTTCCTTGTTTTCAGCGCTCAATTCTTGATAGGAAATGTTATCAACTTCCACGTGAATATCAATTCTGTCCATAATAGGACCAGAAAGTTTGGAAAGGTATTTGTGAATTTGTGTTGGTGAACAGGTGCATTCTCTGTCCTTTGAACCATAGTTTCCGCACGGACAAGGATTCATACTGGCAATCAAAGTGAAAGATGCCGGGTAAGTGATAGTTTGGTTCGCCCTTGCCACCGTGATATATCCGTCTTCAAGTGGTTGGCGCAAGGTTTCAATAAGTTGACGAGAATATTCTGGAAATTCATCCAAGAAAAGAACACCGTTATGAGCAAGACTTATTTCGCCCGGCTTGCTATGTATACCGCCACCTGTCAAACTTACAGACGAAGCGGTGTGATGTGGTGTGCGAAAAGGTCTTTCGGTGATGATACCTTTTTTCAAGTCGAGTTCGCCAGCAACCGAATGGATTTTGGTTACTTCCAGTGCTTCTTCAAAAGTAAGGTTTGGCAATATTCCAGAAAAACATTTTGCCAGCATACTTTTTCCACTTCCCGGCGGACCAATCATCAAAACATTATGTCCACCAGCAGCGGCAATTTCCAGCGCTCTTTTTGCCATTTTTTGCCCCTTAACATTCTCAAAGTCAAGAGTGTTGGTATTTAAAAGAGCGGCTGTTTCAAAGGATTTTATTTTCACAAAGTGGTCATATGAAACTTCGCTGTCATTCAAAAAATCAACAACGTCAATCAACGTGTGAAAGGCGTGAATTTCCATATTTGAGATGTAACTTGCTTCTTCACGATTTTCCGCTGGAAGAATAAATTTTGTATATCCTTGTGCCCTTGCACTTATCAGCATTGGCAAAACCCCTTTCACTTTTTTTAATGTGCCATCAAGAGAAAGTTCGCCAAGAAAGATGTAATCTTTGTATTTTCGATTGATAATTTGGTCGCTCGCCGCCAAAATTCCAACTGCAAGCCCAAGGTCGTATATTGGACCTTCTTTTTTCATATCAGCAGGTGCCATATTGACGGTGGTGTGCTTGACTGGATATTCAAACCCGCTATTTTTTATGGCAGACTTCACCCGCTCTTTTGCTTCTTTAACCGCAGTATCGCCAAGCCCAACGAGTTCAAAGTGCGGAACACCATTAACCATATCTGTTTCAATTTCCACCAAAAACCCGTCGATACCTTGTAGACCAAAACTTTTCAATTTAGATAACATACTAACTCCTAAAACATATCTTTGATTATAACATTTTTTTAATTACACGCAAAACGATTTAAAGAAAAACATCGAAAATATAATAAATAGGTAAAAAATAAAAAAGAAGCGGAAAGACCACTTCTTTCAAAATTGAACTAAATAAATTAAGAAAAATATTAAATGAATTAAGAAAAATATTAAATAAATTAAGAAAAATATTAAATGAATTAAGAAAAATATTATTTGAATAGAACTTAATTAAACAAACTATTAGTGTATAAACAGAAAAATTGAATTAAATAGATTTAAGAAAAATCTATGCATTGTCGCCAACTGCTGTCGGCAAGTCATTTTCTTCGCGCTTATTGAGAATTGGAGCATCAGCATTCGCCATAAAATCTTTAGTGATGATAACTTTTGAATACACCTTAGGGTCTGGCAAATCATACATAAGTTCGGTCATTCGAGTTTCCATTATTGTTCGAATTCCCCTTGCGCCTGTTTTGAGTTCCATTGCTTTTTTGGCAACATACAAAAGTGCGTCGTTTTGGAATTCTAACTCAAAACCATCCATTTTGAAAAGTTCGGTATATTGTTTGATTAGTGAGTTTTTCGGTTCAACCAAAATTCTTTGAAGAGCGGTTTCGTCGAGATTGTCGAGCCCCGTGATGATTGGAAGTCTGCCGACAAATTCTGGAATAAGACCGTACTTGATTAAATCATCAGGTTGAACATCTTTGGAATAGTTAATTTTTGCGCGTTCAGTGGAGTTTTTAATTTGAGCGTTAAAACCAAGCGACGACGATGCCATACGCTTGTATATAATATCGTCCAAACCAACAAATGCACCGCCACAAATAAACAAGATGTTGGTTGTGTCGATTTGTAACATCTCTTGATGTGGATGTTTACGTCCGCCTTGTGGTGGCACTGAAGCGACCGTACTTTCAATAATTTTAAGAAGTGCTTGTTGAACACCTTCACCACCGACATCACGTGTTAGAGAGCGATTCTCACTTTTACGAGCAACTTTGTCGATTTCGTCGATATAAATAATTCCTCTTTCGGCTTTTGCAATGTCATAGTCTGCGTTTTGAATAAGTTTTAAAAGAACATTCTCAACATCTTCACCAACATAACCTGCTTCCGTCAAAGTTGTGGCGTCGGCGCAAGCAAAAGGAACATCCAAGATTTTTGCCAAAGTTTTAACAAGCAAGGTTTTTCCAGAACCAGTTGGTCCAATCATCAAAACATTACTTTTTTCAAGTTCAAGCGCTGTTTTATTCTTTTTTGTGCCATCAATTTTGTTGTGATAATTATAGTTTATTCGTTTATAGTGGTTAAATACAGCAACCGACAACACTTTTTTGGCTTGTTCCTGACCGATAACATAGTTGTCAAGGCTATTTTTGATATCCTTTGGAGAAGGAATTTCCAAATCTTTGAAAACTTTGATTTTTGTCACTTCTTCTCTTATTATATCCGAGCAAATACGCACGCAATCGTCGCAAATATATGCGTCGCCATTAGGATTCGCAATCAGCCTTTTTGCTTGCTTTTGTGGTTTTCCACAAAAAGAACAATTAACTTCAATATCTTTCATAAAACCTCACAATTATTATTTTTTCTCAATATTTTCGGATTTTCGAGTATAGAAAATGTTATCGATAAGCCCATATTTTTTTGCTTCTTCCGCTGTCATATAGTTATCTCTGTCGGTGTCTTTTTCGATAACTTTTAGTGGTTTTCCGGTGTTTTCACTCAAAATCTTGTTAAGTTTTGCCTTAACATTTTGGATATGGCGCGCCTGTATTTCAATATCACTCGCCTGTCCTTGTGCTCCGCCAAGTGGTTGGTGAATCATAATTTCGCTGTTAGGAAGAGCAAAACGCTTTCCTTTTGTTCCACTTGAAAGAAGGAAGGCTCCCATTGAAGCAGCGAGACCGATACAAATTGTGGAAACATCGCATTTAATGTATTGCATTGTGTCATAGATTGCCATTCCGGCAGTCACCGAACCGCCAGGACTGTTGATATAAAGGAAAATATCTTTGTCAGGATTTTTTCCTTCCAAATAAATTAGTTGTGCGATAACGATGTTTGCAGATGCATCGTTAACTTCGCCAGTTAAGAAGATAATTCTGTCTTCCAAAAGTCTTGAATAGATGTCGTATGACCTTTCGTTTGCGCCGTTTTGGTCAACAACCATAGGTATTAACATATAAACTCCCCCTTTTATAATATTACTTTTTAACGATAATTTTATTATTATCCACCAAAAAATTCAACGCCTTATTTAACAAAACTTTATCTTCGGCATACAATTTGTCGTCATTTGTAAGTTCTTTTTTACTACTTAATTCCGGCGTCTTTTGAATTTCTTCTTCGATTTCTTTTGCGCTTGCAGAAATTTTGTTCTCTTCGATTATTTTTCTAAGGATGTAGCGAATCTTAATCGAATCCACCGCTCTTTTTGCGCAACTTGCCTTATATTCATCCAAAGTTGTGTCCATACGAGATAGATAGTCTTCAAGTTCAATGTTATAAACTTTGCACATATCGTTAAGTTGATGAACATTTTGATGAACTTCTTCGTCGATAAAGGATTGTGGAATTTTTATTTCGGTGTTTGTAACGATATGTCTTACAATATCGTTCTTTAAGTGTTCTACCACCCTTTCTTTCTTTATAGATTGAATATGTTCAGTAAGATGTTTTTTATACTCTTCCAATGTTTCAAATTCTGTCGCATCAGCAACAAATTTGTCGTTCAACTCTGGAAGAATCTTTTCGCGAACTTCCTTAATGGTTGTTTTGAAAAGTGCTTTTTTGCCGGCAAGGTCTTTTGATTGATAGTCGTCTGGAAATTTAACATTCACATCCACGCTATCACCCTTCTTCTTGCCAACGAGTTGGTCTTCAAAGGTGTCGATAAAGGTGTGAGAACCGAGTTCTAAAGGATAATCCATTGCCTTTCCGCCTTCAAATTCCACGCCGTCAACAGAGCCGACAAAATCAATTATAACTTCGTCGCCGACTTTGCTATTTCTGTCGACAATGTTATATTTCACATTATCTTCAAGAAGTTGGTCTATTTCAAAATTGATATCCTCATCCGTTACTTCTGGATTTTCTTGTTCAAATTCAAGTCCCGTGTATTTTGGCAATTCAAAGTCTGGCAAAATTTCGTATTCAATGGCAAATTTAATGCCGTTGCCAACGATGTAACCGTCAATTTTTATATTTGGATAAGAAACTGGTTCAAGTTTATGGTCTTTGGCGATGATTTCACCAACAATTTTTTTCATAAAGAAACCGAGAGCATCTTCATAAAAAACATCGTCGCCATATTGTTGCTCAATAACTTTTTTTGGAGCGTGTCCCTTTCTAAAACCAACCACATTAAATTTTGACTTGGAAGTTTCGTAGGCTTGGTTGACGCCGTCGTTCCATTCTTTATCATCAAGTTCAACATTGATGATGAGTTTTGTGTCTTTCACTTCATAAGTATACATTCTTTTGTTATTCCTTTTATTTATGTAAATTTTTTTGAACAAGCAAGATTTTTCGCCTGTCAAAAAGTTATGAGAATTATAGCACACATTTTCGCAAAAATCAAATAATAATGCCTGCCAAAAAAAGATTTTATTCAATAATTTTGTCTATTATAACTATAAAATGTCGAAAAAAGTCGAAATCTAAATTTTGTTAAAAAATTTTTTAGTGTTTGTGTGAATATTTGAAAGTCTTATGATAAAAAAGAAGAACCAAATGATTCATCTTTTTTTAGTTTTCATATAAACTATTTGGAATTTTCACCCGTTTCGCAACGTTCTTTCGCATATCTTCGCTAATTGCCGCGTAATGCTTCTTCGTTGTGTTCACATCTTTATGCCCAAGCACGTCGGCAACAATGTATATGTCGTTTGTTTCGCGATATAAGTTTGTGCCGAAGGTGGAACGCAGTTTGTGCGGTGAGATTTTTTTAAGTGGTGTGCTTTCTTTGGCGAATTTTTTGACAAGATTTTCCACCGCTCTTGTGCAAATACGTCTGTTTTGAAGGGAGATGAAAAGTGCCTTTTCATTTTCGTTTAGTGGCAGCGAATTTCGAACTTCCAACCACTCCTGAAGAGCGTATTTTACTTCGTTTGGAAAATACAAAATCGTTTGGTTACCACCTTTTCGCGTCACTTTAAAAGCATTTTGTGAAAAGTCCAAGTCTTCCACGTTTAACCCAACCAACTCGCTCACTCTTATGCCGGTGCCGAGAAAAAGCGTCACAATGGCATTATCTCTTATCCTAGTGTTTTTGTTGTAATTTTTTCGGTGGCTTGTAAAAGTGGTTGGCTCTTGAACGGCGTCCAACATCCTTTCCACTTCATCTTTTTCCAAGCGGACAATTTCTTTTGTGTGGAGTTTTGGTGTGGCAACTTTGCTGGCGACATTTTTTTGAATTAGGTCGTGATTAAAAAGGTATTTAAAAAAACTTCGAACACTTGCAAGTTTGCGTGCTTTACCGTTTTCGGTATTGCGCACAATTTTGTCGTCCACCTGATAAAAGGATAGATATGAAAGATAACTTTCAATATGGCGTGCTTCTAATGTGTCTAGATCTTGAAGAGTTATCTCGCGAATTTCTTTTTTGAGTATGTATTTGGAAATGTAATCAAAAAAAATTGATAAATCCATAGCGTAATTTACGCGTGTCAAAGAAGATGTGTTGAGTTCAATTCCTGTGAAGTAGTCATAGCAATAGTCCGGCAGTTTTTCGAGATAACTCCCGATTTTTTGCATATTGTTCAAATCGCGCTTTTCAAAATATGTCAAGTTTTTCATATAGTTATTATATCATTAAAAACCAAAAATTCAAAATATTTTGCGAATAGTTACAAAAAAATTTCTTATTCCAAATTATCCAAAATCATCCAATCGCTGTATACACCATAACCTTTGGTGGAATCGGAAAGAAAGACGTGTGTTACTGCACCAACAATTTTTCCGTTTTGCATAATTGGCGACCCGCTCATCCCCTGCACAATGCCGCCTGTTAGATTTAAAAGTCGCTTATCTGTCACGCGAAAAACAATACTTTTGTCGTTTGCTTTCTTTTGATAATTTGCCTTGATAATTTCAATCTCATATTCTTCTTTAATTCCGCTCACATCGCTCACAATCGTCGCTTTACCCGGCGTCACAGAAAAACGCCCGCCAATTTTTGCCGTCAAATTTTCGTCAACAAGACCGTCGAAATTGTTTAATGTTCCCTTAATGCCGAACTTGTTATTTGTTTCAATTGTACCCTTATTTGACTCGTTTTGAACAAAAACACAGCGAAGTTGCCCTGGCTTATTTTTCTCGCCTTTGGTAATGCCAATTAAATTGCAAGAATAAACATTTCCTGTGCTTACCGGAACGATATTTCCGCCTGTATCTTCCACAATTGCGTGTCCAAGTGCGCTATATTCTCCCGTTTTGGAGTTGACAAAAGTTAATGTGCCGATGCCGGTTATATTATCTTTGACGGTCAACCCGAGTTTATATTTATTATTTACTTTCAAAATAGTTTTTAATTCTTTATTTTTGTGGATGTATTTCACTTCCACTTCATCTTTTTCCTGTAAAAATCTCTCCATATTTTCGATATCATTAAAAGAAACGCCGGCGATTTCTGTGATTATATCGCCTTCGCCGATGCACTCATTCCCGTTGTCGTCGATAACAATCGCGCCGTCAGAATATATGGAAAGACCAATTGGTGTCCCACCGATATAATAGTCGTCATCAGTTGCCATAACAACCGACACTTTTCTTATTGGAATAAAGCCAAAAAGTTTAAAAACAATTTCGCCAGTTCTTGCTTTATCCGTCCCAACCGACTGCTCTTTTTGCTGCAATTCACCGTTTATGTAATTGCCGAACAAGCCATTTTTGTTGGCATTTTCGACATCTTCATAACTAACAAGAAAATTCTCTTCAAGCGAATATATGTCAGCAATTGGTATAATAATCATAACCGCCACAAAAACGCAAACAAATGTATAAAAAATATAGAAATTTTTCTTCATTTGTTTATTATCTTGCAAAAATGAAATATTATTCAAAACAATATTTAGTGAATAATATTGCATACCACAACAAAATATGGTGTATTATGCAATAATAAAACTAAGATTTGTAAAATTTTTAAAATAATTCTGAATTTGGTTGCTATTTAGTTTATTTTGTGTTATAATACCACGGTAGTAATAAAGAAATACGAAAGGAGAAAATTATGGCTAAATGTCAAGTCAAATATGATAACCTAACAAAAGCACAAGAGAGAAGTTTCAGTTTAATTCAAGGGCTCGGTATTTATGAACTTCGTGCATTGGCAAGAGTTTTTGGTGATACTTGCCCGACAACTTCAAAAAGAGATAACCACATCAAATTTATTATGGACAAAATTATTGAAGGTAGTGATCTTCAACCTATTCCTGTTCACCAAGGAAGACCATATAAAGAACTTTCACATATAAGAAGCATTTTAGACAGTTTATCGGTTATTAACAATAAAAATTATTCCCAGACCGTCTTTGATGATTATGACGAATATGGCAACGAAGAAAACATCAAAGTTATCGGTTTCAAACAAGTTGAACCAGAAGTTTTGAAAAAAAAGTTGTTTCCTATCAAAGTGCGCGGAATTGTCAATAGTCAAAAAATAAACGAATATTATGTTATAAACGAAGAAAATGCAATGCCAATTTTTATCGACAAAAACTCCTATGCGCAGCTTGAAAAATACGACTATGTCGAAGGCACAGCAGTTGTGATGAACGATAATAATGAATACATATTGGACGACATCGACACAATTAACTTTGTTGATTTTAACACATATTCCCCGTCGGTTGTCGAGAACTCACAAATCCTTCCTTCTCAAAAAATCAATATTGATGCGAAGGAAATAATATTTGGAAAAAGATATCGTCTTAGCCAAGCAAAATTCAGCGATAATGTGGAAGATTTAAAGAAGTTGGTTAAAGCATTGCAAAAGAAAAATATCGTTTGCGTGGCACTTGCTGGCAACACAACTTATGAAGAACAACTTGCCATTTCCAGCATCGGTTTTGACAATCTTATGCTAATCAAATTTGAAGATTCGCCTTCGGAATATTATCAAAAAGCAACATCTTTTGTAAACAATGTCAAACGCCTTCAAGAAATAGGGACAAGTGTTGCGGTTTTTGTGCAAGATATTGTCACCATTTCATACTCACTTGACACACATTTCAAATGTAACGACAAAATTTTCCTTAACCATTGTGAAGAAACGACAAATCTCGTCAAAAATCTTGTTATGCTGGCAAAAGCAACCGAAACTTGCACTACCACACTTTTTGTTACTTGCGACACACCAGACCTTAACGACGCCCTGTTTGTTTCAACTTGCTATAAAGTAACCGAAAAAATTTAAAAATATACAAAATAAGAAAGCATATTTGCTTTTTTATTTTGTATCACTTTTGAAAATAATTTGACTTTTATCTCACATTTTCATATACTTTTAAAGTGGAAGTTATGAATTTATCAACCGGTTTTGAAATTTTTGGTTTACCAATAACTTATTATGGTTTGATCAGCGCTCTTGGTTATTTATTAGGTGTGGTGATTGTCTGTCTTGTCGCAAAAAAACGTGGTTTCACATCCGATGACATAATTTTGCTTGCCTGCTATGTTATCCCCCTTGCCATCATCGGCGCACGAATTTATTATGTCCTTTTCTCGCTCGACAAGTTCACAAATTTTTGGCAGGTATTTAAAATTTGGGAAGGCGGGCTTGCTTTTTATGGTGGTTTAATTGGCGGAACACTCGGCGTCGTTTTGTATTGCTGTATACACAAAAAGAATTTTCTTAAACTTGCAGATATTGTTGTTTTAGGATTGGTGTTCGGACAAGGAATTGGACGCTGGGGCAATTTTGTCAACCAAGAAGCATACGGATATTACATTTCTAACGAAAATTGCCAATGGTTCCCGTTTGGTGTTTATATTGACAAGTGCGAATTAGTTGACTGTGGATGTCCTGGATATGGCTGGCATCTTGCAACATTTTTCTATGAATTTGTCAACAATATGATAATTTTCGCCATTCTAACTCTTATTTTATTTAAAGCAAAACTTAAAAGCAATGGTATTATCGGCGCTTGCTATTTGATTATGTATGGATTTTGTCGATTTTTTGTGGAAGGGCTTCGCACGGATAGTTTGTATATTGGTCCTTTCCGCATTTCGCAACTTTTGAGTCTAATATTTGTCATCTGTGGTATAGTTTATATTCTTGTTTGCCATTATCTTGAAAAAAAGAATAAAACGTCATTTGAAAAGATTATGGAAATTATAAAAAAGGACTTGTAAAATTTTTAACTCAATGTTTGTTTTTTAAGGAATTTTAATTTTATGATTTATATTTTTTGAATAACTTCACTTGATTTGCAAAAATTAAATATATGCGTGGACGAATAAACGGCATCAAAAAAACTCATATTTTGCACGCGCTTTTTGTCGCCTTTCTTTTTTTATTTATCGCCTTTGTTGTGCTTAATATTTTTCTTTTACCCTATCCAACACTTTGGTTTTACGCCTACACCTTTTTGCTCGGCATACTTGAAATATCCAAAAGTCGCCTATTCAAACTCGACAGCGGATTTTATCTCGGCTCGCTGCTGTTTTTTGTCGGTATAAGTGGTTTTATTTTCACCTTCACAAAAACAAATGAGTTTTGGTATTTATACATACTTTCCGATTTTTTCTTGGCATCTTTTTTTACTTTTCTCATAACCGGGCAATTTTTTCACTTAATTTTCGATTTTTCGCTATTTTTCTTAATAATCCTTACCACTCTATTTACTTTTTCTTTTATAACTTTGCCAATTTTTATTGCTTTTTTGGTGGCGTTTTTGGTATTATTTATATTGATAATAACAATAAATTTCTTTTGGAGGGGAAAATGAATTTTCAAGAAGAATTTAATGGTTATAACAAAGAGGAAGTCGAGGCATATATCAACCGACTCAAAGCGAGCAATGAATCCAAACTTATGGAAGAACGCTTGAAAACTTTGGAAGCCGAACGCCGACTTTTAGACTTGAAAAATCAACATATTGAACTTCGCAACAAAGAAAAGAATATTTTAGACTCCATTGATGTGATTGAAAAAGCGAAAAAATTTGAAGAAGAAGGGACAAAAAGTTTTTACGCTCTCCTGTTTGATAAGTTGCAAATTTTGATTGAAGAACTTGAAAAGAAGTTTCCAGAATTACGAAATGACAAAGATTATGAAAAAATTCTTGACGAACTCATTTCTGTGATAAAAAATTATAAAGAAAAACTTTCTTCCAATGGAAATATCACCAACCCTATCAACTCTTCTAACGACAGTATGCGCCTTCTTTTAAGCAAAATTCAAGAATATAAAAAAGGACAAGAATATCCAAGAGAAGTGCGAATCGCCACAACACGCGAAGAAGACCCACCTTATCTTAAATTCTTACAAGGAAAATCCTTCCAAACAACCACTGTGCCACAAGATGTCAACGAGAGTGGTTTCAGTTTTCAAGAAGCACTAAATCCAAAAGAAAATTTGGAAGAAATAATGAAAGCATTTGATTTTTATAGCGAAAACAGAAATGACGACAATGACTTTTAAAAAAGACGATATTTTATCGCCTTTTTTATTTACTAGAAGAATATTGTTAAAAATACACCAGAAACCACACCGATAATAAATTGCAAAAAGACAATACCAACGCTTTTAAGCGGATGTTTTTTGTTGCGTGAAATCAAAACAAAAAGTCCAACTCCTGCACCTGCTGATAAGCCAGCAACAAGTGCTGGAAAATATAACGCACCCTTGATGTAAAGGTCGACCAATACCACGCTTGACGCGCAGTTTGGAATAAGTCCAACCACACTGGCAATTAAAATTTGGATATACACATTGTTAGTTAAAACTGTTTGAAGAACGTCAGCGGTAAAATTTGCGATAAGCAAATTGATGATAAATGTCGCAACGAAAATGTAAATCGCAATTTCAAATGTATGCAAAAAAGCGTCCAAAAAGATATTGTTCACGCAACAATTATGTTTGTGGTGGCAACTATCATCACAGGAATCGGTGTGTATGTGCCCGCACTCATACTCGTGATTATGTTGAACTTTTTCTTCGTGGAAAATGTTTATAACTTTGTCCATATCATCCAACTTAATCTTTTTAAGTTCTTTTTGCTTCTTTCTCTTATGCCACATTTTTGAAAAGACACCGACAACAAAATCAATACCATAACCCCAAGCGAGCGCCAAAAGTATTTTTATGCCAATCAAAATAAGCATATCCAAAATTGTTTCTGGTGAAGAAAGCATAATTGGAATTGCTTCGTCGGAAGTTGCCACAAAAACAGCAACAAGCGTGCCGAGCGTCACTTTTTGCTTGGAATATAAATCCGCAATAAATGTGGAGAATCCGCACTGTGGCACACAACCCAAAAAAGATGCATAAAAAACACTACTTTTATTTTTCTTACTCAAAAACCCCGAAAATTTATGGTTATGGTCGTGTGAAAGATATGAAACAAGCAGATATGCCAAAAATAGAATTGGCAACATCTTTAAAACGTCTTTTATTGCATCGAACAATGCATTAAAGAATTCTTCTTGCCACATATTGCTATATTATATCACTTTAAAACAAATTTTGCAAAGAATATATTATTTTTCTAAAACTTAATAGTTTAAATTTGACTAATTTTGTTGATTATGGTATTCTAATTATGGAGATTTTTGCTATGGACATTGAGAATGAGAAAATTCTCTCGATAAGAAATGTCAATAAACGATATAAATTGAATAAAACACAGTTTTTCCAAGCACTTTTCGACATAAACATTGATTTTAAAGCCGGAGAACTGGTGTCTATTATTGGTGAAAGTGGAAGTGGTAAATCCACTCTTATGAACTTAATTGGTGGTCTTGATTCGGAATACAAGGGCAAAATTATTGTCAACAACCAAAATTTACACGATTTGTCGGATAAAGAACTGGATAAATATCGCAAAGATAAGGTTGGATTTGTTTTCCAATCTTTTAACCTTATTCCTCACCTTTCCATTCTCGACAATGTTACACTCGCCCTTACCCTTTCTAATGTTAAGGAAAAAGAAAAGTTGGAAAGAGCGACCAAACTTCTCAAAAGTCTTGGTCTTCAACGTCATCTCAAGAAGAAACCAAATCAACTTTCTGGCGGTCAAAAACAACGCGTTGCCATTGCCCGCGCTTTAATTAATAATCCCGATATTATCATCGCTGATGAACCGACAGGCGCGCTTGACACCACAACTTCAATGCAAATTCTTAAACTACTTAAAGAAATTGCCGACAGCGGCAAACTTGTTATTATGGTGACGCACTCTGAAAAAGTGGCGTCTGTTTCTTCACGCGTTGTTGAAATATCCGACGGTAGAATAATCGCTGATAACCTGAACGCTAACTATGTTAAAGAAGAATATATTTTCGACGATATTGATAAAAACGCTGATGAAAGCGAAGAGAACGATGAAAATACTTCTGTGAGTCGAGAATTACATAAGTCAGTTAACAAATCAAACAAGCAAAATTTGTCGGTATGGTCGGCAATTCGCCTATCTTTTCATAATATGGTTGCGAACAAAACAAAGAATTTTTTAATGTCGTTTGGTGTGGCAATTGGTATTGCCAGCCTGATTGTGATGATGTGTTTTAGTTACGGCATAACCGATTATATCAACGACACAATGAAGTCTTATTCCGACCCGACAATCGTCACAATATCCAAAAGAACAGAAGTGAGTTCGAAGTCATATGAAACTTTTACAGATGAAGAAATTGAAAATTTAAGAGTGGAACTCAACGAATATTTGGAGAGCGAAGGATATGATTTTGTTATTGAATTAGAAAACATAACTTATGGTTTTGAAGCACTCTTGACAAGTTCGAGCATAACTGCAACCATTGGATACGATAAAAATTTCGACAGTGAATATAGCGATGGCGAGTTGATGCAAATTTATTATCTCTATACCACCCCACCTTATTACGCCGAAAGTAATATAATTGCCGGCAAAATGTCGACATCAGGTGAAGGTGGTGGAATTATGTTCACCCCTGCTATATCTCAAATATTTAGCGACTACAACGACGCACTCGGTTTATATTTTAATGTAATAGTTACAATAACAGACTCTGCAACTGGTAAACCATACGAAATTGTGATATATGAAGAATTAACTGGCATTGTCGACACTTCAATTATGTCGAGTTATCCAATTTTATATATTGACTATGATTGTTTATCTTATCATTTTGAGCGATTGGAATTAACTTTATCGCCAAATCTTTTATATATTCAAACAACAAGCGAAGAAATTACAAATGCAATAAATTTGTATATCGCCGAAAACTATCCAACCGAACTGACCGGCTCAGTTGAAGAAAATTTGGCTGGCTTATTCACTGATATAAGCAGCATTGTCGGCACTTCACTCACCGTTATCTCGGCAATTTCGCTCGTTGTTTCCGCTATAATGATTTTGGTGGTTATGTATATGAGTGTCACCGAGCGAACAAAAGAAATTGGCGTTTTGAAATCTATTGGCGCGTGTAAAAAGGATATTCGTCTTATCTTCACTTCGGAAAGTTTCTTGGTTGGTGTGTTAAGTGCTGTTGCCGGGCTTATTATTGCTGGAATTATGTATCTCATTGTCTTTATTGTTCTTACTGCGCTTGTTGGTTTGGCACCACTAACATTTAAATGGTATTATATCTTTATCGCCTTCGCTCTTTCAATTGGCATAAGCGTGTTGAGCGGACTTTATCCTGCAACCAAAGCAGCACGTCTTGACCCTGTGGAATCGCTGCGACGAGAATAGGTGATGAAAATGGATTTTGAGCGAGAAATCAACAAATTTGTAAAAACAAACAGCGAGAAATCTCTTGTTGAATTTAATAAAAAATTAGTGACGACGAAATATAAAATCCACGGCATACGCACGGAAAAAATCCGAAAATTTGCCAAAAAACTCGTGAAGGAAAACTGCCGGCTCAACCTTGTAAAACCAAACTCCCACGAAGAGATTTTACTTCGCGGTTTTATGCTTGGAAATATGAAATTGGCGGATAAAGAAACGCTTGTAGAACTCAAAAAATTTATCAATCATATCGACAACTGGGCAACTTGCGATATGGTTGTGGCAAGTTTGAAGACGCTCACAACGCCATATGCTTACGAGTTTTTCGAAAAAAGTTTGCTTTCGCCGTCGCCCATTACGAGAAGAATCGGTGTTGTCGGATTTATGACATATCACCTATCAAAAAAAGAAGAGATAATCTCTCTTCTTTCCAATCTTAAAGAAGACGATTATTATGTTAGAATGGCAGTCGCGTGGCTACTATGCACACTTATTTGCCAAGACTATTTCTATGGTGTTGATGCTATTAAAAAGTTTAAAGACAAATTTATTATAAACAAGGCAATCTCTAAATGTTGTGACAGTTATAAACTCACAGGCAAGCAAAAAGCCGAATTAAAACTTTTAAAACAGACACTGCTTAAAAATTTGGATTAACAATTTTGTTTTAAATACGCATTCTGCCAAACCAACCAAAATAGCCTGTGAAAAATGCAAAATCTCCCTTATATTTAATCCTATCCTTTTTATTAATAAAAAAATCGCGTCGAGCAAAAACACGCTGATAAAAGAAAATAAAAAAGAATGTCGGTTGAACATTCTTTATTTATTATCAGCTGATTTAACTTTTGCGGCTTTACCTGTAAGTTTGCGGATGTAATAGAGTTTTGCTCTTCTTGGCTTACCGCTTCTTACGACTTCAATGCTTGCAATTTTTGGCGAATGAATTGGGAATGTTTTTTCCACGCCAATTCCAGAAGATATTTTTCTTACTGTGAAAGTTTCTCTCACACCACCATTTTTTCTTGCAATAACCACACCTTCAAAAGCTTGAAGTCTTTCCTTGTCGCCTTCCTTAATCTTGACATTAACCTTAACGGTGTCACCAACTGAGAAGGTAGGAACAGTTTCTTTCATATTCTCTCTTTCAATTTGGTCGATTATGTTTGCCATTGACTTATCTCCTTTTTTCAGATTTTCGACATAATGCTCATAAATATACACAAAAATACCAGCGGAACATCAGAAGTCTTCTTGATTATAACATAAACAAAATAAAAAATTCAAGTATTTTGCCAAAGTTTTCAAAAAATATCACATAAAAGCATTTTCAATATGTGAAATTTCGTCACCCAAAATTTCGATAACATCAAAACGCACACCCACATCAACTTTTTTGGTTTTGTTGAGATAATATTCTGCTACCATTTTGATTTTATTTTCTTTTCGATAATTGATTGCTTCAATCGGACGGCCATACTGCAAAGTTTCGCGCCTTTTAACTTCAACAAAAACGATAGTACCTTTGTGCTCGGCAATGATATCAATCTCTCCAAATTTGGTTTTAAAGTTTGTTGCGAGAATTTTGTAGCCCTTTTTCTTCAAAAAATTGGTGCTTAGGACCTCGCCAACATTACCTTCAATTTTGTTTCTTCTTTTATCTTCCATTTTTCATCCTTAATCGAGTGTTATTTTTCCAATTCGCGTCTTTCTAAAGTCGTCCACAAAAGCATAACTTGCTCGTTCAATGTCAATTTTACCGCCGAAACTTACAAACTTTCGGAGTTTTGCAATATCTTCCACACTTTCGCAATTTGGATAGCGTTTTTCCATTAAATTTGGATACTTTTCTTTCAGAAGTAAGAATAATTCTTCGGCAAGTGAAATAAATTCCAAAACTTCATCACGAACGCTGCCGACATACGCCAATTTTTTAGCAATTTCTTGGTCTTCAATATTTGGATAAAGAGTGCCAGGCGTGTCGTAAACTTCAATGCCGTCGCCGACATTTAACCACTGACCGCTTTTTGTAACACCGGCTCTATTTCCTGTGAGAGTTTTTGCCTTTTTACATAAATTATTAACAAGTGAACTTTTCCCGCTGTTTGGAACACCTACGACCATAACCCTAATTGTTGCTTTGACACCTTTTTGTCGATACTTTTCAATTTTTGCTTTCGCCAAACCTTTAACCTTACCCAAAACCAATTCGCTTTTGAACGATGTGGAATTGAAAAGAAGATAATCTTTACCTTCGCCAACAAAGTTTGGAAGAAGTTCCTTAACGCGTTTTTCATCGGCAAGGTCAATCTTATTTAACAAAAACAAAATCGGTTTATATTCCGCAATCTTACTTAATGACGGATTAAGAGAAGATAGCGGAATTCGTGCATCCAGCACATAGATAACCACATCAACCTTTTTAAGTTGATTTTCGATATCTCTAAGCGCCTTGTTCATATGTCCTGGAAACCAATTTATTTTCACAAAAAACTCCTTATTTTGTTGTGTTATGCAGTCACAGCACACCACATTTTGTGTATTATGCAATCAAAGCAAATCTTGACGATTCTTTTTGGTTATCTTCAAACTTTCTTCTTCGCGCCACTTCTTAATTTCTTGATGATTGCCTGATAATAAAACATCTGGTACCTTCAAATTCATAAATTCGGCAGGTCGTGTGTATTGCGGATATTCCAAAAGACCACTTGAAAAACTCTCATTTTCCAAACTTTCATCTGCGATAACTCCTTTCACAAATCTGGAAAGTGAATCAATGATGACCATTGACGGCAGTTCCCCGCCTGTTAAAACATAGTCGCCAATCGAAATTTCTTCAATATCAAAAAGTTGAAAAATTCTTTCGTCCACGCCTTCATAGTGTCCGCAAACAAAAATAAGATGTTCGTAAGTGGAAAGTTCCTTTGCTTTTTCGTGAGTAAACACCTTACCGCGTGGAGAAGGAAAAATAATTTTTGAATTTTCTTTATTCACGCTTTTTATCGCATCGTATATCGGCTGAACACTCATAAGCATTCCAGCCCCGCCACCAAATGGATAATCGTCACACTTTTTGTGTTTATCCAAGGAAAAATCACGAATATTGACAAGGTTAAAAGATAAAATTTTGTTATCTACCGCTCGTTTCAAAATGCTGGAATCAAGTGGCGAAAACATTTCTGGAAACAAAGTTAAAATATCAATTTTCATAGTCGGTTTTCGCTCCTTCATATTCCTTTTTGTTAACATAAAGCGAATTCTCGCCATTCAAGAAAATTTCTTTTACGAAAGGTATTTGATAAAGTCGCTCGTTTTCTTTAACAATAATGATGTCGTCGAAGCCATAGTTCTCAACCCCCATTATTTGCCCGACATATTCGCCGTTTTCATCATATAGACTCTGCCCCACTAAATCATCAATCAAAAAAAGATTGGATGGGATTTTATAAAATTCTTCCTTGTCGATATAAACCAAACAGTTGCGAAATTTCTCGGCGGTGTTGCGGTCAGGAATAACATCAAAAGTGGCGTATGCAAATCCCAAGCGATAGGAACAAGTTCTGGTTTCAACTGGTTTTTTGTCAATAAAAAACTTATGTTTACCATTAAAAATCGCAGGAATATCAACAAGCGGAAGAATTTTAACTTCCCCTTTAATACCCTGCGGTTTTATAATTTTTCCAACGCAAAGAAATTCCATTAGTCACCAAACTTCACAAAAATTTTCTTGTGTTCTTTTGCACCAATTGATTTGATGATTGTTCTGATACTGCTTGCCATTTTGCCATTTTTACCAATAACTTTTCCAACATCTTCACTTGCCACTTTAACTTGAAATGTGATAGATTTTTCATCTTCATTTTTTGACACTTCCACCACATCTTCGTTTTTGACGAGTGTTTTAACCAAAAGTTCGAGTAATTCTTGCATAATATTCTCCTTTTTTAATTTGCTTATTTATTGTCAGCGTTGATAGCGCCACTTTTAACCAAAAGAGATTTTGCAGTTTCGGTTGGAAGTGCGCCGTTTTTGAGCCACTTAACCGCTTTTTCGTTGTCGATTTTAATTTCTGCTGGATTTGTCAAAGGATTGTAAGTTCCGATGATATCGATGAACTTGCCATCTCTTGGACTTTTAGAATCAGCAACAACAACGCGATAAAAAGGTGATTTTTTATCTCCCATTCTGGTAAGTCTGATTTTAACAGCCATTTTCTTTTCTCCTTTTAAAATAGATTCTTTTGTTATATAGACTAACAAAGTTAGTTTATACCATAATGATTTTGTATTTTTTGATAGTTTGCGAAATTTTCGCGCAATATTTATCTTCCAAACATTCCACGTAAGCCATGCTTATTGTTTTTGAGTTGCTTCATCATTTCCTTCGACTGTTCGAATTGTTTAAGAAGTTGGTTGACTTGTTGAATGCTGGTGCCGCTGCCGTCGGCAATTCGTTTACGCCTGCTCGCTTTGATTATCTCCGGATTCAAGCGTTCTTCACGCGTCATACTTTGGATAATTGCTTTGTTGACTGCGAGTTGTTTTTCGTCTATTACAACGCCTTTAAGTTTGCTACTTGCTCCTGGAAGCATTTTGAGAATATCGTTTATTCCACCCATTTTTTTCAAATTTTCCATTTGAACAAGATAATCTTCAAAGGTGAAGGAATTTTCGCGAAATTTCTCTTCAAGTTTTTTCGCTTCTTCTTCCGTAACTGCTTCTTGTGCTTTCTCAATTAACGACAAAACATCGCCCATATCCAAAATTCTGCCTGCAATTCTGTCCGGATAAAAAGGCTCAATATCGCCAATTTTTTCGCCAACACCGCTAAATTTTATTGGTTTTCCGGTGATAGCTTTAATGGAAAGTGCAGCACCGCCACGCGTGTCACCATCAAGTTTGGTTAAGATGACGCCGCTAATATCCAAATCCTTATTAAAACTTTCGCTTATTGTAACGGCATCCTGACCCGTCATCGCGTCAACGACAAGCAAAATTTCTTGCGGTTTGACTTCCTTTTTAATATTTTTAAGTTCGTTCATTAATTCTTCGTTTATGTGTAGACGTCCAGCCGTGTCGATGATAACCGCATCAAAACCCTGCTTTTTGGCATGGTCAATCGCCTGTTTTGCCGTTTTAACCGGATTTTGCGTTCCACGCTCAAACACTTCACAATTTGCTTGTCTTCCGACAACTTGAAGTTGATTAATAGCCGCTGGTCGATAAATGTCGCAAGCCACAAGAAGTGGTTTTCTGCCACTCTTTTTGAGATGCGCACCGAGTTTACCGCACATTGTTGTTTTACCAGCGCCCTGTAAACCGCACATCATTATTATGGTCGGATTATGTGACAAATCGAGTTTCTGATTCGAACTGGACATAAGCGACGTGAGTTCGTCTTTAACAATTTTGATAACCATTTGTCCCGGCGTCAAACTTTTCATAACTTCTTCGCCGAGCGCTTTTTCCGAAACCTTGTTAATAAAGTCTTTTGCGACCATATAGTTAACATCTGCTTCCAGCAAAGCAATACGAACTTCGCGCATCGCTTCCTTAATTTCAAGTTCAGTAAGTTTCCCGCGTTTTGTCAATTTCGAAAAAATATGGTTTAATCTTTCGGATAGATTGGAAAAAATTGCCATCAAATATCTCCTAAAATTTCATCGACTTTTATTTTCATTTCATCAATTGTTGCCACGCTTTTCAAGTTGTTCAAGTTATTTATCAACTTTTGTTTTTCTTTTCTTAAATTCAGCAAACTTTCGTATTCATCCAATTTTTTACACGATTTGGAAATACTATCCAAAACCGCCTGCCTTGAAATCATCTTTTCCATAGAAATTTCGGCGAGCGTCATATTAAATTCGAAATATAGACTCATTATTTTTTGCCTATCCAAACTTAACAAACTGCCATAAATTTCAAAAAGTTCGCCATAACGAACAAAATCAATCAATTCAATTTTTGCCATTTTGCTCCTATTTTGTAAAGTTATTTTGCTTTACATTTTGTATTATAGCAGATAATTTCAAGAAAATCAACTGTTTTTATCAAATTTTATTATAAAAGATGAGAAATAATAAAATCGCTAACAAGATAAAATTTTTTGTTGAGTTTAAGTTTGTTGTTTTCGCAGTATAATATTCCGCTTTCAAGAAAATTTTCTACCTTTTCTTCGATGTTGTAACCTAGACTTTTAAGTTTTTTTATATCTACACCGCTCTCGCACCTAAGTCCAAGGAAAATACGCTCCTCAATTTCGGTCGCAGTGTTATTTTCATCAAAAATTTTCTTGCCCTTGTAATATTCTTTAAAATTGTCAGGATTTGCTGACCTTTTGCCATTCAAATAGGAATGAGCGGAAATGCCAAAGCCGACATACTCGCCAAGATTCCAATAATTTAAGTTATGTTGACTTTCACAACCTTTTAACGCAAAATTGCTTATTTCATATTGTCGAAGACCCTTTTTATCCAAAAAATCCACTAATTTTTCATATTCGTCTGCCACATTTTCATCAGGTTGTGGTTGATACTTTCCCGATTTAACACTCTCAAAAAGTGGTGTGTTTTTATGAACTTCCAAAAGATAAGCGGAAATATGTTTAACGCCAAATCTTAGGAGTTCGTCGGCAAATTTAAAACTATCAATATCGTTTTCTAACCCCAAAATCAAATCCACTGAAATGTTATCGAAAAACTTACGTGCAAGTTGTACTTTCTCTATCGCTTCCTTGCTGGTGTGCAGCCGCCCAATCTTCTTCAAAACAGCATCGTTAAGACTTTGCACAGCAATGCTCAAACGGTTTATGCCAATCTCTCTATACGCCTTCAACTTTTCTTCACAAATTGAGTTTGGATTGACTTCAATCGTAATTTCCGCATTATTTTCTACTTTAAACTTTTCAAAAATCGCCGCAAAAATCCTTTTCAAATTGGATATCGATAAAATTGATGGCGTTCCGCCACCGACATAAATTGTCTTAACTTTTAAAGGTGTGTTAAAATTAGATATTTCCTTAACAAGATAATCGACGTAGCGGTTTTGCTCATCTGTTTCGACGCAATAAGAAACGAAGGCGCAATAATTGCACTTTTTTTCACAAAAAGGGATGTGGATATAGATTGAAAGTTTTTTATTCTTCATCATTTAACTTCAAAATACTCATAAACGCTTCGGAAGGAATTTCCACTGAGCCAATCTTTCGCATACGCTTTTTACCTTCCTTTTGTTTTTCGAGCAATTTACGCTTTCTGGTTATGTCGCCTCCGTAGCATTTGGCAAGAACATCCTTGCGCAGCGCCGAAATGGTTTCTCGAGCAATGATTTTATTGCCGATACACGCCTGAATTGGCACTTCAAAAAGTTGTCGTGGAATAATTTTTTTCAATCTTTCGGCAAGTTCGCGACCTCTCGAATATGCTTTGTCTTTGTGCACAATCATCGAAAGCGCGTCGCATTTTTCACCGTTCAAAAGGATGTCCACGCGTACAAGGTCGGAAGGTTTATAGCCGTTTTGTTCATAATCAAAACTTGCATAGCCGTGAGTTCGTGACTTCAAACTGTCGAAAAAGTCATAAATAATCTCCCCGAGCGGCAAGTCATAGTTAAGTTCCACCCGGCGCTTGTCGAGATAAGTCATATTCTTGTAAACACCGCGCTTGTCTTGGCACAAATCCATAATCGTACCAACATATTCCGGCGGCGTGAAAATATTCACCCTAACTATCGGCTCTTCCATTCTCTCAATTTCAACTTGCGGCGGCAAATTAGACGGATTGGAAATTTCAAGCTTATCACCGTTTGTTTTGTAAACATTATAACTCACACTCGGCGCGGTAGTGATAATATCCAAATTAAATTCTCTTTCCAACCTTTCCGTGATAATTTCAAGATGTAAGAGTCCCAGAAAACCGCAACGAAAGCCATACCCAAGCGCAGTGGAATTTTCAGGCGAAAAATGCAAACTAGCGTCATTGAGTTTCAACTTGTCGAGCGCATCTTTAAGTTCGCCATACTTTGCTCCGTCGACCGGAAAAATACCACAAAAAACAACTGGCTGCACCTCTTTATATCCAGCAAGTGGCGTCTTGACCGGATTTTCGGCAGAAGTTATGGTGTCGCCAACCTTAACATCTTGAATGGTCTTGATTGAGCCGGCAAGGTAGCCCACATCGCCAGCGGAAAGCGAGTCCACTTCCTTTGTGGTTGGAACGAAAATACCAACTTCGGTAACTTCAAAAGTCTTGTTAGTTTGCATCATCAAAATCTTATCGCCCTTTTTTACTTTACCGTCAAACACGCGTATCAAACAAATCGCGCCCTTGAAATTGTCATAGTGACTGTCGAAAATAAGGCATTTAAGATTGCTTCCCACACTGCCCTTTGGTGCAGGAATTTTTTCAATAATAGCCTTCAAAACATCTTCAACATTGGTACCATCCTTGGCAGATATGCACGGACAATTTTCAGCGTCCAAACCAATTACATCTTCAATTTCCTTTTTAACTTCATCAATTCTTGCCGAAGGTAAATCAATTTTATTAATAACCGGCACAGTTTCCAAGTTGTTATCAAGAGCGAGATAAGTATTCGCCAAAGTTTGTGCTTCCACACCTTGTGAAGCGTCGACAAGAAGAATAGCCCCCTCACAAGCAGTGAGTGAACGCGAAACTTCATAGGTAAAATCGACGTGTCCCGGCGTATCAATCAAGTTGAGAATATATTCTTCGCCATTGTAGTCATAAACAAGCCGAGTTGGCGCAAGTTTAATGGTGATACCCTTTTCTCTTTCAAGTTCCATACTATCAAGAATTTGGTTTTGCATTTCACGCTTTGAAACAGTGTCTGTGAGTTCAATAAGTCTATCCGCCAAAGTGCTTTTGCCGTGGTCGATATGAGCGATAATACAAAAATTTCTGATATGTCCTAAATCTTTTTTCAAAGCGATTACTCCTATTGAAAATTATACAATAAAATAAGAAAATTTACAAATGATTTAGATAACAAAAAAACACTTTATCAAAAGATAAGGTGTTTTTTAATAAAAATTAAAGGCAAACAAACTCGGTGAATTTAACTGTGAAACACATACCATAAAGGGTGTTTGGTTTTTTGTTTGTCGTACCGCCGCCAGATGTGTGCACAACAACATTGTTTAGGTTAGTGCCTAAATCGCGAGTGAAGTAATAAGTTCCATTGCCTTCCATTGCAAGATAGTCGCTCACAAGGTCGGACATTGTGATAGCGTAATCCCCGTGTGTTGCAGAAATTTCCGCATCAGAGGATAAGAAAAGGCTCGAAGTCATACTTGACGAAGTTTTACCACTTGTCGAGAAGGCATCCACAGACACCGAAAACTCTTGAAGATACTCATTTGAAAGGTTGTAAAGGAAATCGTCGACATAGGAATATGTTGCACTATCACCATTTGCTGTGTAATAACCTTCCCCAATTTCAAGAGACGAAGTGGAATATTTCCCAACATACACAATACTTGCGGAGACCATATAAACACTATCACCCGACGAAACTTCAACAATACTTCCGCTTGTAAGTTTGGATGCGTCGGCAGAATAAATTATCCACCTAATCGGTTCTACAAGATACCAATTCTCCAAAATATAGCAATATTCATTATCGTTGTAAACAACTGCGGTATATGATTCTCCTGCAAAATAATAAGTTCCACCCCCAGTGGTTGCCGACCCTAGCGCAGTAATAGTTGTCGAATCGGTCACTTTAGTCTGCGGCATATATCCATATTCGATATACCAATATCCGTTTTCGTTGTCGTAGTATGCTGGTACATTTGGTGTCCAGTATGCATAGAGTTCGTAGTTGTCAGCAAGGTATGTGGTGGAAATAACAATGTTACCGTTTTCATCAATCGCTTGTGTGCCTGTGCCGTTTTCCCCAGTGTAATATCCTAAGAAAGTGTAACCACTCCTTGTTGGCGATGTAATCGAAGTTATCTCAGACTCATCCGATGCAGTGTTATTGGAATAAAAACCAGTTGCGTATTTCACATAAATCGTTGTTGAATTATCGCCATTTTCGTGGTTTAAAGTTATGGTATAAACATTCGGCTCCCACTGTGCATACAAATCAATACTCGACGCAATTTGATATGTTTCGCCTGCGGTATAAACCACGCCGGTTCCTATTGAATTTGCGTTCCACGAACTAAAAGAATAACCCGTTCTTGAAAAGGTATTTTGAGCGATTATCGCAGCGTTAGCATATTGAGTTTCTGTGAATGTTTGATTTGTACCGTCATTTGAAAAATATGTTATTGTAATTCTAAGGAAGGTTGGATAACCGTCGTTTTGTGTGCTATCCAACACCCAAGTGTAAGTAAAATCCCACGGATATGTTTCAGGCTCATACCAATTGGAGTTATTCGTATACCACGAAAGCGTTTTAGCTTCTTCAACTGTCATCTCACCGCAATTGGAAACATAGGTTGAACTTGTGTATCCGCCACCTACATCACTACTTAATGTGCAGTTCCCACCATAGTAGCAGTTATATACATATGAATAGGTATTATAGTTGCTTCCCACAACTCCGCCAACATAAGAAGTTCCACTCACTGAACCTGTGTTGTATGAGTTATATACATATGCATAATATGATGACGTACCAAAATTAGATCCCACAACTCCGCCAACATATGAATAACCACTCACTGAACCTGTGTTGTAGGAGTTATACACAGATCCAATATTATTATATCCCACAACTCCGCCAACATAAGAAGAACTTCCTGTCACACTGCCTGTGTTATATGAGTTATATACATATGAAGAAGCATTAATTCCCACAACTCCGCCAACATATGAAGAATAAGAACTATTACTAGTCACTGAACCTGTATTGTATGAGTTATATACATATGAAGAAGAATTATTATATCCCACAACTCCGCCAACAAAATTACCACTTCCTGTTACACTGCCTGTGTTGTGGCAGTTATATACATATGAAGAAGAATTATTATATCCCACAACTCCGCCAACATATGAAGAACCACTCACTGTACCTGTGTTGTATGAGTTATATACATATGAAGAAGAATTAGATCCCACAACTCCGCCAACAGAAGTA
>CAZFRA010000008.1:0-40378 GCA_964521165.1 uncultured Lachnospiraceae bacterium
CGTTTCACCTCTAACCACAAGTCATCACCGACTATTTCAACAGGCGTGTGTTCGGTCCTCCACGATGTGTTACCATCGCTTCAACCTGCTCATGGTTAGGTCATCGGGTTTCGGGTCTACGGTATGCAACTATGGTCGCCCTATTCAGACTCGCTTTCGCTTCGGCTCCGTGACTTAATCACTTAACCTTGCTACATATCGTAACTCGCCGGCCCATTCTACAAAAGGTACAAGATCAGACTATTACCTCGTGGTAAGTCGTCCTTTCTCTGCTTGTAAGCATACAGTTTCAGGTTCTCTTTCACTCCCCTCCCGGGGTTCTTTTCACCGTTCCCTCACGGTACTATTCGCTATCGGTCAATAGGTCGTATTTAGCCTTACGAGATGGTCCTCGCGTCTTCACACCGGATACTCGTGTCCTGTGCTACTCTGGTGGTATCTAAGGAGACTTCAATTTCGGTTACGGGACTTTTACCCTGTTTCGTATAACTTTCCAGAAATCTTCATCTATCGTCATCTCTCTTGTATGATACTCCTAAACCCCAAAAGTATTTCTACCTTTGGTTTGGGCTCTTGCAGTTTCGCTCGCCACTACTCCCGCAATCGTTTATTTACTTTCTCTTCCTCCGCTTACTTAGATGTTTCAGTTCAGCGGGTTCCCCTCATTACACTATGTATTCGTGTAATGATAACATCGGATTAGCGATGCTGTGTTGCCACATTCGGAAATCGACGGGTCGCAGATTATGTGCATCTATCCGTCGCTTATCGCAGCTTATCACGTCCTTCATCGGCGCCTATTGCCAAGGCATCCCCTATATGCTCTTTGTAGCTTAATCATATTGATTGGATTTTTTAGCATTTTCGCAAATTTTACTCGACTATTTTGAGTATGCAAATATTCGTATTACGTTTTAAAAATTTAACTCGTATAAATATTTGACTATATCTTCTAAAAATATGTAGTTGTCAAAGGTCTTCGCTGACAGTTGCACCTGCAACCTTTCTCTGCGTCAGCAATTGTATTCTACCACAACTGAAAAAAGATTGTCAACACTTTTTTTAAATTTTTTTTATTTTTTCCAATTTTTTTTAAAAAAATTTTTAGAAGATTTTACCGCTGCTCCGTGTGTTCACAAATTCATCAAAAAAAGTTGAAATTTTGGGATATTTTTTGATATTTTAAACAAAAAATTTTTTTAAATTTTCTTTAAATTCTTTTGTTTTTGAAACATATTTCAACCATTTTTGTTTATTCAATAATATTATAATGTCCCCAAAATACATTCTTGAATCTCTTTTTCGTTTAAATAATGTTTTACAACTTTGTGTTTGTTTTGAGTTTAATTAGATTTTTAATGATATATATAATTATATATCATATGATATCCATTAAATAATAAGAAACACCTTTATCACATATTGTTGACACAAAAAAAGGGTGACAATACCACCCTTAAAATTTATTTATGCTTTTTTGTTATCCACAAGTTTTAAAATTTCTTTATTTTTTTTAAAATTTTATGATATAATGGTTGTGTTAGGAGAATGTATGGAAAATTTTGATGTTATTATTGTCGGTGGTGGACCTGCGGGACTTTTCACCGCTTATGAACTTAAAGAAAAAAACAAGAATTTGAAGGTATGCTTGATTGACCAAGGCAAAAAGGCAAAAAACCGAATTTGTCCAATGAAACAAGGAAAAGTCTGCGCAAACTGCAATCCTTGTCAAATTCTTTCTGGATTTGGTGGTGCGGGAACTTTCAGCGATGGCAAGTTGAATTTTATTCCAAAGCTTGGCAAAAGCGACCTTTTCAAATATATGAGTGAGAGCGAAGCATATAAAATCATCGACGATACTGAAGAAATTTTCAATAAATTTGGTATGGACGCCGAAATATATCCAAAAAACGACGAAAGAAGTGAGTCTATTATGCACGAAGTGACTTTGAAAGGCGCTCGCCTGCTTCTTATCAAACAAAAACATCTCGGTTCCGACACATTGCCTGACCACATCGAAAAATTTACCAATTATCTCGAAAAAAAGGGTGTGAATTTAATTGAAAACGGCAATGTTTTGGATATTGAGCAAGACGAAAACGATTTGAATGTTGTTACATACATAAAAAACAATAAAAAATTAAAAATGACGGCAAAATATGTTGTTGTGGCACCGGGCAGAAGTGGCGCTGAATGGGTGCAAAAATTGCTGGATAAACACAACATTCCATACAATTCACAAAGCATTGAAATCGGCGTGCGCGTGGAAGTAAGAAAGGAAATTTTGCAAAAAATTACCGATGTTATTTATGACCCAACAATTTTCATCAAAACCAAAACATATGGCGACGAGATAAGGACTTTTTGCACAAATCCAGGCGGTTTTGTGGCAAAAGAAAATTATTATGGCTATATTTGCGTCAATGGACACGCCCTTAAAAATTTTAAATCAAACAACTCCAACTTTGCATTTATCTCTAAAGTAAACCTAACTCAACCGGCAACCAACACCCGCCTATATGGTGAATCTATCGCCCGAATTGCCAATGTGCTTGGCGATAACAAACCTATCATCCAAACACTGAGAGATTTGAAAGGTGGAAGACGCAGCGAGTGGCACAGGATTAACAAAGGCTTTATCGAACCGACACTTAAAGATTGCGTCGCCGGCGACCTTGCTCTTGTGATGCCATACCGAATTATCACAAATATCTTGGAAGGACTGGAAGAACTCGACAAGATTATCCCGGGGGTCAATAACGATGAAACACTTTTATATGGTCCAGAAATTAAATTTTTCTCAAATGAGATTGAAACGAATAATAAGTTTAAGGTGGCAAACAAACCAATATATTTCATCGGCGATGGTGCAGGAAAAGCAGGAAATATTGTTGTGGCAGCGGCGACAGGACTTATTTCCGCAAGAGATATCGTGGAAAAATTGAAATGAAAAACCAAAAATTGAATACAAATGTTTCGCTAACAAAACAATAAAATTCAAAACTTTCACCGAAGATTTTACAAAAAATAATGATTTTTTTGCGAAAAATTTGAAAATTTTTGCTATTTTTCTGATTTTTACTTTTGAAAAAGGTGCATGCAAAATTTAAAGAATAAATATAAGATCACAGTCTTAAACAATTAACGACTGTGTTTTTTGTCTATAAAACAAAAATGTTTATTCTTTACTTTGGCAAAATATGAGTGATGTAATTTTGGCTCACCCTTGAAGAAAATTTTCCCTTCCTTTATCTCACCACTCTCTATCTCCTTATATTTTATGTCATAAAAATTGAAACCTAAAATGTTTAAAAGTGGATTGATATAATATAGCGAATTGTTGATGTATACAATACCGATGAAAATCAAAACCAGCACATAGACGCAATAAGCGCTGACAAGTGACAAGTTGAGTGGAATAGCAAAAAAGACGAAGAGAGAAAAGTAGCCCAGAAAATGCTTGTCGGTGATATTTTCTTTTTCCAAAATGATTATCTCTGTGGATTTCTCATTGTTAAATTTCACATTCCACATAAGCCCCACAATCCCACCAAGAATTAGGATGAGCAAAGTAATGAAATTTATTGTATTCAAAACATTAAATGAGAGATTGTTGTTAACAATTTCCACCACAAGTTTCACAAACACCAAAACATACATCGGCATAAACGCGCTTAAATATAAAAGCAAATTCTTCAACATTCTCATCTCCAAAAACTAAATTTATTTTGTATTAAAAATAAAAAAATAATAAAAAATTAGAAAAAAATTGAATTTTTTGATAAAAAATTAGTATTTTTTATTTTTTTTATTTTTTCAAAAAATAATTATAATTAAAATAAATCGAAAAACTCGTATGCATTGTAGTGAAAAATAATTGCAAAAAATTAATTTTTAATTTTTGAAAAATATTTACTTATGTATTATTTTAAATAAATATATTTATAATAAATTATATCTATTTATTTTGAAATAATTTTTTTTTATGCTAGAATATTAGTAAATAGTGAGGTTATTATGAAATCTTTAACAAAATCTTTCTTTTTAACTTTCTTTTCACTGTGTATGATGTGCACAGGTATTATAACACTTTCTCTACAAAACAATTACGCATCGGCCGAAACGGTGGTTGTCGAAGAGATAAATTCCTTTGTCAACAATGCTGTATCTGACCTTCCAGACTATGTCTCCATTCAGGAATATGAACCTGTAACGAGTAGCGGTTCTTCGCAAGCGGTGGAAGGAAGTCTTATAGAAGACAACATATTTCTTCGCTACACCAATACTTCTAACGAAAGTAATAAATTAACTATAACCTTTCGAAACAACGGAGGACAAGTTAACTCAAATGCCACAAGTGATATATATCAATATGTTTTTTATCCAAATGAAAATGATATCTCAACTTTCTACTTTTTTACAGTGCAATCCACGAATATATATATAAACGGTGAACAACAAACAATTGATCAATCAAAACAATTTAACGAACAAACTACATATACTTTTGAAAGTTCAAACGCTTCTAATGCTATTTTGGAAACCTATGAACTCAACTTTGCCGACCTATCAAGTTCCTACTACCAAAATAACGCAAGTGACGACGAAATAAAACATACCTACTCTATTACCGATGATAGTGGAAAATTGATTGAGGGCCTTTACTCAGTCGTAATAACTTTAAGTGTCTACACCTGCACAGACGGTAAAACAGACGGAACGGAAACAGTTTTCACAGACAACCAAGTAACTTTGAAATTTGATTTTATTGTGCTTGAACGTTCGGACTATATTTCCAATACTCGCCCAATTGTTACAGAATCAGGTTTTGATAACACATATCAAGTAACTTCTTCAACCAGCAATGTTTATGGTTACTATTATTACTTTAATTATTCCTATGCCAACAATCAAATTGCCAGCATAACCTATGACCCAACAAAGTATGACATCTCCATCACAAAAACTCAAAACAGCGTCACAACTTATGAAACAATTTCTTACGACGTTTTGACAATCAATGCTGATGGTTCAAAAGTGACGGATGATGGCACTTTTGATGGTGATGATATTGTGACGGTGGTTAAAAATAGCAACACCAGTGTTTCAATATTCTTCCAAGACGTCGGTAATTATTCTATTATTTTCAACGCTGTCGCCACTTTTGAACATTCTGACAACAGTAGCGGCATATATAATAAATACTCACTTTCCGCTCTTTCAGATGAGATAAAACGCATTATGGTATATGGTTTTGGCTATCAAGCAAACTATGTCGACTATGACAACGGCTCAGAATATGTCGAATTCAAATCCTACACCAACGAAAACGGCGAATTTGATGGATATTATTATGAAAGCGCGGACATAACTTCACAATTTTTGGCTTCCAATAGTAGCTATAGTCAAAACCAAAATCCCGACGACAACACCGGCGGCTCAACTTTCACGATAAACAATATTATCTCTTACATAACCAACAATCATAGCGAAGATGTTGTTGCCACCAACCAAGCACCAATTCTTTTCACATCCAACGCAACGGCAGCTTCTGGCAATAATGTCTTGTCGTATGTTTACTCCACAACGCAAGTGGATAACAGTTATTCTTTAGTTTCATCAATAACTCTAAATGACGAAAATTTGTATCGCTCCACCTATACTGGCGGAAATATTCGTGAAAAAGGGACATATATCATCATTTTGGCGTATACTTTCAACAATTACTATACTTCCAGCGGTCAACTCGCGCAAGGGATGTATTTCTATCAAGTGTTTTATTTCCAAATCACCGGCGAATTGCCTTCAATCACGCTTACAACATTGGACACTGACGGAAATTCCGCCACAATTTATGGTGACGGAAGTCAATACACCAATCAAGATGTTATCTTAACAAATGAAAACATTTCTTATCTCTATAACCGCGGCGTAACCGTTCAAATCTACGCGTGGGACTATCTAAACAATTCCTATTCCAGTAGTTATGGCGGTGTTTTAGGTATTAATATGCTGGATGCACCGGGTTATGTCGGCGGCAACACTCTCACACTAACCGACAGTTATTTCTATACCATTCGAATTTATTACACAAGTGACCTGCAAACAGCCACTGCAACAACCGACATCAATGTTTCAAACTCCACCGTGAAAGAAATTGTGAGAAGAGAATATTCCTTCACAATTGATAAATACGAAATCACCGGCGTTACAGCAAGAAATGTCTCGCTTATCTCGGGCTCAACGAACTATGACATTTTGCAAAAACTTGAAGGAATTTCCACAAATCAAGACTTTATCATTTCTTGGAATAGAAAAACAAGCGGTGCGGAAACCTATGCATATTATCGCTATTTTCAAATCACATCCAGCGATTTTTATGGCAGTATGAGTGAAACCGAAATTTCCACTTTGCTTAGCAATTTCTTGACTCAAAGAGGAGACTATGCTTATCTTCCAATCAACTACACACTCAACCTTGACACGACAGCAACTGCTTGGACGAGATATATGGAAAATACGGATATATATTCTTCCACCACACCAAGCCAAAATGTTTTAACTTCGGTTGGTCTTTATGTTTTTGATATTTATGACGAAGCCGGCAACCATACCTACGAAATTTACATCAAAGACACGACATCGCCTATATTTGCTTTGGAAACCAATAACACTTTTTCACTGATTCCGTCATCTCACTTTATTTCGGATACTTCAACGCTCTATTGGGGTGATTACAAAGTTTTGCAAATCACAACAACAGAAACTTGGACTCTTAACACCTATATCAGCGACTGGGACAATCTTAATTCAAGTGTTTATAACTATAACTTATTCAAAAATATGGACGACATCGCAACCTTAGGAATTTATAGGGCATTTTATAATCTTTATTATGATGGCTTAATTCAATACATCAGAGATGTAAGCAACTCGGATAGTTACAGTGCATATTTAGCAATCGAAATTGATGATGTCTCCTATCAAACAACAACGCTTGGAAGTGACAGTTATGAACAGGTGGTGAGTGGTCAAAAGCAAAAATATTTCACATTTAACCTTGAAAATTACACCGGCGAATTTACCTACCGCGTGCTTATTCGCGATGCCAGCAACAATAAATACGCCAGCGGAACTGACTTAAACAGCGATACACAAAAACACAATTTCAATCAGTATTCTTCCAACTACAGTGCACGGCAAACAATTATTGTAAGTTATGACTCTTCCGAATTCCAAATATATTATGACGACGTAGTTTTAACCAGCAACAACACAGTTTCAGGAACCGAAGGCAGTTACAGCACACTAACGATGTATCTATCGCCTGTCAATGTGGAAAAAGCAATTTCTTATTCCTTCACTCCAACAATCACCTTAACTGGAAGCAGCCAAGTTATTCAAATCGACACTGTAACGTTGGAATATTATGCTTATACACAAAAATCAGGGACTGATGAAAATGGCAACAACTATTATTATTATTATTCTCTTTCGGAAGAATCCACAAGTTCATATACGCTTTATGATTTCGAACAGGACGGAGAAAGTACTACTCCAATCACTGGCGAAATCAATTTGGACTCCGAAACATATATCACTTCTCCAGGCAAATATGTCATCACGCGAACATATAAGGTTGATAGTGAAACATATACGATTAACAGCAACGACATCTACTCTCGCACTTTTGTTCTCTATGTCGACAGAAATGATGTTATCTCTGCGCAAACAACAGTAAAAAACGCTAACAACGAAACAAGTTATGAAAGCCTTGTCGGCGGTGAAATTTTTGTGGCAATGTATGACAGTGGCGACGGGGCTGATATTGTGGTAACTTATCCAACCAACAGCATTCTCGGCGAATCCAATGGCGACACCACTTTGGCATCGGGCACAACTTGGACAACCAATAAACTTCCAGTCAAGATTTATGTTCCAACATATAAATATACACAATATGCTTATAAAGTTATGGATAGTGAAACCGAATATCACTACGAAGTTGTAAGCAGTAATTACGATAATTATTATACTACCTGCGGTGATGATACTTGCAGTGGTTGCGAAAATGATATCGTGATTGAAGAATATCTTCTTTACGCTGAAATTTATAAAGACTATTCTGGCACATCCAGCGTTCCTCTCTATCGCACAACAACAACTTTCAATGACCCTGACCCAACCAATGCGGACTCAGAATATGGTTTCTTGATTTTTTATGACGCAAACGGCAACAAATTAACAGGCTTAACAGAAGCCGGCGTCTATACCGTGAGAATTTATCAAGGATATAACAGTGTTGGAATCGATGACACTTTCAAAAAATATTCCGAATTTTCCTTCACAATTGAAGATGTCGACCCTGACTTCACCGCTCAAACAACTGGCGGAAGAACTTTGAACTCTGACACAGTTAGCGCATATGGCACAACAATTCAAAGATATCACACCAATCAAAATTCGATACAAATTCTTTGGAATAAACCACGCTCAACTGACTATTTCACCGCTGAAATTGACCAAACACAAATCGCAGTTACCTTATATAACCAATATGGCAATATAGTATATACAGGCACAATTTCAGCAGAAGAATTATTCAATAATTCTGTGACTTCAAACGACAGCAGCAGATATTATGTCGCCACCCTGACCTTCAATCAACTTTCAGGTTTAGCAGGTGTGAGCAATTTCTATAGCAACGGCAACTATATCGACATAACAATGCAATATGTTAACCACAACTCGGCATATTACAACACCGTTACAAAGCGAATTGTTATCGACATTGAAGCACCGAACACAAATATCACAGAACTTGTTCAAAATGTCATTAATTACACTCCAGTGCCTAACCTAATCACCTACGAAGATTTGCGAATGCGCACTGACTTAAACAATAACTCTGTGACATCTAACACCGAAACCACTTACAACATCAGCACAACCGATGGCGAATTGAGATATTATTCATATAGCGTTTCATCTTCTTTCCTTGATGTATTGAAAAGCACAAGCAGCACAGAATCTTCAACAATCTACTATCGCCTGTTCAATGATAAATACACATCAAGCACCTACGAAACTACGCCGGAATCTTTTACCACAAGCACCTTCGACGGCACAATTAGTTCTCTTTCAAGTTTTGAAGTTGGAAATTATTATGAAATTGTCGAAACGGACCTTGCTGGAAATCTAACAATCTACACAATTTATATAACCGACTATTCTTCAAACGACACGGCAATAATCTCTTACCAAAGCGAAGTGGACAACGAACTTGTTACCGAATCCTTAACGCAAGAAGATTTTAACAACGCACTTAATTTGACATCTTCGACATCACATTCCGCACGTTTGAATATATACTCCAAACCAGGTATAACCATCAGCGAAGTTAACTATTTTGGAAACGTTTGGACAATGTTTGTTGTTACCGCACTAAACGAAAACGGCATACCAAGCACATATTACTTTATGACTTCACCTTGGCTTTCTGGAAGAGTTTATCAAATCAACGGAACAACCTACAGCGAAGTTAGTATATCTTCCATTTTGAACGGCAATTTAGATTCAAGATTTAAGCACACAATAACTTTCTATGACCAAGTTCTAAAATCGACAACAAACATATATGTCAACACACGCAACACAAGTTTGACTGCCACAATGACGAGTGACCAAACAAGAGAATACATATCTTTCAGTCAACCAACGGACAGCGAACTTGAAAGTGCCGACTATGCTTATGTATATCTGACCAGTTTGAAGATATATACCCCATCAACAACATCGGGTTCTGAAACAATATATTATGAAGCAACAAACGAATTTGGTTACGCTGATTTGTGGCAAAGTAGCCAATATGTGACGGTAACGACTTCCGGCTCGACAATAACCTTTGAACTTAACCAAAGTTTAAACCTGTCGGATAATACACGCATTATTTATGAATATACAGACAACTATGGCACAACCTACACTGAAATTCACTTATATCACGAAACGACTGGCTACACTGAAATTTCGTCCGGAAGTTACTTGTATTCCTTCTATGCGGACGACAACAATTTATATTACATCACCGCCAACGATTTTAGATACACCTATAACACCGCAAAATATCGCGTTGAACAATATCAACTCGAAGCAGGCGGATTTGTGGAAATGACAGATACAAACGCTTATGTTAACTTCACCACAACTTCGCAAGGTGGCACAATTCAACGCATAACCTACACCGCAAAAACTGATGACACGAACTATTCATACAGAATTCGTTTGGATATATATGACGCTTCAGTTTCTGACTCTAGTGGCTATGTTAAATCGATATATTTCATCCTTAACAACGAAATTCCAACTCCGTCCACAACTGAAGAGATTGAAAATGGTTTCTATTTCCTGTCTAACGGACAGAATGTGACTGCTTCTCTTTTAGGCTTAAACGGTGAACCTCAAGTATATTATTATTCAAGCGTATACTTATATTACAACACAAGCACTTACTTCTTGCCAATCAAGTTTGAAATCAGCCTTGACGGTGGTTATTCTTGGGAAGAAATTGGCAGTGCAACAGAATTGTATTGCAACGACGATGTCGACCAACAAACCTTCTATCTCCGAGTTTGGTATGATTTAGATGAAATTGCCGAATTAGGATATGTTGACCAAACCGGAAATTATTCCTACATTTTCGAATTTATTCCATCAGAATATGTTTACACCTTCACACTTTCTTCCACGCGGACAACCGCTTACTATCTCACCGTCCAGCGCGACACCGGCATTGAAATTTTGCAAAAGTCTGGTCAAACCTACACAGCAACCTCATCTGGCACAACGCAAACCTACACAAATCACTATATCGTTAACATAAGCTATTTAAACCGTGACAGTTTGTTCAGCATTGTAACAAATCAAGAACAACTAATTGAAGTTCTTGATGATGTGATAGTTTACGAAGACGCCGACAATGTTCGCACATATATCTACACAATCTCGAATCGAAACAACATCACAAGTTCGACGACCAACATTCCAACCTTCCACACACAAATCGCGGTGACCTTCATCGAACCAACCAACAACTTCACCACTGGCTTCTATACCTACAACTCCACAACTGGAATTATGGACTACAACACCAACTTAATCAACTCCACAAGCATGAACTTTGTTGTCACCGAAGATTCGTCTATAACCCAACTCAAATTGGAGTGGTCGAAATATTATGCTATTTCACAAAACACCATTTCCATTCACATTACAAAAAATGGCTACGAACTCGACCCAGTGATATATAGCGAAACAGTGAATGGTCAAGAGTATTATTACACATACATCACCCGCTCCGGCAGCTATCGTATCAGTTTTGAAGATGCGTCTGGAAACATTCAAATTTTCAGTTATGGAAATTCCGACCAATCCACCACCTTCACCTTGTTGTTCTTAAAAGATGTTCCATTCACGATAACCTACACCAACCCGCTAACCAACGAATTGGAAACTACGGAACCGATAAGTGAAGCAATATACAACGGCACAATCTATCTCGCACTTGACAGTGCCGTAACTTCTTACTACTCAACGCGTGGTGTCACCTTGTCAGTAACGCGCAACGGCGAAGAATACACCATCACACCAACCAACGGGCAATATGTCTTCACTGAAACTGGATACTATGGCGTCACCTTCTCAGCGCAATATAGTGGCGACAATTCAAACATCCGAACACAAACATACTACTTCACAATTCTCAACCCGAACGAATATCGTTACGCCTTCATTATCAATAAATATTCGAATTATTACATTGAATCGATAATAAAAGACGACGTGGATGTGACAGATGTTTATATCAAATCGCTCAACCTAGACACAATCAATGTCGGGCAGGAAAACTATCTAGCCGAACTCACTTTGTCCTACCTTGACGAAAAAACAGGCGCTGGAACTTACATTATCACCGTAAACAGCAACGAAAAACTGTATAACAGCGAAAGCACACAAACAAGTTGGACATTCAAAGTGACAATCCAAGTCGGTAGGGAAAACTTGATATACACTTCAATTGACATTGGCGATGAAACCACCGACCCGATAATCGTTTCATTCAACGCTGGAAATATATATGAAGAGTTTGGTGAAACCACCTTGCAAATCATTTATTATCAAAACAATGAGCAACGGACGGAATATTCTTACAGCATCGACTCAACCACAACCGATGTTGAGTCATACACTTTGGAAAGTGCCCACGAATACTTCATTCAACTTGTTTCACCAAGTGGCAACCTTCTATACAGCGCGAAAGTGACGAAAAACGAGCCATTTAATGCAGCCACAATCATCGCAATCGTGGTTTCCATAATCGTCCTTCTGGTTGTAATCATCTTGGTTATCCTGTTAAGAAAACGTATTACTGTTAAGTAATCAAACATTATCCAACAATTTGGATAACAAAAAACACTTTATCGTTTGATAAAGTGTTTTTTATTTTTAATTAATTTCTTCAAATTGATAAGTTTAATTAAATAATTTTTGCCATAAAAATTAAACTCAATTCTCACCACAAAATAGTAATAAAAAAATAGCGATTAAACGCTATTTTTTTTAATTATTTTTTGAGTTCTTTGTCGAGTTTAACTTTGGAAATGATGAAGTAAATTACCACGCCAGCAAGCAAGAGAACTGAGATAACAACCAAAACAGTTCCGATAACCCAGTATAGATATCCATCTTCTGTCTCTTCCTCAGTAACTTCAAAGTCGAAAGTTTCGGATGTGGTGTTATCTGCTTCATCGGTTACGGTTACTGTCAAAGTGTAAGAACCAACTTCGTCTATCGTGTAGATGAGAATATATTCGTCTTGATCCGTCAACTCGATTTCTTCACCAGTGTCGTTATTTTCCAAAACATATGTCACTATCATATCCACTGCATCCGACATATCGTCAGTGAATGTCAATTTTGAAGTGTCAACTTCGAATTGGTAATTATTTTTTTGCAATTCGGTGAGTGTGTAGGATGATTCAAGGAAGTCTTCGTCCGCTGTGATGATTGGGTCAGTTGAGTCGCCCGAGCGAATTGTGTAAGTTGCTGTGGACGAGTTACCATTGTTATCATAAACAGTATATGTGATTGTAACCGTTCCGTTTCGAGTCACATAAATTGTTGTTCCGTCAATCTTGTCGTCGCCTGACAAACGTTCAGTGTTTGAAGTTGTGTTTCCGTTATATTTGTAAGTTGTTGTGATAACAACGCTTGAATCCTCATAGTCAATTCCGCTTGCATCAGTTGCTTGAATTCCAAAGATTTTTAATTCATAGCCAACAACATTTCCCTCGCTATCTACTTTGCTCAAATCTTCATAGGCAATTGATTCGATATAGTTATATTCTCTGATTTCCGGTCCAGTTGTGTCGGTTACAGTCACTGTGAATATATCGCTTTCATAAATATACATAATCAAGTTATTTTGCCAGTATTCATATCTATCCGTGTCAATATCTGAAACGCTACCAGATGCATCGGCGCCATCTTCGTCGGTTATAACAAGATTGCCATCTTCGTCCAGTGTCACGGTGTATACATCGTAAGTGTAACCACTACCGCTACTTTGTTCATTTGCATAAACTTCATAAGTTGTTTCATCAATAGTTTTAATTTTATATCCGTAATCGTCGTAATCATCATCAAGTTCGGTGAAGTAGTTTACAACTCTGCCGCTGTAGGCATCATCAACTGTGCCTTCATTATATGCGAAAACACTAGGGTTGTAAACTCTCAATCTTGTTGTATATTGAATTGTATAAACACCTTTTTCGGTTGGAGTGAAGTAACCTGCTTGACCATAACTTGTTGAATAATCGGTCGCTTCGCCGCTTGCATTAACACCAATAAAAACCATTGAAGGTAGTTCTAGTGGATCGTCGCCAGTAGTATAGTAATCATTTGTCAAATATGTTTTATATGTTGGATAGTCAATTGAATTGTCGACTGAATATGAAACCTTTGGAGTTGGAAGTTCAATCACTGGACTATCGTCAAGTTCAACTGTTTGATTTTCAAAAGAAATATTAACAACTGGGTCTTGCACGATAATTCTTGCTTTTGCTTCATAGTGAGTGAAGACAACAATTCTGCGATTTTCAAAGTCGCGAAGTTCGATTGATGCAACATATTCACCTGAATAAGCCGCATTGAAAGAGCCGCCTATTACTGTGTAAGTATAATCAAGACTGTATCTTGATTGATCTGAGTTGCTTGGAGTTGCCAAAGTAATTGTGGAACCGTCGCTTCTAATGTTGTAAACATTGATATAATAAGACATATAATCAACATTGTCGTCTATAACTGTCACAGTTGGAAGAGTGATTTCATCGCCTTGCCAATATGAGTCAGTCTCTACATCATCAATGATAACGCTTTTAAGTGAAGGAGCGTAAGTATCAATGGTTTGAGCAATTTCAAATTCCACACCTAAAACACCAACATTGCCATAATCGTCATAAGTGAAAGTGAAAATTTGAACTTTTGTTGCTGTTGTGTTTGCTGCTGGAGTCAAATCAATCACATATGATTCTGCTGTTGAGTCAGTCAAGTCGATATAACCTTCGCCATCATATTCAGCATATCTTTGATAAAGATAAGCACCTGTTGAATCGGTATAATAAGTTTGGCTTCTCAAATCATCAAACACTTCTACCACATCTTTTGTTTGGTCCAAACCATCAATTGTCACTGGATTGCCGTCAGCATCAACAAAACGATAGTATGTGTAAATTGTCAATCTTGAGTCGGTATCGCTAGCAGTTGGAACATTGAATTCCACTTCGCTTGTGTTGAGATATGTTCCCGAGAAAGTTGTGGAAATGGAAAGTGTAGGTGGAGTGTTATCCACACTTGAAGAAAGTGTCAAATCTCTTGAAATATAACTGGTGTTACCAGCAGCGTCAGTTACATTATATCTAATTTGATAAGAAGAATAACTATAACCACCATTGTAACTTGAAGAAGATGCACCGAAAGTGTATGAATTTTGAAGATAAGCAAAACCTAAACTTTGAAGAGTTTCTTTTACGGTGTCATAATTATCTTCATCTGTAAGCCAAGTGATGAAAGTTTCTTCATCTTCAACTCCTTCAATCTCACTGTTGAATGTCTCTGAAAAATAACTATATATGTCGCGAGCATATGTGTATTTTGTGGTGCCATTTGTGCCACCGTTATCGATAACAATCAAATAGCCATTCGCTTTAAGCCAAGCAAGCATTGTGTAGTTATCATAAATATAATTAGGGTCCTCTGAGCCATTCGTCAAACTTGCATTATATTTAGTAACTGCCTTTCGGATGAGATAGTTGTTTTCTTGAAGAAGTTGAAAAGCATTTGTGTCACTTGATGAACTGCCACGATAGTTGAAAATAAGGTTATATTCATCGAAATCGTCGATTTCAAAAAGCACTTCGCTGTTTGCATAAACAACTCTGCTGAGAGTGGAATCTTCCGCAGTCGACAAATTATCTTCAATTCCAATTGCATAGATAACAACGCTGTTGTATGCGTGATATCTTGCAAGTTTGGAAGATGCGTCAGCGTAAGTTAATTTCTCTTCACTATCCTTTTCAGATGCGTCGTAAATAATCGCAGTTGGACTTGTTGAGTCAATGATGTTTAGCCATTCATATGTGCCGTCTGCCGTTCCACCGCTTGGAATTTCGTTTCCATAAACATCATAAGCAACATAGTTGAAAGAATAGTTTCCAGCCAAAAGCGGAGTGAAGGTTGTTGGGTCGATTAAGTATCCGTCTTCGTCAATCACTGGATTCTCAGGGTCAGTGTTATATAAATCTGTATCAAGCAGAGCATATGATGTGTTCCCAGCGGCACGATATTTAACCATAACTTTATAGTAAACTTCAATTTCTTCGTTAGAATGATTTACATTGTTGTTTGTTGTCACAATAACGCCCGGAAGGGTTTGTTCAATACCCGGTTGAGCGGAAGTTGTGAGTGAAGAGTCAAGTTCGAGAACCAAGTTGCTGGCGCTGTATGTGCCTTCGTAATAATTCTCATAAACTGTTGAAGATTTTGTTGTGGAAACAATAAATTCTCCGTCGTGATAATAAGAATACTTAATTGTGTAAGTTGCATAGTTTGTTTGTGCTGTCAAAACACTTGCAGGAATATAAACATTTCCTTCATCATCTTTTGCAAGAACGTTTTCTGATACTTGTGGCCCAGTTAAAGAAATAACGAGATAGTCGCCTTCTCCAACAGTCGCTTCGCCTGAATAAATGATGTTGATATTTTCCACTTCGTCGCCGTCCTCGTCATATACGGTTGGAATTGGAAGACGCAAACCAGCATACTCATCTTGCTCGTCAAACTTCAACAAACTTGCATCTATAATTGATGGGAAAAGAAATTCGCTGTTGTTGTCAAGTTCGATTGTGGCATTTGAAACATAACTTTCAAATTGCAAGTCGTAAGAATTTGTGTATGTTTTTTCATTATATGTGTAGGTGTAAGAATATGTGATTGTGTAGGTTCCAACCCTTTCAACAGTGAAGGATTCTCCTGCTTTTATATCTTCATCAATAACAACTGTGCCATACTTGACTGTGATATTGGATGAAACTAAAGTTGCTCCACTGTTTCCGATTGGTTCACTATTTAAATCATCATCTCCAATTACATAATCTTCACTACCACCTATGTATGCATATGGAATCGTGTATGTTTGGCCATTATAAACTTCGGTCTCAACAGTTACTTCGTCAGCACCAATTTGGATATAAGTATAGTCGACATATTCAGCCGCGGTTTTCGCCAAAGCCACAAACTCGGTCATCGGCAAAAAAAGCACTGTGAAAACCAAGGCAAGCACAATGGCAAAAACTTTGAAAGTCGTTCTGGTATTTTTTGAGATTTTTGTATTCATTTTTAAATACTCCTATAATAATTCGCCAAATTAAGAAAACAAATTGCCTTCCTATATAACACAACTATTTTAATATAATTGTCCACGACAAGTCAAACAAAATAGAAAAGTTATAAAGAAATTTCGCAATTATTTTGTGTTGAACAAAACTTCCTATGCGTGCATAATAACACTTTTAATGTCGAATTTATGCTTTTATAATTTAAGGCAGAAGAAAACTTCTGCCTTAATCATTTTTAAAATAGAAGTTTCGAACATCCACTTAAAAGGATTATATTGTATAAGCAACCTTTACTCCCGGTCCCATTGAAGAAGCAAGAGTGACATTTTTTATATATTGTCCTTTTGCAGCGGCAGGTTTTGCTTTAACAATTGCTTCCATAATTGTTTTAAAGTTTTCGAGAAGTTTTTCCTTGCCAAAACTCTTCTTGCCAATTATGACGTGAACATTATTCGTTTTATCAAGACGATATTCCACCTTTCCTGCTTTAACATCGCTAATCGCCTTGGCAACTTCGTTGGTAACTGTTCCACTCTTTGGATTTGGCATCAAACCTTTTGGTCCGAGAACACGAGCAACTCGACCAATAATTCCCATCATATCTGGTGTTGTGATGCAGACATCAAAATCTAACCAACCACCAGAGATTTTTGTTACCATTTCTTCTGCGCCAACAAAATCAGCGCCAGCTTTTGTTGCTTCGTCTGCTTTATCTCCTCGAGCAATAACCAAAACCTTCACTGATTTACCTGTTCCGTTTGGAAGAACAACCACTCCACGAACTTGTTGGTCTGCTTGTCGACCGTCAACGCCAAGTTTAACGTGAACTTCGATAGATTCATCAAATTTTGCAGTTGCTGTGTTCAAAACATTATCAAGTGCATCGCCTATGTCGTATGACTTGCTTTTGTCATAACTTTCAAGGCTCTTTAAATATCTTTTACCCTTATTCATTATGCACCCCCTAGTCCACAACTTCCACGCCCATACTTCTTGCAGTTCCAGCGACCATACTCATTGCGCTTTCAAGTGATGTTGCATTAAGGTCAGGCATTTTTGTTTCAGCAATCTTTTTGATTTGCTCTTTTGTGATTTTTCCGACTTTTTGTTTGTTTGGTTTTCCAGAACCTGTTTCAAGGTTAATTGCCTTCTTGATAAGAACGGCAGCTGGTGGAGTTTTCAAAACAAATGTGAAACTTCTATCTTCATAGATAGTTATCACAACTGGAATGATATACCCCGTTTGATTTGCGGTCTTTTCATTAAATTCTTTTGTGAAGCCAGCAATGTTAATTCCGTGTGGTCCAAGCACCGAGCCAACTGGTGGTGCAGGAGTTGCCTTGCCTGCTTCAAGTTGCAGTTTAACAACCGCATTAACTTTCTTTTCAGCCATTTTTCCCTCCTAATGTGGTGTATATTGAACGGGCTAAATCGTTCTCCCACAATATTTCCCTTTATTTTTTTGTGTTAAAGGTCACATCCAGTTTAGTGTCAGTGGCGGACAATATTTTATAGCAATTTTGCTTAAAAATATCAAATTTTCGTGCCTTTTTGAGAATTTACGCGTTAATTTTGTGAACTTTGTCAAAAGTGAGTTCCACTTTGTTTTCTCTGCCGAACATCTCAACAACAACAGTCAACTGATTGTTTTCCGGATTTACTTCCACAACCTTGCCTATCATTTTGTCGAGTGGGCCTTCGATTATTTCCACATTGTCACCAACAGCAATGTCGGTTTCCACTTTAATTTTCTCTAAACGCATTTTCATCACTTCTTCGTCGGTGAGCGCCAAAGGTCGTCCATTTGGTCCTGTGAAACCTGTCACGCCACGCGTTCTTGTGATGTTATGCCAAAGGTCATCGCCATATATCATTTTTATAAAAATATAACAAGGCATACTTTTTCTTGTAACAAGTTTTTGTTTGCCATTTTTTTCTTCAATCACATCCTCTTCTGGAATGACAATTTCAAAAATACGGTCTTCAAGGTTGAATTTTTTAATCACATTTTCCAAATTTTCCTTTGCCACATTTTCATAGCCCGAGAATGTGTGAAGAACATACCATTTCGGTTCCTTTGAGTGTTCCATAAAATCTCCTTAAAATTAAACAAGAAGAAGTTCAACAAGCCAGCCTAAAAGCATATCAACTCCAAATATCAACAAACCAAAAATTATAACAAATGCCACAACAATTCCGGTCTTTTTGATAACTTCGGCAAAAGTTGGCCAAGTAACTTTTTTAAGTTCACTGGCAGTTTCCTTGGTCTTTTTGATAAGACCTTTCTTTTTTTCTTTTTTCTTATCTTTCTTCTTATTGTCTTTTTTGGCGTCTTTCGCTTCCGACTTGTCTGCTTTTTGGGTTTTATTACCCTTTGGTTCTTTTTCCAAAACTGCCACGCCTTCGGTTACATCGCTTGCCATTTCTGTTTCTTCGATAATAACTTCTTCCACTGGCGTTTCTTCTTTCACTTCTTCTTCCACCACAGTTTCGGAAACTTCTTCGTTCAGTTCGTCATTTTTTGTGGTTTCTTCTGGAGTGTATAGACTTTGTCGCTGTGCTTTTCTCGCCTCTTTATGCTTTTTAGACATAACTCCTCCAATTAAAACAAATTATTTTGTTTCTTTGTGTTTTGTTCTTTTATTGCAGAAAGGACAAAACTTCATCATTTCAATTCTTTCAGCATCATTAGATGTGTTTTTTTCGGAAGAATAATTTCTGTTTTTACATTCCGTGCATTCTAATGTGATGATTTTGCGTTTTGGCGCTGCCATAACTGCCTCCTAACAAAAAAACTAACACCCCGAAAAGTGTTAGTCATATCTTATCACAACAAAAAGAATTAGTCAAGTATTTTTGAAAAGATTTATCGAAAATTTATTTTTCTTTTTTTACTTTTTGCGCTCTTTCCAAGTTTCTCTTTTTGTAGCCTATTGCTTTTTTTACACCTTCAATATCCGCTTCACTGCTTGCTTCGCGGTCAAGACGATAGAAATCCACGCCAATCATTTCATATTCTCCGTCTTTATATCCAGCATAGTTTTTTAAACCGCAAATATTAAATTGTCCAAAATTAAGCGAAAAACCGTCAAAGGAGTCGACAAATTCTTGATAATATTTATCGACTTCGTCCTTATGTTTAGCAAAATATTCTTCTCTTTCTTCTTTTTCTATGATACGTTTTTTGCAAAGATATTCATCTTTAACATATTCATAAATCGCCTTTTTCACTCCTTCCACAAGGTGATGATATTTTCTCGACAAAAAAACTTGGCTATCTATGACTGTGACCGGAACATAAGCCGTCAAATGTGCTTTTTTGAATTGTGTTTCATAAACCATTCTCTTCCCACCAAAAAGTTCGGTTGGAATAATGATTGGTATTTCGTATCCTTTCATTTTGACGTTTGGATCTTGTGGTTTGCCTTTGGCGCCCTTAACAAAAATTTTTGCAACATCTTCAAGTTCTGTTGGATTTTTGTAGCAAGAACTTGGATAGAACAAAGAGAATTCGCCTTCCTTTTTGTTTCTAGTAACCATAATTTTATCTTCAACATTCATATTCATACCTCACTATCCTTATTTTACTCTAATAATACCAAATTGTCAATAAGTATTTAAAAAATAATTTGAAAGACATTTCTTGTTTCAAGTTTTGCATTTAATTAAAAAAGTGGATTTTTAAGTCCACCTTTTATATTTAGTTAATTTCTTTTTCATCTATATATGCATCAACATACATTACAACTTCATTATCCTTACACTTGCTGATAATTTTTTCCAGTTGAGTTGGTTTTGCATAATCAACATCATATTTTAGTACATACGAAAAATAAACACGGAGCAAATCTTTGGCATAAAGATATGCTTCTGAAAGATTGTTACCATCTGTGTATATGTTAAGGTCTGGAAAGATAACTTGATAGTGCTCTTCATCTTTAACAAAAATTGCTGGATATAGAAAACGGTATTTTTTCATATAGACATCCCCAAAATTAAATATATACATTACTATAGTATCACATTTTTTCTAAAACTCAAAACAAAATTAAAAAAAATATTGCAAAACTGCAATATTTTTATTTTTCTATTCCTTCTGAATTTTTAGTTTTATTAAAATAATTGATCTGAACAAACTTAGGCTCGCGCGAAATTTCTTCCGGCGCAACAACCCTATCACTTTCTAATGCCGCACAATATTTAATACCTTTTATTTCGCTCATAAACTACCTCCTAGTTTTTAACGCTTATTTTATTTTACACTTATAATATAGCACATTATTTTAAATTTGTAAATACCTTTTTAATAAATTTTTAAAAATTTTTTTACACTATTCTACAGCCGTTTACCGCTTTAAATATAGTATAAATAAATATATTTAAAATAATATTTTTCTATATTTAAGACCTTTCGAATCTACATTTTTTCAACAACATCAATTCCCAAAACTTCCAAAGCATTTGAGAGCACTTTTTTGACAAGTTCGCATAGAGCCAACAAACTTTTCTTGCGACCTACATCCTTTTCGCTCAAAATTTTGGTGTTGTTGTATAATGTCGAAAATGCTTTAGCAAGGTCGAAAGTGGATGAACAAACAAGATTGAGAGAATAGTCTTCATAGCCGACAAAGTATGCCGAATTGAGTTTCAAAATCGCCAAAATTATCTCTCGTTCATCCTTCGTAGAAACAATTATTTCGCCTGCATCAACATCTTTTTTCGCCAAAATGGAATTTATACGAGCAATGGTATATTGAATGTATGGACCAGTTTTGCCATCAAAAGATAAAAACTTATCAATATCAAAAACATAATCTTTAGAAATTACGTTGGATAGATCACCAAATTTCATTGCGCCAACACCAATTTTGCGCGCCAATTCTCTATCGTTTTCAATACCATTTGCTTTCAGTTTTTCGTTGGCTTTTTCGATTAAAAGATTGATGACATCTTTGAGTTTGACTGTTTCACCACTTCGCGTTTTAAAAGGTTTGCCGTCCTTACCATTCATCGTGCCAATTGCAATATGTTTCAGCACTTGATTTTCTGGCGATATCCCCGCCTTTTTAGCACATCTAAATGCTTGCACAAAGTGATTTCCTTGACGATTATCGGTTATATAAATTATTTCGTCAAAATTGTCCATTTTGTTTCTCATCAAAATTGTGGCAATTTCGGTTGTTACATATAAAACTCCACCGTTATATTTTTTCAAAATTGCAGGAGGCATTGGATTTTTGTATCTTTGCACTTCATCTGCCGACTTCTTTGGAATTGGAATATGCTCACCCTCTTCCGCAATATCCACCACAAGCGCGCCATCGCTTTCACGCAAAAGCCCTTTCTTTTCAAATATATCCATAACTTCGTCAATATAAGTATCTGCATCGCTCTCGCCATACCAATAATCAAAATATGCATTAAGCGTTTCATAATCTTTCTTTATCTCTTTCACAGAAAGTGCTTTGATTTTTTCGTAAATTGTGTAATACGGTTCTTTCTTTTGTTGGATATAGAGAGTATAAGTGTCGGCAAGTTTTTTAAATTCTTCGTCAATATCTTTACGTTTGCTCGCCTTTGGATATTCTTCATTTAAAATATCTAAAGTGACATTTTTTAAAGAAATTTCACTTAAATTCGCATTTTTTTCGAAAAAATCATCCAAAAAACCATCATTTTTGAGTTGAAGTATGGTTAGCCCCATTTGCAAACCCCAGTCGCCAAGATGAGTGTCAGCAACAACACTGTCACCCAAAAATTTATACAAACGCTTTAACGTCTCTCCAATGATTGGCGAACGGAGATGACCCACGTGAAGTTCTTTGGCGATGTTCGCACCGCCATAGTCAATCAAAATTTTTCTTGGATTTTCCACTTTTGGAGCACCAAACCTTTGGTCTTTATTTACACTATTGGCATATTTTGACAAAAAATTATTGGAAACTTTAATATTAATAAAGCCCGGCATAGCCACCGAAAAGTCTAATCCTTCCACCTTCAATTTTTCCACAACACTTGTGGCAAGTTCAAAAGGTTTTTTGCCAAAATTTTTTGCTTCAATGAGTGCATAATTGGTTTGAAAATCACAAAGTTCTGGCGCATTGGAAAAAGAGACGGAAAGTCTTTCCGTGCTCAAATCCATTTCAATCAAAACTTTTTCAATCTCTTTTCGTATTATTTCTTTAATATCCATTGTACCACCATTTAACCAAAATTTCGCAAAAATTGTCAAAATTTTTAACATTTTCTAGTTTTTTTCAAAAATAATCGGCATTTTTTCGCTTTTTAAATTTCTTTTCTTTGTTCAAGTGCTCTTTCCAAAGTCACTTCGTCGGCAAATTCAATATCACTTCCCATTGCAATTCCTTGCGCCAATCTTGTCACTTTCACGCCAAGTGGTTTTAAAAGTTTGGAGATATACATCGCCGTTGCATCTCCTTCCACATCCGGATTGGTTGCCATTATGACTTCTTCCACTTTATCTTTATTCACTCGCGCCAAAAGTTCTTTTATTTTGATATCATTTGGTCCACGATTTTCAAGTGGACTTATCGTTCCAAACAAAACGTGATAAACCCCGTCAAAACTTTTCACTTTTTCCATTGAAATAATATCTTTCGGTTCTTGCACAACGCAAATTATTTTTTTGTTGCGAGCCTGACAAATCTGACAAATATCTTGCGTGGAATAATTTCCACATTCTTGACAAAGTTTAACTTTATCCTTAACTTCCTTTATGGCATCGGCAAAATTGCTTGCTTTTTCCTTACTATTTTCGATGATATAAAAAGCATAGCGTTGAGCGGTTTTTTTGCCAACACCCGGCAGTTGCCTAAAATATTCCACAAGTTTTTCAATTGGTTCGTCAAACATATCACATTCCTACTGGTAATTTTGACTTTTCGTCGTCGGCAATTTTTTTCAAGCAATCGTTTGTTGCGGAAGTGATAAGGTCTTCCAACATTTCCACATCATCTGGGTCAACAACTTCTTTTTTTATCATAATTTTTTTCACGGTTCGATTTCCAAGCATTGTGATTTCCACCATACCGCCACCAACAGAAGAAGTGTATTCCGTATTGTCGATTTCTTCGCGAATTCTTCTCATATCTTCTTGCATTTTTTGTGCTTGGCGCATAAGTTGTTGCATATTTCCACCGCCAAATCCACCAAAATTATATCCCATTTTTAACTCCTTTTAATCTTCAATTGTCACTTTTTCGCCAAAAAGTCGCGAAATTTTTAACATGTCTTTATCTTGCAACTGTTTAGCGCTTTCGAATTTTATTATTTCAAACTCCAAGTCAAGCCCTTGCCAACGAATGGCGTTTTCGATTTCCCTTCTGCCGTCTTCCAAAACGCTTATCAAAAAATCGTCGGACGAGCGAACGACAAGTTTTCCACCTTCAATCGCCACGTCGGTTATATCACCACACGCCACATGCAAGGCAACCTTCTTTTGTTCTTTTAGAAAAAGCACCACCTTGCCCCAAACATTTTTAGGGGAAATTTTATTCTTGTCCATTTCAATTTTCAGTTTTTTTTTACTTCCATTCCCAGCATTGCCGTCAAGCAAGTGGTTTCCAAAAGAAGTCTAACCGAAAGAGTGTATCTCAACTCATTCTCAGCGGAAGAGAAAACCTGCATATATCTTATCAAATCTTTTTCGTTAAAACTTTCCGCTTGCGCCTTAAATTTTTCAAAAACATCGTCCGGCAGGTTCAAAATACCATTTGCGTCTTTGCAAGTTTTGGTGACAAGTAAATTTCGCGCGTGTTTGCTTACATCTTTCGAAAAAACTGCCAAATTTTTGCCTTCTTTCTCGATTCTGTCGATAAGTTCCAAAATATTACCAACTTCTTTTTCGCGCAAATTATCGAAAAAGTTAAGGATAAGTTCATAGTCCGTCGAACCCAAAATTTTTAAAGTTTCTTCTTTGGTTATGTTGTTTTGGCAATACGACGCAATTGAGTCAGCAATCGATAAGGTATCACGCACGCTACCTTCGCCGGAAGTTGCGATGAGTTTCAAACTCTCTTCATCATAAGAAATTTTTTCTTTGTCAAACAGTTTTCTTAAATGTTTTGTTAAAACATCCACCGAAACCAAATGAAAATCAAATCTGACACATCGCGACATAATGGTTTGTGGAAGTTTGTGAACTTCGGTTGTGGCAAGAATGAAGATAATGTGTGCTGGTGGTTCTTCCAAGGTTTTGAGAAGAGCGTTGAACGCACTGTCAGTCAACATATGCACTTCATCGATGATATACACCTTATATTTTGCGCCAACCGGTAAAAACTTAACTTTTTCGCGAATTTCTCTGACGTCATCCACTTTGTTGTTTGATGCTGCGTCGATTTCGATGATGTTTATATCGTTTTCTTTTTGAAGATTTTGACAAGTGGCACATTGCCCGCACGGTGAACCGTTTTGAGAATTTTCACAGTTAACCGCTCTCGCCAAAATTTTTGCTACACTCGTTTTACCAGTACCCCGCGTGCCCGTAAAAAGATAGGCGTGACCAATATGCCCAGCCATAACTTGATTTTGCAGGGTTTTTGTTATATGGTCCTGCCCTACAACTTCATCAAAAGTTTTTGGTCGATATTTTCTGTATAATGAAATATGCTCCATTCTCTCTCCGTTTAATAGTTTTCTCGTGCGATAAGCGAGAAGTTATCAACATCCAAACTTGCGCCACCGATAAGCGCGCCATTTATACACGGCAGGGAAATAATTTTCTTATAGTTATTTAAATCGATACTTCCGCCGTAAACGATGTTAATTTTTTCTCCTGCTTTTTCGCTATATAATCCGGCAACTTCCTTTCTCAAAAGTGCCGTCATCTTTTCGATATCTTTCAGCGTGGCACTCTTGCCTGTTCCAATCGCCCAGATTGGTTCGTATGCAACAATGATACCTTCAAATTCGTTTTCATAAATTCCTTTGAGTGCATCATTAAGTTGTTTGCGAACAAACTGTCCTGCTTGCCTTGCACTGCGAGTGGTTAAGTCTTCGCCAATGCAAAGAATAACTTTAAGACCGCAAGAAAGTGCTGTTTTGATTTTTCTGTTGACCATTTTGTCCGTTTCTTTGAAGCGGCTTCGGCGTTCAGAATGTCCGATAATAACATATTCCACACCCAAATCTTTCAACATACTTGCCGATATTTCGCCGGTGTAGGTTCCTTTTTCAGCGTCGCTGACATTTTGCGCACCAAGCGTAATTTTGCTACCATCCAAAAATTGTTTTGCAATCGCCAAATGCGTAAATGGTGGACAAACAATAATTTGATTTTTCGTGTTCACCGTTTTTGTCGCAAGCGTCATTGAATACCCTTTCATTTCGCTTGGCGTTGTGTTCATTTTAAAGTTTGCAATGATAATTTTTTTCATAAATCCCCTTTTTTCGCTTTTATAATTTATAAAGTGTCGATAACTTCAATAGCCGGCAAAACCTTACCTTCCATAAGTTTCATACTAGCACCACCGCCAGTGGACAGGTGATTGATTTTGCTTTTTAAACCAAGTGAGTTGATTGCACCAACACTGTCGCCACCGCCAACGATGGAATATGCCCCACTTTTTGCCACGGCTCTAGCGATTTTCAATGTGCCATTTTTAAAGCACTTATCTTCATATTTTCCAAGTGGACCATTCCAGAGAATTTGACCGGCATTCTTGATTTCCTTCTCAAAAAGTTTAATAGTTTTTGGTCCAATGTCAAGCCCTACCATTTCTTGTTCGATTTGTCCAACCTTTTTCACTCTTTCACCGTCCAAAACGATATGGTCGACCGGTAAAAATATTTCCGTCCCCTTTTCCTTTCCTGTTTGTATAATCTTTTTTGCTTCGTCGACAAGTTCAAAATCGACAATAGATTTTCCAATATTGTATCCTCTTGCGAGCAAGAAAGTGTATGCCATTCCGCCGCCAATCAAGATCTTGTCAGCTTTGCCAATCACGTTGTTGATAAGTTTAAGTTTATCTTTCACTTTTGCACCACCAAAAATAGCAACAAATGGATGCACAGGTTTCTCAAACGCTCTCGAAAAAACATTGATTTCTTTTTCAATCAAAAAACCAATAGCATTTGGAAGTTTAAGAGCAACGCCATAGTTTGAAGCGTGTTTTCTGTGAGAAACACCAAAAGCATCGTCGACATAAATATCAGCAAGTGACGCCAATTCTTTGACAAAAGTCATATCGTTTACTTCTTCTCGTGGATCAAAACGCAAATTTTCCAAGAGAAGAATTTCGCCGCCTTTCAAATTATTTACAGCAGCAGTCACTTCCTTTCCGCTAACTTTCGAGCAAAATTTCACCTTATTTGGAAAACATTTCATAAGATAAACTGCAACAGGAAAAAGCGAGAGATATTTATCATAACCTTTTGGTCTACCCAAATGAGAACAAAGAATAAGTTTGCAATTTTGGTCGTTTAAATATTTTATTGTCGGAAGAGATTCAGCAATTCTTGTGTCGTCAAAAATGTCGCCGTATTTATCGAGTGGCACATTAAAATCGCACCTTAACAACACTCTTTTATTTTGAATATTTTTTAAATCTCGTATCGTTCTTTTCATTTAACAACTCCCTGGTAATATAATACAACTTTTTGTAAAAAAAAGTAAACTAAAATGGGTTATTTTCAAAAAAACATTTCCCTAAAATTTCCACACATTCGTCAATATCTTGACAAGTTGCGAGTGTTTTTCGCAAAGACGCCGCAAGTGGAAGATTTTTGGCGTACCAAAGAAGGTGCTTGCGGATGTATAATTTAAGCCAATCTTCGTTGTAAAACTTCCTTAAAATTTCAATATGCTCTTTAACCACTTTGTGTTTATCTAAATTCGACAAATCAATTTGTTTGAGTTCGCTGAATATCCACGGACAACCAAGTGCGCCGCGTCCAATCATCACCGCGTCCACACCGGTTTTTTTCATATCTTCATAACTTTTAAGGTCGACAACATCGCCATTTCCAACCACTGGAATTTTTACCTTTGCCTTCACTTCACTTATGGCGTCATAGTCCGCATGACCGCTGTATCCTTCACCAACTGTGCGTGCGTGAAAAGTGATAAAGTCAACACCGCTATCTTCACACATCTTGGCAAAATCAAGATAATTTTCCTTCTTATTCCCTTTGCGAAACTTAACCGACAACGGTTTTGTAGTGGCATTTCGGCAGGTTTCAATAATTTTGCTGGCCAATGGAAGGTTGTCCATAAGCGCACCACCTTCACCATTTTTGATAATTTTTGGTGCTGGACAGCCCATATTTATGTCAATCGAAGAAAACGGCGTAAGGATTTCACTCTCGACTGCTTGCTTCATAAACTCGCTTTCATGCCCAAAAATTTGTGCCACAACCACTTTTTCAAGCGGAGAAGTTATCGTCATTAAGCGCGTTTTCTTTGGATTATGCACCATAGCCCGCGCCGAAAGCATTTCGGTCACTGTTGCATCTGCGCCGAATTTTACCGCCTGTTCGCGAAAGCCGACATCACTCACGCCAGCCATTGGTGCGAGCAAAAGTTTGCCAAAATCCACATCTCGAATTTTCATTTTCACATTTTAACACATCAAGACGCCCTTTGACAACAAAATTTAGCGTTAAAATTTAAGTAAAAAACAAAAAAAGTATGCTATTTTACAGCATACTTAAAATTTTTATAACCACGGAAATTTATAACTTTTTTAGGTTTGGTCATATAATAGCGTTTGGTTTGCGGATTTAAAAATCGTCTTTCCTTTTTTTCTTCCAGCCTAAACTTGCCAAAATTTCGCAAACAAAGTTCATCACCTTTTTCACAAACTTCCAAAATAAGTTTTTTAAATTCATCGATGACCTTTTCGCATTTATTTTTGGATAATTCCGTCTTTTTCGCCAAGACCGATAGCATTTCTTGTTTATTCATAATTTCCTCCTAATAAAATCTTTGTCAATTACCACCAATTTTAAACCACCTTTTTCACCTTTTTTCTTTCGATGATTCTCACAAGGAAAGGAAGGGTGATGACGCCATACACCACCACGCCCAAAACTATTCCCAAAATAATATCAATAAGCGGTGAAAAATGTGAAGATTGGATGAAGGTATAGACTGTCACAAACATTAAAAACGTACCGAAAAGAAGAATTAAAACATCCTTAAAAGGCAACGAAAACGACACTATATGTTTAAGTTTGTAAAGCCCAAGCAGGCAAGCAATTGCCGTCATTGCAATGTCGCCAAGCAGCACGGCATATATGTTGATTGTTGGAATTGCAGAAAGCGCGAAAGAAAGTGTCGCCCGAGCAATTCCGCCTATCGTTGTCAAAAGAAGGATAAAGTTAAAATGCCCGTTTGCCTGCAAAATCATAATAACATATTGCATAAGCGCGGTGAAAATTGTGGCAAAACCGCCGTATAGCATAAGATTAAATGCCACTAATAGCAAAAACGGCGTCAAATCGGTGTAAAATAAATCCAAGACTTCTTTGGAAATCGCCACCATACCAAAAGTTGTCGGCAGGATGAGATAAAGTAGAGTTTTCAAGCCTTTTTGGATGATAAATTTTCCACCACTTCCGCGCGAGATATAATAGGATAAGTTAGGCAAAATCGCTGTGGTTATCGCCATAGAAATTATGAGCGGAAAATGCAGAATAGCCCCAACAACGCCCGCTTGAAGTCCAAAAAGTGATGTGGCAAAGGAAGATGTCAATCCACTCTGCACCAATCGCGGAATGATAATCAAACTTTCAAACGCGCTAACAAGTGGCAGAATAGACGCTGAAAAGGCAAGCGGAAAATTGGCGTGATTAAACTCTTTTCTCACAAGGCGTGAAAAATCTTTACTATAAACTTCCTTTTTCACTCTATGTTTGACGGCAAAATATATGAAAAGGTAGCAAAGTGAGATAATTTCGCTGAAAAGCACGCCTAAAAACGCGCCAAAAACACCTTGAACAATGCCGAATTTGGAAAAATAATAGGCAAACAAAAGTCCGCAAGCAAAGCGAAAAACTTGCTCGACAACTTGACTTATCGCCGTCGGCAACATATTTTCAAAACCTTGGAAATATCCACGCAAAGTGGCAAGCCCGGCGCCGAGTGGCAACATAAGTGCAAAAAGATAATACACAATCGGCGAAGACAGATTTTGAAAAATGGCAATATACCTTCCAAAAATAAGGAACAAAACGCCGAGCGCCAAACCTATACTCACCGAAACAAGCATTGCTTGTTTGAAATATATGCGAATTTTTTCCAATCTACCATTTGCCCGCGCCGAACTAATAAGTTTGGATAAAGACGCCGTCACACCGCCAGAAGTAACAACAAGTGCAAAGGAATATAACGACATAACAAGTTGAAAAACGCCAATCCCTTCAATTCCCAGCATATTTGTAAGCGGAAGTCGAAAAAAAGCGCCCAAACATTTAGATATCACGCCGCTAATCAATAAAACAAACGCACCACCACCAACATTTTTAAGATTAAATTTCATAATTCACCACTTTAATTATTGACTAAAAGCAAAAATTAAGTCACATAACAAACATAGAGTGAGAGAATTTGAAAAAAATATTCAAAAAATTTTTAAAAATAGTATTTACAAACCAAAAAGAATGTGTTATAATAATAACGAAAATTAAAAAAAGGGGGAAAAAATTATGATTCTTACCGCCAGCAAAAGAGATGGAATGTTTAACGCTCAATATTTGAAAATTATAAATTTTTTCTATGACGACACAAAGCCTGACTCTGTGTTGGCACAGGCGTATTATGACATTGCAAGGGCTGTCGCTACAATGGGTTATAAATTTAAAATTAAATTGATTGATTTTCAACAAGTTGGGCTCGCAATGTTGAGAAATTCCAACATTCAAGACGACCTTCACGTTCCTTCTTATGAAGACCTTGAAAAAAAATATAACGCTTTACGCAGGAATCCAACAAGTCCAGAATTTAAAAAATTTTCAATGGATTTTTATCGCGAATTAGAACATTGCATAGAACACGGAAAAAATAAGTTAAATAAAGCTAGCATAGAAAAATAAAATAAGGGTTCACCCCTTATTTTTTTGCATAATTTATTTTTTCCATTGTTATAAACCTAGTCCTCCTGTCTTCTCTAATTCTTCTTTTATTGTATTGCCTATTCCTTTTCCTATTTGATTTACTCGTAGTTGCTCTTCTGCACCAGCTTGTTCCGCATCTTTCTTAAATTTAGCCAATTCTTCAGGTGTCATTTCAAAGTCTTTATCTTCAACCGCGTTGTTTTTTTGTTCCTTTGGTGCTGGTTTTTCCTTTGGTGGCAGTTGATTTTTCTTTTCTTGTTTTGGTTTTTGAGCCTGCTTTCCAGCTTCTTTCACTTCTGGTGGTTTTGTATATTTATACGGAGTCAATTTTCCTGCCTTTGCCGGTTTAAGATAAAATGGTTTTTCACCCTTGGTCTTTTCTTTTTTCTTTTCCGTTTTTTCTTCCACCTTAGTATTTTCCGAATCTTTCGCTCTCAGCACGCTTGGATATGGAATTTCTTCGCCTTCAAAATATCTAACATTGATTTTTTTGAGCGGTTCATAAAAACTGTTCAATGTTTCGACAAGTTCTTTACTGTTTTCTTGTTTGATAATCTCAAAGCCGTTATATTTTGCCAAAGTTTTGTCCAAAATATGTTTCATCAAAGCATATTTTTGCAACACAGCCGGTCTAGTTATCGCAATCTCACGCAGCCGCGTCCTAAACTCTTCCAAAATTTGTTCGCCTTTTTCGCCACTCTTACTCAAAAGTGTGGTCATACGAATGATATAGATTTGCGAAAGCACTTCCAAAAGTTCACTGTTGAAAACATAGTCCGTTTTTAAGCCCAAAAGCACGGAATCAAGGTCACCCAAAATGACTTCTCCGCTTTCTTCTTCGTCATTTTTTCTTCGCAAGTGCCACTCTTTTTTAACGATGTCCAAAATATCTTCACCGCCCGGTCTTATGAGTTCGCCAATCAAAGTTTTGTATGGCACAATTTCGTCCACTTTATCGAGTTCTTCCAAAAGATAAATATGTGCAACAGAGTAAGTGGTTAGATTGTCATAAGATATGGCAAAATTGAATGTATGTCCTTCATAAACGCCGTGGCAAATGATTTCGCCTAAATTTTGCTTGTCGATAATTTTCGGCATTTTCAAAAGGTCTTTGGCAACTTCTAATTTAATTTTATATTTTTCACCTTCAAAGTGGCCAAGCAAGCCGCTTCGAAGCATTATCTCCATATCGCTATAGATCTTAAAATTTTTTAAAATTGTTTCAATCTCTTCCACTTTCTCGCTAGTGGTTTCGTTAACTTTTTCCTTAGCAGCATTATTCACTTCTTCAGCCGGCGCAACATTATCGACTGGCGAAGTTTCGTCAGTTCTTGGTTCATCCAAGATCTCATCAAGTTTTTTAGCATCATCTTTGGAAAGATAACTTTTTTGCCTTCTCATACCTATATTATATATCAATTTTAAGTCAAATGCAATAATTTTTGCGAAAAATTTTTCTCACTTTCTTAAATATGTGACGCAATAAGGGCGATTTCGCAATTCGTTCACCGTTATTCCATTTGCCTGACAATCGCCGTTTTTGTTGAATAGACAATGCGCGCAGCAGTCAATCTTGATTGTCTTACTATCTCTTTGCGGCGCATACTCCGGCGTTTTGGAAAACATCTTTTTTGTTTTGTCGACAATCGGTTTATCTCCTTTTTCAAATTTTCTACAAACGCAACTTTTGGAAATATCAATTTGCTTCGCCTTGCAAGTATATCTGTCGTTATACACACAACTTGTTTTTCTGCATCTAATATCCATAACCACCTCAAAAATATTTTGTCCAAATGTGGAAAATTTAAAATTATAATAATAAATTTGACAAAACGATGAGAATATATTAAAATTGATTATATTGATGATAGGAGAAAAAAATGAAAGTTGTTTTACTTAAAGATGTGAAAGGTACAGGCAAAAAGGGTGATATAAAAAATGTTGCGGACGGATACGCTAACAACTACCTTCTGAAAAATGGTCTAGCAAAAATTGCAGATAATTCTGCACTTGCCGAAAATGCAACTCAAAAAAGTGCTATGGCGTTTCATAAACAAGAAGAAATTAAGGCGGCAAAAGAACTTGCAAGCAAAATTGAAGGAAAGACCATTTTGCTCACAATTAAATGTGGCGAAAATGGCAAGATGTTCGGTTCGGTGACAAGTAAAGAAATCGCCGAAGAGTTGGCAAAAATTGGCATTACACTTGATAAGAAAAAAATTGACTTGAAAGAACCAATAAAACTAGTTGGCGTTTATAAAGTTACGGCAAAAGTATATCCTGAAATTTCCGCCATATTTAATGTCCAAGTCTTGCCAGCATAACAGGCATCGCCTACTTTTTTTTATTTGATCGTTTAAATCTACACGTGTATTTCAAAAACACTGCTCCATTAAAACTAGAAAGTAACACAGACATTGTCTGTTTCTTTTTTTTGTTAATTTGAATCCATTCGCATATCTTAAACTCTACCTTGCTAAAATATAAAAAGTGACTGCATCACATTATCGACAACTTAATAGCGTGGTCAGTGAACAGCCAACTTGATTGACCAAATCTCTCAATTCTTTTATCTCTTCAATTGTTTTGCCGCGAGCAAGTTCCATTGCAATAAATGTGGCAAGTACAATCAAATCTTCCTTTTCCATATATATTTTATATTAAAAAAATAATTTTTTCGTTATCGTGGTCTTATGAAATAATCTTAAATGTTTTTTAATAAATTAAGAAAATAACAAAAAATGTATAAAAAACACTCAAAAAATCAAAAAAAATAGCATTTTTTAATAGTTTTTGCCATTTTTTCTTTATTCTTCCAATTTTCTATACATCTCAATAAACTCGTCAATATCTAAACTTTCGGCGCGCCTTGCCAAAAATTTCTCGTCAAATTTTGCTCTGAGAACATCCTTTGAATATATTACCGATAAGTTATTCAAAAGCGTTTTTCTTCTCATCGAAAATGCCGTCCTTATAAACTTCGAGAATTTCGCCTTGTTAACGCCAGCAAATTTATTTCTGTCAATCGCGATTGTCACAACCGCCGAGTCTACATTAGGCATTGGATTAAACATCTGTCTTTTCACAATGCGGCATATTTTCGCTTCGCCGTAAAACCTTATCATAACCGACATAATGCCATAATCCTTTCCGCCGCTCTCTGCCACAATCCGCTCCGCCACTTCTTTTTGCACCATAATGGTCAACGATTCAAGTTTGGAACTTTCTTCCAAGAGTTTGAAAATAATTGGTGTCGTGATGTAATATGGCAAATTTGCCACAACTTTATATGATTGCAAATTTTTTTCAAACTTGCTTAAATCTATTTTCATAAAATCTTGAAAAATAAAATCGACGTTTGATAAATTTAGACTTTCCAATCTTTCTTTCAAATCTGTATCAATTTCAAATGCAATAACTTTTTTGGTTGCAGCTGCCAGTTCACAAGTCAACGCACCCGCTCCCGCACCAATCTCCAAAACAACATCACCTTTTTCCACTTGTGCATCACAAACTATCGCTTTCAAAAGATTTTTATCGCTCAAAAAATTTTGCCCAAACTTCTTTTTAAAATTAAACATATTTTCTCCTTAAAAATTAAAAAATTAGAAAAAAATATAAAAAAACATTTTTTATTTAAATTTTAAACATTTTTTCACAATTTTTTGTGGTTATTTCTTTAATTTTTGATAATTCCATATTTTTTAACTCTGCAATTTTTTTAGCAATGATTGGTATATATTTCGGCTCGTTTTTCTTTCCGCGAAAAGGTTCTGGTGCCATATATGGACAATCAGTTTCCAACAAAATTTTCTCTATTGGAAGATTTTTGACAACTTCCTGCACATTTTTAGCATTCCTAAAAGTCACAACTCCACCAAACGAAAAGGAAAAACCGAGTTTCATTAATTCTTTTGCACTTTCAATGCTTCCACTGTAACAATGCATTAAACTTTCTCTTTTGAGTGGGTGATTCTTCAAAATTTCCAAAATGTCACCCATTGCGTCGCGCGAGTGCACCACCACCGGCAAATCTAACTCGTTTGCAAGTTGAATTTGCTCAATAAATACCTTTTTTTGCAGTTCCTTATTGTCATTTTTCCAGTGATAGTCCAAGCCAATTTCACCGATCGCCACAACCTTTGGATTTTTTAGATATTTTTTTAATTTTTGGAGATAATTATCGTCAATTTCTTCGACATTTTCTGGATGAATACCAATCGTCACAAAAACATTTTCAAACTTGTCGGCAAATTCTAAATTTTTTTCGCACGACGGAAAGTTATAACTTGCAGAAATTATTTTCTTCACATCTGCCATATTCGCATTTTCAATTACCTTCGCCACATTATCAAATTTAGTATCGCATAAATGCGCGTGAACATCAATAAACATACTTCTTCCTTTTAATTGTCTAAATACTCTTTCATTTAATAACTTGTTTTCATCTTTTATTAGTTTACTAAACAATTGCCTTTTTGTCAAATACGCATAGCAAAAAATTAAAAAATCTTTTTTTAAGCATTTTTAATATATTTTATAATTTTTTTAGTAATTTTTAATAAAATTTTATCATTTTTTATTTTTCATATAAATTCACTTTGAATTTGAAAATTTTTGTTTAAACTACCAACCATAAATACCTTTCTCAAATGTGTTTTTTTTGAGCCATTTAGCATAAAAATAATTATGAATATTTTTTGGCTGATGATGATGCTATCGTCGATACTTGTTCTTCTTGTCACCAATCCGGCGGAAATGCTCTCCGAAATGATAGGCGCTTCCACGAGCGCCTTGGAACTTTGCATTGAACTTTGCGCCGTGTATGTTGTTTGGCTCGGTTTTATCGAACTGGTTGATGCAAGTGGTTTATCTAAAAAACTTGCCAAACTTTTAAAGCCACTTATTAAAAAAGTATTCAAAGTGGATAATGAAGAAATTGAGAAAATCATCGCACTCAACATCTCGGCAAATATGCTTGGTGTAGGCAACGCAGCAACTCCAATGGGCATAAAGGCGATGAAAAGTCTTGACGATGGCAGCGGAAAGGCAAATTTTGCGATGATTATGCTTCTTGTTATTAACGCGACATCCATACAACTTTTACCAACCACGGTGATTGGATTACGTTCAAGCGCCGGCAGTGAAAACCCCGCGGATATTATTTTACCAACCTTGATTGTCACATTTATAACTACCATTCTTGGCATAATTTTCTGTCACGCTATCGAGAAAATGCGAAAAAAAGTGAAAGGTAGGAAGAAAGAATGAGCGCATATATCCTTCCAATTCTTTTCTTGCTGCTGTTTATATATTGCATATACAAGCGCGTCAATACCTACGAACACTTTGTCAAAGGTGCAAAAGGTGCAATAAAACTTGTTGTCGAAATTTTCCCGTTTATAGCATCAATCTTAATCGCCGTTGCACTTTTGCGAGTGAGTGGAATCACCGAATGGCTAACCAATTTACTAACGCCGATTTTTGAATTTTTGGGTATTCCGCCCGAACTTACTGAACTTGTCCTACTACGCCCCTTCACCGGAAGTGGAAGTTATGCTCTTTTGGAAGATGTCCTAACCACCTACGGCGCCGACAGTTATATTTCTCGATGTGCGTGTGTCATAATGGGTTGTAGCGAAACAATTTTTTATGTCGCGACCGTTTATTTCTCACAAACAAAAGTGAAAAAACTTTTATACGCCATTCCCGTTGCCCTTGTCTGTTCAATAGTTGGCACAATTTTAGCCTGCCTTTTGTGTCGAATTATATAATAAAAACAATCAAAATTATAAAAAATCACAAAAATTTTGTGATTTTCTTAATGGTTCAAAAATTTAAATTTTTTCAGCAACTTCCCAAGCGCGCCAAACAACTGTTCTCAAATTGCCAACTTTCAAAGCATCGCCGACAATATGAACTTTTTTGCCCTTTTTTACAAGTGGATTTGGATTATAACCAATTGCAGAAATAATATTATCCGCCTTAATAGTTGTTCTCTTTCCAGTTTTGTCTTCAATTATCACGCCGTCATCTTTAATTTCAACAACTTTACTTTCAAGATGAACAGGAATATTTTTATATTTGAAATAATCTCTTAAATACGACGCATTGGCAAGGCAAAGTTTTGGTGTTGCCATAAGGTCATTAAGCGCTTCAACAATAACTGGTTTTTTGCCGTTTAAAGAAAGTTCATAAGCAATTTCACAACCAGTCAAACCACCACCAATGATAACAACTTTTTCGCCAAGATTTTTATCGCTCAAAAGATAATCGCACGCTTCAATTGTTTTTTCAAAGCCCGGTATTCTTGCTTTCTTTGGAGTTGCACCGGTGGCGATAACAATTTCATCCGCTTTAATCTCTTTCAAATCTCTAATTTCAGTGTTGAATTTAACTTCAATATTAAGTTTAGCAATTTGTTTTCTATACCACTCAATAAGCACTTTGTCTTTTTCTTTAAAAGAAGGGGTGGCAGCAGCAATGAAAACACCACCAAGTTTATCAGTTTTTTCATAAATAGTCACTTTATGTCCCCGAAGTGTGGCAATTCTGGCAACTTCAATACCGCCAACACCGCCACCAATAACAGCAACTGTTTTCTGTTTCTTCGCTGGAATAATATCAAATTTATGGTTTTGCATCACGATAGGATTTAAAGCACAGCGCGACATATGTGAGGAATCTTCCATAGTTGAACCGTTGGCAATGCCTTTATAATGCGACATTGGAAGACAAGCATTATGACAGCAAATGCATGGTTGAATTTCATCAAGTTGATTGTTAATAAGTTTTGTTACCCAAGTTGGGTCAACAAGGAATTGTCTTGCAACACCCATCGCATCAATTTTTCCGTCTTTAATTGCCTTTGCTGCAGTCACTGGTTCCATTCTTCCAGCACAAACAACTGGAATATCCACAAATTTTTTAATATGAGCAACATCATCAAGATTACAGTTTAATGGCATATACATTGGTGGATGAGCCCAATACCACGCATCGTATGTTCCATTGTCGGCATTTAACATATCATATCCAGCATCTTGAAGATATTTTGCTGCTCTTTCACTTTCTTCCATATTTCTGCCGACTTCAGTGTATTTCTCGCCCGGAATTGCACCAACACAGAAATCTTTGGTTTTACTAACCACAGAATAACGAAGAGAAACAGGATAATCTTCTCCACAAAGTGCTTTGATTGCTTTGACAACCTCCACAGGGAAACGGTATCTATTTTCAAACGAACCGCCATATTCATCAGTTCTTTTGTTTGTGTAAGCCATTGTGAATTGGTCAAGAAGATAACCTTCGTGAACAGCGTGAATTTCTACACCATCAACTCCGGCTTCTTTACACATTTTTGCAGTTTTTGCAAATGCATTAACAATTTTTCTAATTTCTCTTTTGGTTAAGACACGAGTAAGTCCACCTTCAACCCAGCGTGCCGGAAGTTTGCTTGGCGATGCGCAAAGATATTGAACGTCAACGATAGGCTTTAAAAGTGCGTTCAATGCCCTACATTTAAGCATTGGTGTCATTCCATTTGGAACAGAAAAAGAACGCCCAAAACCCGCTGTTAATTGGACAAACAATTTTGCCCCTGTTTTATGCAGTTCTTCCATATATGGTTTTAATTTTCTAAAAGAACTCTTGCTTTTATATAACCATTGCCCACCGATTAAGTTTTTGAGTGGTGCAATCCCCGGAATAATCAAACCGACATTGTTTTTAGCAAGAGTCATAAAAAAGTCTGCCGCATCTTTGTCAAAGTGATGAGGTTCCATCCAGCCAAAAAGTGATGTTCCGCCCATTGGACAAAGCACAATTCTGTTTTTAATTTCGACATTGCCAATTTTCCAAGGTGTGAACAAAGACTCATATTTTTTATCCATAACAATCTCCTTTATCTTTCACACAAATTATAGTATGTATTTTAATTTAAGTCAAAGAAAATAACAATTTTCTCTGCAATTTTTGCAAATAACATCTCTTATCCTTCCACTTTTTTTTACTTACAAAAACACAAAAGTGAATATCAAATCTTTTTATTTTTCCTTCAATTTTTTTATTTGTTTTTGCCCATTTGCAAACATATATGTCCCCAAAATGATAATTATCAAAACCACCACCCCACCAGTTATCGAATTTGGGATGTATGGAACAAAGTCTTGCGAAAACGCTTGAAACATTGCTGTTTGCAAAGCAAGAATAGAAACAAGCGCATCCGCAAAACCGACAATTCTTATGGATTTAGTGGTATAGTCATCATTTCGTCTTGCGCGAGCAATATTGACTATCGACTTAATCAGTTTATAGGAAGCGTAAAGCAACATCACATAAATCATCCCACCAGCATATTTAAATCCTTGATTATAAATCACCATTTGCACAATGGCGGCACTTAACGCCAATGTGAGCAAAGAAAGATAAATACCACAATTACGATAGGACTTGATTTGATTGAGTCGATATTTCTCCTTATCATCAATGCTTTGTCGCTTGGCGTGTTTTATCAAAATTCCACCCCTTATAAGGCATAGTACAGTATAATAAGTGGCAAGCGCACCATACCAAACCGACCACGACAAAAACGCCAGAACCACTTGGAAAATAGCATAAATAATATTGATTATAAGCGAATAAGTGACTGAAACCAAACTCTTAAAACCGAAACTACGCACATAATCTCTTGACAATTTGCGTTTTAACGCCGCCTTTAAAAAATATGCTCTTATTCGCGGAACTAAATTTATTAATACATACACCAAATAAACCAGTGCGCCAGCCGTTAGCGCATAAACGATGTAACACCAAAATTCTCCAATATCAAGAAGTAAAACAACAATTGAACCAATAACTAGCACAATTGTAAACAATAAATATAAAATTACAAACCAAATTTTCGGATTTTTGAGTAAATTTAAGAATTTTTGAAAACTACTCATTCGTCACCAGCCATAACTCAATAAACAACAATTTTTTCATATTTTTCTCCAAAATGTCTTCTCAATAACATTATATAGATTTATCTAACAAATCCATTATATCATAAATTTATTTGATTATATTAAAAATATATAAAAAAAAATTGTTAAATCTCTATCATTTTATCCTATTTTATGTTATAATCAGCATAGATTACCAATTTACAATTAAAATTTTTAAGTTGGAATAAAAATTAGAGTTTAAATTTTATATGTTTCAAATCTATATAAATTTAAACCCGTTCTTAAATTTTAATCTTTTATTATTTTTAAAATTAAGGCTAAAATTTATAGTAACCCCCACCTAATCAATGACCTCGTAGTAAAACAGGATATTACAGCGACCTCCTAAGTCGCCGTTCTGGG
>CAZFRA010000009.1:0-34300 GCA_964521165.1 uncultured Lachnospiraceae bacterium
GTTTTCGCTTAAAAAATGCACAAGAAAATAACCAGGTGTGGCGGAATGGCAGACGCACAGGACTTAAAATCCTGAGAAGGCAACTTCGTGTGGGTTCAAGTCCCACCACCTGGACCAAGGGGACAATAGCGAGAGATATCGCTATTTTTTAAACATAAAAAAATAACGCGTGGGCGTTATCTTGAAGATAGACATCAAAATAAAAACACCAACTTTGGTGTTTCTTTTTATTTTGCTGCTTTTGCGTTATCTAACAATTTTGCAAAATGAGCTTTCTTACGATTTGCGGAATTTTGATGAATAACATTTGAAGTTGCAGCGCTGTCAAGTTTTGAAGCAAGAGTTTTATAGATTTCTGCTGCTTTTTCAACATCAGTTGCAAGAGCGTCTTTAAAATGTCTGATATAAGTTTTAATTTCAGATTTAACAGAATTATTTTTTACCCTTCTTTCTTTTTCGAGAACAACTCTTTTTTTTGCAGATTTAATGTTTGCCATTTCTTTCTCCTTGTATAGTTTCTTAAAAATTTACTTAATGATTATATCACAACAAAAATAAAAAATCAACTTATTTTTTCAATTTTTTTTGGCAATATTCAAAATATGAGAGATTTGGTGGATGAAAGTGGAAAAGATTTAAAAAATTGTGGCTATGTGACCGAGAAATTAGGGAAATACAAAGTCACTTGTTCCAAACTTTTTATCGACACTGACAAAAAGAGCGAAAAAGTTGGCTTTGAAAAAGGGCACTATTATATTTTGACGGCGCCGTTGATTTTAGGTTTGCCAGAAGAGCACTTTAATTTTTTGAAAGTGGAGATAAAAAAGCGACTAAAACAACTTTTCAAAATAAATAAAATAGATACATCGAAAAATTTTTTACTGGTTGGCATCGGCAATCCTAAAATAATCAGCGACAGTTTTGGTACGCGCGTGATTGATAAGGTCGAGATTAAGCCCTTCACTAAGGAAAATAACATATACAAAATTTCGCCAAACACCTTTTCCAACACCGGCATCAACGCTTTTGAAATTGTTAAACTTCTGGTGGAAGCGTTCGACATTTCCTATGTTGTGCTTTTCGATTCGATTGTGACGACAAGTTTAGAACGGCTCGGCACATCTCTTCAATTTAACGACGCTGGTTTGACACCCGGCAGCGCGATAAACAAGTTTGGTATGGCGATAAACAAGGAAAGTTTAGGCGTGGTTTGTTTGTCGGTTGGCGCGCCGTTTATGATAAGTGCAGGTGATATTTCCAAAAAATGTTCGGATGAACTAATCTTGGTTGAGAAAGATGTGGAAGAAAAAGTTGGATATCTTTCAAGATTAATTGCCGAAATATTTTGTGAACTATTGAACATTTAAAAGAAGGCAACAAGGGAGACAATTTTTCATATATACTTTATATGAAAAAAGTTTTGCTCATTGACAGTGGTTCGGGCGGTGTCAATATTTTGAAAGAGTGCGTGAAAGTTTGTCCACACTGCGACTATTTGCTTTTTTGCGACTCTGAGAATTTGCCGTATGGCAGCAAGACGAAAGCTGATTTAATTGAATTGACACAACAAAATTTGGATAGAATTTATTCTTTTTTCAAATTCGAAATTGTTGTTTTGGCGTGTAACACTTTGACAGCGACAGTGATTGATGAAATGCGGGAAAGATATAAAAACATAACATTTGTTGGTACGGTTCCTGCAATTAAGCCAGCCCTTGAAAAATTTAGTGCGGGCGAAATTTTGATTTTGGCAACCGAAGCAACCATTGAGCATAATAAACTTATAAACAAAACGCCAAATTTAATTTTAAAAGCGATGCCAAATTTGGCAAGCGATATTGATGCAAATTTGGATAATTTAGACACCTTAAAATATACTTTAAAAAATGAACTCAAAAAAGTGAAAGATGATATTAAATCGATTGTTCTTGGATGCACGCATTATTTATCCATCAAACACATTTTGCAAGACATTTTCGGTCAAGATGTGGAAATTTTCGATAGTGCAAATGGGGTGGCAAGACGCCTTAAGCATTTTATTGGTGAGAGCGAAATAAATTATCAAGTGCAATTTATTGCGAATGAAAAAATGTTGCCACTTTTTTGGCATCATTTTTCCTTATAAATTGTTGGTATTAACAAAAGTGTGATTGTATGTTAGAATATCCACACCTTTTTTGGTGTATTTTTTATTCATCTTTTAGGATGCATTTTATTCTTCAAAAAGATTTGTGTTAAGAAAGACTGGGTCGCAAGTTACATTGATACCAAGTTTTTTGAGCGTTTGCTCTTCGTTGGATGGCAAAATGTATGTGCAATGTGCTTCGCAATCTTTAAGTTTAACGAGTTGGTTGATTGTTTTCTTTGCTTTTTCATTTTTCGCTGAGCAAATAGAAAGGGCAACAAGCACATCATCGATGGTCAAAAGTGTGCTGCTGCTTTTTAAGATTTTTGTACGGTAATCGACAATCGGGAGCAAAATATCGTCGGTGATAACTTCGAAATCGTCACCTAAATTTGCCAAAGTGCGAAGGGCGTTCAAAACAACTGCGCCCGATGCGGTGATGATTTTTTTGGATTTGCCTGTCACAATTTTACCGTTCGGGAGTTCAAGGGCGATGGTCGGGAAATTCGATTCTTTTGCAACATTGCGAGAAACTTCAATAACTTTCATAATATCATCCGTCACTTTAACTTCGCTAACGAGCGATTTGTTACGTTCAAGATTGTCGAAAGTGATTTGACCTTTTTTATAGTCGCATTCGGCGCGATAATATCTTCTCAAAATTTCTTTTTTGGCTGAAATTTGTGCGAGTTTGTTGTCGATTATTGCCGTAGCAACCATATTCACACCCATATCGGTTGGCGATTTGTAAATATCTTTGCCGGTGATTTTATGTAAGATGTTTTGTAAAATAGGAAAAACAGCGATGTCACGATTATAGTTAACGGTAAGTTTTCCGTATGCGTTGAAGTGGAATGGATCAATTTGGTTAATATCGTTAAGGTCGGCGGTGGCTGCTTCATATGCGATGTTGACAGGATGTTTTAGCGGCAAATTCCAAACTGGAAAAGTTTCAAATTTGGCATAACCCGCCTTAACTCCGCGCTTAAATTCGTGATATAACTGCGATAGGCAAGTGGCAAGTTTTCCGCTTGAAGGTCCCGGTGCGGTTACAACAACGAGAGGGCGAGTCGTTTCAATATATGGATTTGCACCATATCCTTCGTCGGAGACAATGGTTTCAACATCGTTTGGATAACCTTTTGTGTAGCAATGAAAATACACTTTCTCTCCGCGTTGTTCCAGTTTATTGGCGAATTTTGTGGCGCTTGATTGTCCTTTGAAAAGAGTGATAACAAAAGAAGAAACAGTTAAATCTAAGGTGCGCAAATTGTCCACTAAACGCAAAACTTCATCAGCATAACTTAAACCTAAATCGGCACGAATTTTGTTTTTCTCAATATCGTTGGCACTTATGCAGAAAATAATTTCCGTTTTGTCTTTAAGTTTCTGCAAAAGTTTGATTTTGATGTTAGGGTCGAAACCAGGAAGGACTCTTGCAGCGTGAAAATCGTCGAAAATTTTCCCACCAAATTCAAGATAAAGTTTATTGTTAAATTTTTTTATTCTTTTAAGAATATTTTCGCTTTGATTTTTGAGATATAAATTATTGTCAAAGCAAATTTTTTTGTTTTCATTCTTTTTCATATAAACTCCTAATACTTTCTTATTATATCGCAAATGCTCGCAAAATCATAATAATTTTGATTAAATTTTAAAATTTGTATTATAAATTTCATTTTGCGCAAGATATTTTTATGGACCTAAAGACTTCACTGTTTTTAATTATTCCAGCGGTTATCATTTTTATATTAGTGATACCAATTTTTTTGGAAGTGAGAGTGTCTTTCAATCCGCTTCTTAATCGCGGGGCACTTGGCGTTTTTATATTCAACAAAAAAGTGGTGTATTATTTTTTAGAATTTCACGACAAATACATTGTTTTAAGGAATGACACCGAAACAAAGATGCAAGAAATTGAATTTGATAGTCCAAAGTTTGCTGTGATTGAAGAGTTTATGAAACAAGTGAAAGACAAATTAAGATTGAAGCATTTATACATATATTACAACATTGGAGCAGGCGATGCATTTTTATCGAGTTTGGTGTGCGCAAGTTTAAACCAAATTATAAATTTCTTTTTTGTTAACTTAAAAAGTCGCAAGCCAACTGCATCGCTTTGTTTGTATGACACAGTTTCATATAATCGCACAATTTGCGAACTTGCTGTTAACACAAAAATTTCACTTTCTTTAATTGATTTGGTATATTCTTTCATTTATTCAACCATAATAGTAAAGAGTAAAAAATAACAATATTTTGTGTATTATGTTACATACTACACAAAGTATTGTGTAGTATGTGGAGAGGTGAGAGATGAAGAATTATTCTAATCATAATGACATTGACGACTTAATAAGCAATGCCTTCGACAAAATCAAAACCATTGTGGATGCCAACACCATTATCGGCGAGAAGTTGGAAACTAAGGACGGCACTTTTATCATTCCAATTTCCAAAGTGACAATCGGCTATGTTGTGGGCGGTGGAGAATATGCTGACCTTTCTGCAAGGCGCGTTGCAAACCACTATCCTATGTCTGGTGGCAGTGGCGGTGGAATGAGTGTGACGCCAGTGGGGTTTTTGATTGAAAAAGACGGTACGGTGCAATTTGTTAATGTCGAAAATAAGAGTTTATATCAAACCGTTTTAAATATGTTTAACGCTTTTTTAAACGAGATGCAAAAAAATAAGGAAGAGAAAAATGAACAATAAAATGAAAAGGATTTTTATTTCAGTTGTTGCTATCTTCCTTCTTTTTGGAGTGTTTTTGACGACTTTTTCTACTTTAATGGTTAGAACCACGAATGCGCAAAGTCTTTATACTTCCGCCGTTGGCAGTTGCGTACTGGAAGGTTCGACCGGCAGAGTTTTGTTTGAGAAAAATAAAGATAAGAAATTGGCGATGGCGAGCACAACAAAAATTATGACGGCAATCACGGCGATTGAAAATTGCGATGACCTGGATGAAAGATTTGAAATTTCGCCCAAAGCGGTTGGTATCGAAGGTACATCGCTATATTTAAGAAAAGGTGATACATATTCCACCCGCGACCTACTTTATGCGTTAATGCTCATCTCGGGCAACGATGCGTCAGTGGCAATTGCGGAACATATTGCCGGCTCAACCAGTGAATTTGTCACACTTATGAACGAAAAGGCGAAAGAAATTGGTGCAGTAAATTCGCATTTTGCCAACACTCACGGGCTTGATGCGGACGGGCACTACACAACGGCATACGACCTAGCACTCATCACAGCGTATGCGTTAAATAACGACACCTTTCGCGAAATTGTTTCCACAAAAAACACTAAAATCGTAAACACAAAAGACGGACTTGAAGAAGCAAGATATTTGAAAAATAAAAACAAACTGCTTTTTAGAATGGATGATTGTATTGGTGTTAAAACGGGTTATACTGACGACGCTGGCAGATGTTTGGTTTCGGCGATTGAGCGAAATGGTATGCGACTTATTTGTGTGGTTTTGAATTGTGGGCCGATGTTTGAAGAAAGCGCAAGTCTTTTAAACTCCTGTGCGGACACATACAACTTGGTGGATATCACATCACTTTATGATTACAATAATAAAATCAAAGTCGTGGACGGCAGAACTAAAACGGCGGAGATTGGTACGCGCGAAAGTTTCATTTATCCACTTTCTGAATATGAAAAAAACATTTTGAAATTTGAATATGATTTGCCGGAGTATCTCGAAGCGCCACTCAAAAAAGGGGAAGAGATTGGAGAAATTAAAATATTTTTGAATAATGACTTGCTATTTTCCGAAAAAATTTATACAATAGATGATATAAAGTCCAAAACTATTTTGCAAAGATTGAAGGAGTTCGCTGGGAATTGGTAAGGACATAAAGGATAAACAAATGAGGTTAAATAAATTTTTGGCAACGGCGGGAGTAGCATCGCGTAGAAAATGTGAAGAATTTATCACAAATGGCTTGGTCAAGGTGAATGGCAAGGTAGTAACAAATCTTGCCACAATCGTGGACGAGAAAAAAGATAAAGTGGAGTTTAAAGGGGAAGTGGTCTTACTACCTTCTTCTTTTGTTTATCTCAAAATGAATAAACCGAAAGGTTATGCTTCCACAGCAAGCGACGAAAAAGGCAGAAAGACAATTTTTGATTTGCTGGAAGACAGAAGCGTGCGTCTATTTAATGTTGGAAGGCTTGATTATGACACAGAAGGTTTGATTCTTCTCACAAATGATGGCGATTTTGCCAATAGAGTGATTCATCCAGCCTTTGAGATTGAAAAAGAGTATATGGTAACTGTGGAAGGTAAAATGCAAGAGAGTGAGTTTGCGGTTTTAAGAAAGGGTGCGGTTGTGAAAGGCGAAAGAATGCCAGAAGCAAAAGTTAAACCAATTTCTTTTGACGGGAAATTCACAAAACTTGCTGTTACAATAACAGAAGGGCAAAATCATCAGGTTAGGCGTATGTTTGAAGCGATTGGAAGAGATATTCGGCTTTTGAAGCGTGTGAGAATTGGTAATGTGAAACTTGGAAATCTCTATCGCGGTAAGACCAAACCTTTAACACAGGAAGAAATAAAGAGTTTTGAATAGGAGTGAATATGATTTTATTTCACGGAACACAAAATGGAGAATTAAAGGAACTTCGCACAAATTTTAAATCTGGAAGAAAAGGGGATACTGCCAAAATCTATCTCACAGATAGTTATGAAGTGGCTTTCCTTTATGCAGCAAGCACATTGAGATCTTATTCGTATGATAAAGATAATGACATTTTATGGTTTCGAGAAGTTGCTCCTGATAGTTTTAAAAAAATGTATAAAGGACACGGATGTTATATTTTCAAAATTGAAATCAACAATCCTGAACCAGTTGATAAGCATCCGATTGATAAGCATATATATTCTTATGACAAAAATATAAAACTTAAAGATAAGGAATGTATTTCTGATTGTTATGAAAAACTTTTACAACTTGAAAAAGATGGTAAGATAAAACTTTATAGGTGGGAAGACAGGTCGGAAGAAGACAAAGAAAAGGATAAAGAAAAATTTATTAAACAATTTTTGCCTTATATGAAAGAATATAAGGAAAAGTATCCACAGGATTATGAAATCTTAACTTCTTTTTATTCAGAACTTGCTGTTGATGATAAGGATGAGAGTGAAGGTAAATAGATGAAGGTGGCGATTGTTGGTGCGGGCGCGTCGGGGCTGATGCTCGGCGGACTGCTTGTGAAGAAAGGGTTTGATGTTACTATTTTTGATGGTAATGAAAAAGCGGGTAAGAAATTATATATTACCGGCAAAGGTAGATGTAATTTAACTAACCTTTGTGAACCGGCTGAATTTTTGACTCATATTGTGCGGGGCGAGAAGTTCTTTCGTTCGGCAATATATTCTTTCTCTTCGCAAGATACAGTGAATTTTTTCAATGACTTAGGTTTAAAAACAAAGGTAGAACGTGGGAACCGCGTCTTTCCAGCAAGCGACAAGTCAAGTGATGTGATAAAAGCGCTTTTAAAGCATTGTAAAGATGTTAAATTTGTTTTTAATTCAAAAGTAAAAAAAATTGAAAAAACAGAGAAAGGATTTAACATTATTACCGAAAATATAGAAATGTTTGATAAGGTCATCATTGCCACAGGTGGGGTAAGTTATAAAGCAACTGGCAGTGATGGAAGCGGTTATTCTCTTGCTGAAAGTTTGGGGCATAGCATTGAAAAAGTGTTGCCGGCGCTTTGTCCAATTAAACTTAAAGAAAATTTGAAGGATCTTGAAGGGTTGTCATTAAAAAATGTCACCTTAAAAGCGGATATTGATGGCAAGAAAAAAGAACTTTTCGGCGAAATGCTTTTTACGGATAAGGGTATTTCGGGTCCGATTACTCTTTCAATGTCGAGTTTTGTTAACCGCGCAAAACAAATTAAACTTTCGCTCGATTTAAAACCAGCACTTTCCGAAAAGCAATTAAAGGCACGACTTCTTCGCGATTTTGAAGAAAATAAAAATAAAAATTTATCATATATATTAAAAGGATTGATGCCAAATTCACTAGTTGTCTTTTTTGCTCAAAAATGTGGGGTAGATAAGGATAAAAAAGTGCACGATATTTTAAAAGAAGAGCGAAGGGTGATTATTGAGAATTTGAAAAACTTACCACTTGAATTTGCCGGACTTTATCCACTTGATGCGGGTATTATCACAAGCGGTGGCGTGAGTCTAAAAGAAGTTAATCCAAAAACCTTTGAAAGTAAGTTAGTGGAAGGGGTATATTTTGTTGGCGAAATTCTCGATATTGATGCTTTGACCGGCGGTTTTAATCTTCAAATTGCCTTTGCGACGGCGTTTGCTTGCGCGAAAAACTTTAATTAGTTTGACAATATTTAATAGAAAGAATATAATAATTAAATAGGAGAGAAGAATGTTACTTTGGATTGTAAGAATTTTGCTTTGGATACCAATTTCAATATTTCATCCAACTCATATATACGGCAAGAAAAACTTGCCGAATGGGAAGGCGATAATTTGTGCCAATCACCGCTCGAATTGGGATATCGTGCTTTATCTTCTCAACACGAGAGAAAAGGTGCGAATTTTGGCGAAAAAGGAGCTTGCAAAAAATAAATTTTTTGGCTTTATCCTAAAACATCTTGGTGCAATTTTCATCGACCGCGAAGGGAATGATATAAATGCGATTAAGGAGTCTATGAAGGCGCTCAAAGATGGTAAAAAACTTTTTATTTTCCCGGAAGGGACTCGACTTAAAGATGAAAAAATGTTGCTTGGGGAAATTAAAAGTGGGCTCGCGATGATTGCCATAAAAACCAAAACGCAGATCGTGCCAATTTGGAACGAGAGAAAACCGAAAGTTTTTCGAAAAACAAATATCTTCATCGGTAAACCATATGAACTTCAAGAGTTTTATGGTCAAAAGTTGGACGAAGAAACTTTGGAAAGAGCGAGTGGCGTGGTGAGAGAAAAAATTTTAGAAACGCGAGAATTTGCAGTGAGTAAAAGGGTGAAGAAAAAGAAAAAATAGGTTGGAACATATTGCAATTTGGCAATATGTTTTCTTTTAAATTTTGCAAAACGAGAGAGTTGTTTTTGAAAAATCACATTTTTCTTTGACTTTTTCTTTGCAATTTGTTATTCTATGAAAAAATAGGAATACATCTAGGAGTTTTTATGAGCGAAGAGTTTAATTTGGATTTGATTGACAAAACTTTTACATCATACAAAAAAGGACAAATATTTGACGGTGTGGTGGTTCTTAAACGAGAAGATGGAGTGATTTTTAATATCGGTGGTAAAAACGACGCATTCATTCCGGCTTCCGATTTTGATGATTTTACTTTGATTAAGATTGGTGACAGATTTCCAGTTATTATCACAAAACAGAAAAATGACGAAGGCTTGATTGAGGCGTCGATGCGCTTGGCTCGTGACCTTAAGATTGCCAACCAAAATGCACAAAACTTGCGTCTTGGCAGCAAGTTTACTTTTGTTGTAACCGACGTAAACAATGGTGGTGTCCATTCGAAAATTGGCGACTACCGAATTTTTGTGCCGGCAGGCGAAGTTTCTTTGAGATATGTCAAGGATTTAAAAAGTTTTGTTGGTAAACAGTTGGAAGTTGTTGTGACGGAAATCAGCCACGAAACAAAGGAAATTGTGGCAAGTGCCAAACTTTTGCAAGAACAAGTGAAGGTGGCGACTGAAAATAATTTTTGGAACAGCATTTTCATAAACAAAATCGTAAATGGAAAGATAAAGAAAATTATGCCATATGGTGCGTTCGTCGAAGTGGATGGCGTGGATTGTTTTGTGCATATTTCCAACCTTTCATACGACAAAGTGGAAAATGTTGCTGATGTAATTAAGGAAGGGGAAGGATATACTTTCCGCGTTATAAATCTCGACAGAGAAAACAAAAAAGTGGAACTTTCGTTGAAAGCGCTTTTGGAAGACCCGAAAGTTACTCGCATAAAAGAGTTACAAGTTGGCGGAGTCTATGTTGGTAAGGTGGTCAAACTTTTGCGTTTTGGCGCGATAATTAAAGTTGAAAATGGAGCGACGGGTCTATTGCATATTCAAAATTGCACTGAGAATCGCACGAAAAACATATACGAACTTGTCAAAGTGGACGACGAAGTGGAAGTTGAAGTTATTTCGAAGGATGAAGAAAAAATTTCGTTTAAACTCATAAAAATGATGGATTAAACTATTGAAAATTGTTGTAATTTGTGATATGATTTGTTGGTCTAAAGGAGAAAAGTGATGGACTTAATTGAAATATTTAACGAGAAACTTAAAAAACTTACATTAGAAAAAGAAAGACAAGATTTGGCACTTGAAAAAGCAAAGAAAAACCCTAAAACTCAGAAAAAAAGGGAAGAATATGAACGTGTTAAAAAACAACGACAAATTGAATCTGAAATGCGCCGAGAAACGAAGGCAGATGAAGAGCGTTTAAGAAAGCAAAGAGCAGACGAAAGAAGACAAGCAAAAGAAGAAAAAATAAAAAACGAAGAACTCTCTTACAATCAAAGAAAAGAAGAATTTGCTTTGGCAATCAAAAGTAAGTTGCTGGACAGTGTTAAAACTGAATTTGCCGAAGATTTTAAAAATCCAGAATTTTTAAGGTATGCTTTGACGATATATCCAAATTTGATTTACCAATTTGATGACGCAAAACAAATTTTCAATCTTTCCTTTGCCAAAGAATACAAAGACATATTCTTGAACAACTTGGGTAAAATAAGAAAGGTATATGGCACAATTCCAACCATTAAATTTATGAACTATTTATTTAACAGTAAAGAAGGGTCCTTTATTTTCCAAGATTTATATGAACACATCGACAGCAAGGAACTTCCATATCTTATTTGGGCAACAGTTTGCGATAAAACAAATGGAATTGTGAGAATGAAAGATTTTGTCGAACTTGACGACGACCAAAAAATGATACTACTTCAAAACCCAGACTTTTTCAAAGAAAATTATGAGAGATTTTTGACAGCAAATAAACGATTTGCCAAGGCACTTCCACGCGAAAGCATCTCGATTCCACAAGTTGAAGGTTATTTCAAATATATCGAAGAGTCAGATAAATTTTCTGACGCAGTAAAAAAGGAAATGAAGGGTATTTACCAATTTATTGGAATGAAAAGAGTTGTAAAGAAAACTAATGAAAGCGATAATATAAATTTAAATCTATGAGAAATCATAGATTTTTTATTTAGAGGGATTGAAAATTTTTAATAACCGAGCGAAAAATATTTTTCGTAGTATGTCATGAAAAAGCTTTTACTATTAAAACCGTTTATTTTTCTCTATTTTCTACGAATCAAATATTCAAAAAAAATCAAAAAAATAGTTAAAAAATTTTAAATATATTGTTTTTAAATTGTCCTAAAAATTTGATAAAAAAACTTATATTTTTTGATTTTTTTGCAAGTAAATTGCGCCTAAACAAGGGAAATAGTTAAAAAATTTTAACTAATATTTTTTATTAAAATTTTTAAAATATTATGTAATTTGTTTGGAATATTTAATAAAATGGTGTATAATGTTATTTGTAAAACTTATTTTAAAGGAGAGAAATATGAAAAAGATTGCTGTCGTTGTTGACACTAACAGTGGAATAACACAAAAAGAAGCAGATGAACTTGGAGTTTATCTCGTGCCAATGCCTTTCATCATTGGCGAAGATGTTTTGTATGAAGGAGTGGATTTGAGCCAAGAAGAGTTTTATAGACTTCAAGGCGAAGATGTTAGAATCACAACTTCTCAACCAAATATCAACTTAATTGTTGAACTTTGGGAGAAACTTTTGAAGGAATATGACCAAGTTATTCATATGCCGATGTCAAGTGCATTGAGTCAATCTTGCGAAACAGCGGAAAGCTTTGCACAAAACTTTCCTAATAAGGTTTTTGTTGTTGATAACAAAAGAATTTCGATAACTTTGAAGGCTTCGGTTATTGACGCACTCAAACTTGTCAAAGAAGGGAAGGATGGCAAAGAGATTAAAGAATATCTTGAAAAGGATGGTTTAGAATCTTCAATCTATGTTGTGGTCGACACTTTGAAATATCTTAAACGCGGGGGAAGAGTGACACCAGCCGCTGCTGCTATCGGCACAATTTTGAATATTAAACCAATTTTGACAATTCAAGGCGGAAAACTTGACAAGTTTGCCAAAGTGACCAGCATAAAAGCTGCAAAGAAGAAGATGATTGAAGCACTTCGAAACGATATCCAAACGAGATTTAAAAAGTATGTGGAAAATGGCGAATTTGAAATTGCTATTGCCCACACAACGAATGACGAAAATGCGGAAATTTTCAAAAAAGAACTTATGGAAGAATTTCCAAACATTCCATTTAGGTGGGTTGACCCGTTGTCGCTTAGCATCGCCACTCACACAGGTCCAAAGGTGTTGGCAGTTGGTGGTTTCCACATTGTGAAATAGTGAAAAAAGACAGGTTCGCCTGTCTTTTTTTATATTTTTTTTGGGAGATTCTTTAAAACCTTTTGTAAGTGAAGTTTTTTTTGATATAATAAATTACGCGAGAAATTTTAGCGCAGATAATAGGAGATAAAAATGAAAGATTGTTTGTTTTGTAAAATTGTTAAGGGCGAAATTCCTTCGTATAAAATTTATGAAGATGAAAATGTTTATGCCTTTTTGGATGTCGCGAACGATATCTATGGTCACACCTTGGTCGTGCCAAAGAAACACTGCGAAAATGTTATGGATTGTCCAGACCGAACGCTTGGCAAAATTATTGCTGCAGTGAAAAAGATTGGTAACCATTTTGTCAAGGACTGCGGATTTGAAGGATACAATATTTTCAACAACAACGGCAAGAGCGCGGAGCAGGCGATAATGCATATGCATTTTCATATCTTTCCGCGAAAAACTGGCGATGGTGTTAAGATAAGCCAAGATTTTGGTAAGCAAGAAAAGTCGTTGGAAGAAATTGCACAAGAATTATTCTTTGAAGATGAGAAAACTGAACAACTTGACTACTCGGCTTATCGCGAAGAATGTGTGGTGCTATACACAGACGGCGCTTGTTCTGGCAATCCGGGCAAAGGCGGCTATGGCGGTATTTATCTTCCAAAGAAAAACTCGTTGTTGGAATGCCAAGAGTTTTCGGGTGGCGACGACGACACAACCAACAATCGAATGGAACTTATGGCAGTGATTGAAGGACTTAAAATTGTGGATGAAAAAGAAGAGAAAGTCGAAAAAGTGAAGGTGTATAGTGACAGTGCCTATGTCGTGAATGCTTTCAATCAAAACTGGCTTAACAACTGGAAGCGAAATGGTTGGCGTTCGGCAAGCGGTGGTGAAGTTTTGAATGTCGACTTATGGAAAGAACTTTTATCACTTACCGAAAAAAGATCGGTGGAGTTTATTAAAGTGAAAGGTCATAGCGACAATGTGCTCAACAATCGCTGTGATACACTTGCCACAAGTTATTATAAAGAATAGTGGTATTATGCAAAAATTTATTGCATACAACCACAATATATAGTGTAATATGCAATATTTTTAAACAAATCTTTAACAAAAAAGCATCACCAAAATTGTCGTCAAAATTGTGGATAGAACGGCGTGTGTAAACTTTTGTAAAGCGAATAATTTGACAGGCATTTTGACTTTGTTTAACATTGTGATTGATTGAAGTAGGGTAGATATTCCGCCGAAACTTATCACAAAACTTGAAAGTATGGTAGCGAATTTAATATTCGAAAGGGTGGACAGCGATAGACATCCTTTTGTTATCTCAATCACACCTTGCAAAAAACAACTTAAACTTTCTGGCAAAATACTCAAAAACCCAAACAAACTTTCAATAATAATAAAGAAGATAACGATGATTCCGCCAACCGAAATTATTGCTGAAGCGGAAGACGAAACAATCTCGCCGATATTAAACTCACTTTCGTTTACTTTTTCCACCCTTTCATCTTCTTTTAAATTCTTAAATTTTATATTGCGATAAAGAAGTCCGTTTAAAAGAGCGCTAAGTGCGTGAGATAAGAAAAGGATGTAGCCGATGCGTGCGCTTTGAAACATCCCAATTCCAACTGCGCCGATAATAAACATTGGTCCAGAAGTTGAGCAAAAAGATGTCATTTTAAATGCATCTTTTTTTGTTATTTTGCCTTGCATATATAGATCGGCAATGAGTTTGGAGCCGACAGGGTATCCAGATAAAACCGCCATAGTAAACGCATATATTGAAATTGGTGGAGTTTTGAAAAGAGTGCTAGAAAATTTTTGAAAAGGGCGAGTTAATTTTTCCATTTGACCAAGGCTTGACAAGCAGCGTGTAAAAAAGATAAAAGGAAAGACGCTTGGAAGAACATTAAAAGTCCATGCGCTTATGCCGTCAAGAGCGGCTTGAATATATTTTGCGGGGGAGATAATCAAACTTATAATGATAAAAAGAAGGATAATTGTGAAAAGGATGTTTGAGTAATCTTTTTTCGACGATATGAAATTTTTCAAATTTAACTCCTATTTTATTTGACTTTTTTCTTTCTTTTTCTCTATAATATTCTCAAGAAATGGCTAGTCCATTTTTCTTTAATATTTTATTTTCATTTTTTTAAAAAAAGAATAAGGGGTACGAAAATGTTTAAAATCAAAAATTTAATCAAAAAAGCGAGAGAAAGGCAAAAAACAATCGTTTTTCCAGAAGTTAGTTTTTCGGACAGAACTCTTGAAGCAATCAAAATTTTGGAAAAGAAAAAAATATGCAAGGTGCTTTTGGTGGGTGATGCTAGTGCACTTATCATCCGCGACAAAAGTTTGGAAAAATTTGAAATTGTCAATCCGGTCACTTTTCCTGACAGAGATAAATTAGTTAAAACTTTATACGACAAAAGAAAGGATAAGGGGTTAACTATGGAACAAGCCGATGAACTTGAAAAAGACCCTTATTATTTTGCTACACTATTGGTGGAATGTGGTTATGCTGACGGTATGGTTGCCGGTGCGGAAGCACCAACCGCCACCACAATTCGTCCGGCATTGCAAATCATTAAAGGTAAAAACAAAAAGCCGGTTTCGAGTTGCTTTTTGGTGTATGGCAAAAATGATTTCCTTGACGGAAAAGCACTCATACTTTCCGATTGCGGTGTAATCGAAAATCCAGACGCAGACACGCTTTGTGCAATCGCCGAAGCAAGTTTGAAAAGTGCACAACAATTCAAAATAGGTACGCCGAAAATTGCCTTCCTTTCATACTCCACAAAAGGTAGCGCTAAGAGTGATGCCATAACAAAAGTGCAGGAAGCATATCAAAAATTTCACAAAAAAGAAAAGGATGTATTGGCAGACGGCGAGTTGCAATTCGATGCGGCAATGGTACCAAGCGTTTCATTACATAAAGCACCAAAGAGTGCGATAAAAGGTGATGCAAATGTGCTTATCTTTCCAAATATTGAAGCGGGAAATATATGCTATAAAACAATTCAATATATTGGCGGGTTGAATGCTATTGGACCAATTCTTCAAAATCTCAAAAAGCCAGTAAACGACCTGTCACGCGGATGCAATGTTAATGATATTGTGATTTTAAGTGCCATCACTGCTCTTCAATGCGAAGATAAAGAAACAAAAGGAGATAAATAATGAATATTTTAATTATCAATGCAGGAAGTTCATCATTAAAATATCAACTTCTTGATATGTCAAACGAAGCACTCATCGCAAAAGGTAACTGCGAAAAAATTGGGCTTCAAAATCCTTTCATTTCCTATAAACATAACAGAAAGGAAGAGATTTTTGAAGGTGCAAAAAATCACGAAGAAGCAATCAAAAAAGTTTTAAATATTTTAGTTGACAAAAAGATTGGTGTGATTGAAAGTTTTAATCAAATTGGTGCTATTGGTCATCGCGTTGTTATGGGTGGCTGGCTTTTTAAAGAAAGCGTTCTGATTGATGATGAAGTTATCAAAAAGGTAGAAGAACTTTCTGACCTTGCACCACTTCACAATCCTGCAAACATAATGGGGATTCGCGCTTGCCGAAGCGTTATGCCAAACACACCACAAATTGCTGTTTTTGACACTGCTTTCCACACGACAATGCCAGAAGAAGCGTTTATGTACGGCATAAAATATGAAGATTATGAAAAATTCCACATAAGGAAATATGGTGCGCACGGCACAAGTCACAGATATGTCACACAAGAACTTGCCAAAGTTTTGGGAAAAGATGTTGATAAGGTTAAGGCCATCACTTGCCACCTTGGTAACGGTTCTTCAATCACAGCAATAAGGGACGGTAAAAGTGTGGACACATCAATGGGCTTGACTCCACTCCAAGGACTTGTTATGGGCACGCGATCGGGCGATATTGATGCAACGGTTGTTCAATTTTTATGCTCACACAAAAAACAATCGGTGGACGAAGTTTTGAATTATTTGAATAAAGAGTGCGGACTTTTAGGTATTTCCGGTGTGACAAGCGACCACAGAGAAATTACTGCCGAAGCAGAAAAGGGTGATAAGCGTTGCAGACTTGCACTCGACCTTCTTGCATACTCTGCCAAAAAATATGTTGGGATTTATTTAGCAATCTTAAACGGTGCTGATGCAATTGTGTTTACGGGCGGAATTGGCGAAAATAGTGCAGAAACTCGTAAAAAAATCGTTTCCAACTTGGAAAACCTTGGCGTTGTTATCGACGAAGAGAAAAATGCCAACTTCAAACGTGGACAGGTGGAACTTATCTCTACTCCAGATTCTAAAGTTAAAATATACATCATTCCAACTAATGAAGAATTGATGATGGCAAGAGATACTTTGAATATTGTAAAAAATTTAAGAAAATTGAAATAAAACTTGACAAAAAGATTTTTATAGTGTAAAATGTGTAGGCAAACATATAAAATTTACTAAAAGGAGAAGAAAAATGGCTGTTCCAAAGGGTAAGGTATCAAAACAGAGAAAACATAAAAGAAATTCCGCTAACTTTAAGGCAGAAAGCGTTACACTTGTTGAGTGTCCAAAATGCCACGAAATGAAGGAACCACACAAGGTTTGCAAAAACTGCGGAACATATAACAATCGAACTGTTGTTGAAGAAAAGAAAAAAGATAATAAAAAATAAAACACGAAAATTCGTGTTTTTTGATATCCACAACCTTGTGGATATTTTTTTTTATCGTTTTTATTCCTTAGACTTATCGGCGAGGAGCGCGTCTTTATAAAACTTCTCCTCTTCTTGTAAAATTTTTAGGTATTCTGTGTTTGGCATATCTTCTTCCAAATTATATTTATCAATCACGTATTTCGTTTTTAAAATTTCACGTTCAATATATCTCAAATTTTTGTTTTCAAACTCTTTGTTGTTGGATATGTATGTTTTTAAATCATCTTTATAAAGAAAATCTTTACCAAAAATTCTAAGCATAATTTTGCGATAATCCAAAGTGAGTTTTATCGCTAAATCTTCATATGTGTTGTTGTTAATTCTGTCGATGGTTAGGTTAAAGTCGTCCATATGAATAATGATTGGACAACTAACTGGTTTTTTAAATGGAATTACGGTAGAAAAGTAATCATCTCCATTTAATTTCAATTTAAATTTTTTTTCGTCGATTTTTACATTGTAGCGATAAAAAATTTCGCTCATAATTATATGTTTTAACAAAACAACATAATGGCGATACTTATTCATATTATTAAAAAATAAGTTTACATAATCGACCATAACCCCACCTTTAATTCCCAAATTGTAGCATAGTTTTATTTTTTTGTCAATGCTCCACTTTTTTCTCGTTTTTCTTTGACATATCTTGGTTTATTTTGGTATTATAGTATGGAATGAATTTTTTGTTTCATTTTGAAAGTGAGGTGGTAAAATGAAGGTTGTTGTTGATGCGTTTGGCGGCGACAATGCACCAAAAGAAATTGTTGAAGGCGCTCTTATAGCACTTAAAGAAAACAAGGAAATAACTGTTGTTCTATGCGGCGATGAAAATAAGATTAAGGAAATTTTGGGCAATAGAACGGAGAGAGTGGAAATTGTTCATGCCAGCGAAGTTATCACAAACGACGACGCTCCGGCAATGGCAATTCGTCAGAAAAAAGATTCATCGCTTGTTAAAGCGTTTGACTTACTTAAAAATGACGAAAGCGTAATTGGTTTGGTTTCAGCGGGAAGCACGGGTGCAATCTTATCCGGTGCAATAATGAAAATTGGAAGAATTAAAGGTATTTCTCGTCCTGCTCTTGCACCAATTCTTCCAACCAAAAAGGGAACGGATGTTATCATTATCGACAGTGGTGCCAATGTTGATTGCAAGCCAATCCACCTTCTTCATTTTGCTATAATGGGAAGTGCGTATTATTCTATTGTTGAAAGCATGGAAAATCCAAGAGTAGCACTTCTTAACAACGGCAGTGAAGAACACAAGGGTAACGAACTTGTGAAGGAAACATATCCACTTATGAAAAATTTGCCGGTAAATTTTATTGGCAATTGTGAAGGCAAAGAAGTTATGTCCGGTGATGTGGAAGTCATTGTTACAGATGGTTTTGCAGGAAATGTGCTTTTGAAAGGTGTGGAAGGAACAGCAAGTGCAATTTTGTCAGTGCTTAAAAGTGAAATAAAAAGTCATGCTATGTCAATGATAGGTGCACTTTTTATGAGAAAAACTTTCAAAGCAATAAAGACAAAACTTGATGCGAATAAACACGGTGGCGCGCCATTTTTAGGTTGTAAAAAATTGGTGGTTAAAAACCACGGTTCGTGTGGTCGCGACAATATTTGTGCATCAATTATGCAGGTTGTCAAACTTTATCAAAACAATCTTATCAAAAAAATCGAAAAAATGGTTGGCGATATGACTGTTGGTATGGGAGAAGGTGATGATTGATAAGAAATTGGGGTTTGAATTTAAAGATAAAAAACTCATAAATTGTGCTTTGACTCATCCTTCAAAATCCAAAAATAATTATCAACGATTGGAATTTTTGGGCGATGGCATCTTAGACTTTTTAGTGGGCGAGTTTTTATTTAAGAACTCCGACAAAAGCGAAGGCGAGTTGACTGTTCTAAGGTCTCATTTTGTTTCGGAAGAGTATCTTGCTGGGTGTTTCGACCGACTTCAAATTGAAGACGAATTGTTTTTGGGGAAAAGTTTGCAAAACAGGGTGACGCGTGCGATAAAGTGCGATATTTTCGAGGCTATTATTGCGGCGATATATTTGGAATTTGGTTTGGATGCTGTCAGAAATTTTATCATCGAAAAACTTCAACTCAAAACATTTGAAAGTGTTGTGGACACCAATTATAAAACACAACTTCAAGAACTTGTTCAAGCAAATTTCAAGTGTACGATGAAGTATGAAACGGAAAAGGAAAACGAATATTTTGTTGCTAAGTTTTACATGGATGAAGATTTGGTGGCAATCGGCTACGGTAAAGACAAAACTTCTGCGGAACAAAACTGTGCGTTCGTGGCACTTAATAAACTTTTTGTTGAATAGGTGTTATGCAGGTATTTTCTGACAAATTTTTGCTTTAACATTAATATTTGTTTTTTTATTTCAGCAAATTATGTTAAAATATAATAAAAATTAAAAACATAGGTGAAAAAGATGTATTTCAAAAAAATTGAAATGATAGGGTTTAAATCGTTTGCAGATAAGACCACCATTGAATTTAATGGCGGTTTTACTGCTATTGTTGGACCAAACGGTTGTGGAAAAAGTAATGTTTCTGATGCTATTCGCTGGGTGCTTGGTGAACAGAGTGCTAAATCTTTGCGTGGTGATAATATGCAAGACGTCATCTTCAAGGGAACTGAAAAAAGGCGCAGCCTTTCTTATTGTGAAGTGACGCTTACTTTTGATAATACCGACCGCTTTTTTAATATCGCTTACGACGAACTTTCGATAACGAGAAAACTTTATCGCTCGGGTGAGAGTGAATATCAAATCAACAAAAACACTTGCCGTTTGAAAGATATAACAGACCTTTTGTTCGACAGTGGTATTGGTAAAAATGGATATTCGGTTATCGGGCAGGGTAAGGTCAGCGAAATTGTGGACGAGAAGCCAGAAGACCGCCGTGCAATGTTTGAAGAAGCAGCGGGAATTGCTAAATTCAAAAGCCGTAAAGACGAAGCGGAAAGAAAATTGGGAAGAACAAGAGAAAATCTTGTTAGAATTGATGATATCATTGCTGAAATTGAAAGGCAAATGGGTCCACTTAAAAAACAGGCGGAAGATGCTAAAAAATATTTGGAATTTAAAGGTCAACTCAAAGATTTAGAAGTTAATGCCTATGTTTTTCAATACGAAAATGCGCATAATGTCAAGGCGGAAATCAACAATCGCTTGAATGCGCTTGCCGAAGAAATGGCGTTAAGACAAAGTGAATTGGAAGAAACCACCAATGCATATGACGCGGAACTTCAAAAACTTTCTTCTTTTGATAAGGAAATTTCCAGACTTAATGATGAACTTTTGAAGGTTACTGTTGAACTTGAAAAACAAGAAGGTGAAGTTAGGGTTATTCGTGAAAAGATAAACTATACGCAAAAAGAAAACGATAGACTTCATCTTGATTTATCAAATGCTCAAACAATTTTGGAGAATGCGGAAGAGGCACGAGAAGAAAAAAGTCAAGAACTCAATGAACTTAGTTCGCGTTTGGATACCCTAAAAGAGACATATTCTGGGCTTTCAAATAAACACTTGGAAATTGTTGATGAAATGACTTTGAGCGAAAACGAAGCGGGGCTTTCTCAACAAAAATTTATTGACACACTTGGCTCACTTTCGGATGTGAAAAGTAATGCTTCGCGTTATGAAGCGGAAAAAAATATTTTGGTGCAAAACCTTGAAAATTTGGAGAAAAATCTTAAAGATGCAATATTTAAGATCGAAAATTTAAAAACGCAAGAAAGTGAAATAAGAAAAAATGTGGAACGTCTATCGAAATCTTTTGGAGAAGTGAAAGGTTTGGGTGCGGATATATCCGGCAAAAACTTCATCTCTACAAAAAGACTTAAAGAACTTGAAACCGAGAAGGCAAACACAAGCACGCAAATCAAGGTTTATGAAAATAGACGTAAACTTTTGACAGAAATGCAAAACGAATTTGAAGGTTATGCTTATAGCGTTAAGAAAATTTTGAAAGAAAGTGAGAAAAATTCCGCACTTTCATCCAAAATGGTTGGCGTGTTGGCATCGCTTGTCAAAGTGCCGGCAAAATTTGAAACAGCAATCGAAGTCGCACTTGGTAACGCAGTTCAAAATATTGTTACTTTCAACGAAAGTGGCGCAAAAGACCTTATTGAATATTTGAAAGAAAATAAATTTGGTCGTGCCACATTCTTACCTATCTCTTCGATGAAAAGAAGGGATCTCGACGAAAAAATGGTGCAAGGCAAGCCGGGTGTTTTTGGTGTTGCCAGCAAACTTATCGAATTTGATAAACAAATCGACAATGTTATCAGCAATTTGTTGGGCGCGACTGTTATCGTCGACACTCTTGCCACTGCTGTTAATCTTGCAAAAGATAATCGTTATTCTTTTCGAATTGTTACTTTGGAAGGTGATGTTGTCAGTACCCAAGGTTCACTTACTGGTGGTAGCAAAAAAAGTGAAGCCGTGAATTTGATTTCTCGCCAAAGAGAAATTGAAACACTGGCGGTGGAAATTGCCAAATTGCAAAAATCGGAAAGTGAAATGAGTTTGGAAATTGAAAAATTGAAAAGTGAAATTTCTGAATATACAAATAAAGAAACCGAACTCAACACGCAAAAGGGCGATTTTGAAGTGCAACTTGCCAAGGAGCAAGAAAAATTGGATGCTTGCCTTAAAGATTTGTCTGAAATTGAAGAAGAGAAAAAGGTTTATGAAATGGAAAGAACTTCCGTTTCTAACAAAATCAACCTTATAGAAAGTGAGTTGTCCGAAATTAACCTTATGCAAAACGCATTAAGCGGAAATAAGGAAGATGCAGACTTACTTATCAAACAAAAACAAGAAAAATCTAACAAACTGCGTCAAGAGCGCGATGTTATAGTCGGTCAAATGACGACTGTAAAGGTGGACATTGCATCTTGTGAAGAAAGACTTAGAAATTTATCGAATGAACTCGATCAATTGCTTATTGAAATCGACAAACAGACCAACAACTCAGTAACAATAAAGAAGTCGATTGAAGATAACGAAAAATTTATCGTTCAAGCAGAAGAGATGATAAAAGTTCAAATTGAAAACGCTGGACCATCGACTGCAAAGGATAATATGAACAACATTCGCTTGAAACGCGAAAAAATGGAAAGTGAAAGGGGAAATATTTCGACCACTCTTAAAAATTTTGACGAACAAAAAACGCAAATTTTGGCAAGTATTTCAGCAATTAACGACAAGAAATATCGCGAAGAAATGAATTTGTCGAAGGTGGACAGCGAACTTGAAACGATGCAGGAGCGTATTTATGAAGAATACAATCTCACATACACAACCTGTCTTGAACATCGCCGACCAGATTTTGACTTCAAAGAAGCATCAATTGAAATTGGGCGATTAAAAAAAGAAATCTCGGCGCTTGGATATGTCAATGTTCACGCAATCGAAGATGTTTCTGTCCTGCTTGAAAGATATGAAGATATGTTTACGCAGTCGGCTGACCTTAAAAAAGCCGAAGAAGATTTGGTGAAAATTATTAAAGACTTGTCCAGCGAAATGCTGACCAAGTTTAACGAAGAATTCGAAAAAATTAACTCAAGTTTCAAAGTTGTTTTTCGAGAACTTTTTGGTGGTGGAAATGCCAAACTGGAACTCACGGAAAGCGAAGATCCACTTCTTGCAGGCGTGGAAATTATGGTGCAACTGCCGGGTAAGGCACCAAATAAGTTGTCGCTTTTGAGTGGTGGTGAAAAGACTTTAACAGCAATTGCACTCTTGTTTGCTATTTTGAGATTGAAACCACTTCCATTTTCTTTGCTGGATGAAATTGAAGCAGCTCTTGATGATGCCAATATCGAAAGATTTGCGTTGTATCTTAAAAAACTTTCCGAAACCACACAATTCATCGTTATCACTCATAGAAAGCCAACAATGGAACTTGCCGATTGCTTGTATGGCGTGACAATGGAAGAGAAAGGTGTTTCAAAGATTGTTTCCGTCAAACTTGCTGACGCGATTAAACAAGCAGAACAAGGTAATTAGGGGTAAAAAATGGGATTATTCAAAAAAATTGGAAATGCTTTAAAAAAGACCAAAGAAGCTATATCGCGCAAACTTGACGAACTTTTGAGTCACGGCGAACTTAACGATGATTTTTTTGATGAACTCATCGATATTCTCGTGTCTTGCGATGTTGGTGTGCGTCCTTCAATGGAAATTGTAGACGAATTGAGGGATGAATGCCATAGGCGAAAAGTGCGTACTGCTGATAAGGTTAAAGAAATTTTGAAGGAAATTTTAAAAAATTATTTTGAAGATGCACCAAGAATTGAAATTGAGTATCCGGCAATTATCACTATTGTTGGGGTTAATGGTGTTGGGAAAACAACGACGATTGGTAAGCTTTCGAAATATTTTAAGAATAAAAACAAGGAAGTTACCTTGGTGGCAGGCGACACTTTTCGTGCAGCAGCATCATCGCAATTAACAGAATGGGCGGAAAGAACAAAAACTCGCATCATCAAACATACAGAAGGTGCTGATGCGGCAGCAGTGGTATTTGATGGAATAGCGAGTGCCAAGGCAAAGAAAACAGATGTTTTGATTGTTGACACAGCAGGGCGACTTCACACAAAAAACAACCTAATGGAAGAACTGAAAAAAATCGATAAGATTATCAGCAGAGAATATAGCGACGCGAATAAATACACTCTCATTGTGTTAGATTCCACAACCGGACAAAATGCACTTTCTCAAATCAAAGCGTTTGATGAATTTGTGAATATCGACGGTATCATCTTAACAAAATTGGATGGAACCGCTAAGGGTGGAGTTATCATCGCGATTGAAAAAGAATACAAACTGCCGGTCGTTTTTGTGGGAACTGGCGAAGGGGTGGATGATTTGCAACCATTTAATGCCGACGAGTTTGTGGAAGCTCTTTTCTAAATATATCCACAAAATGTATTGCATACCACTTTGCATACTACACTACATATTGTGTGGTATGTATTTTTTATTATTAATCATCTTTATTTAAAATCTTGCAAAAAGTGACAAAATTTGTCAAGAAAAAACCTGGTCAAGCAAAATTTGACATTTTTCATCATATAAATTTCACAAAAGGGGTTTGTATGATTTTTGAAAGTTTTGTTTATTTTTTCAGCAGGATAAATCTCTTCACCAACTACATCAACACCGTGCAAGGTTTTCCAAAACCTTTGACGATTGAAGAAGAAAAGGAAGAGTTTGCCAAAATGAAAAATGGCGATACAAAAGCGCGCGAGAGACTCATAAGTCACAATCTTCGTTTGGTTGCGCATGTTGTGAAAAAATATACTAACTCTTTGGAAGTCGACGACCTTCTATCCGTCGGTACGATTGGACTTATCAAAGCAATCGACACATTCAACTACGACAAAAATGTTCAACTATCAACCTATGCCGCTCGCTGTATTAACAATGAAATTTTGATGCTCATCCGCGCCAACAAAAAACATAAAAATGTTGTGTCGATAAACAGTTTAACTTCTTCCAACGAAGAAGATAATGATTTGGAACTTAAAGATGTTTTATCTTCCGACGAAGATGAACTTTTTTTGCAGGTGGATAATAATTTGACGATGCAAAAAATCAAGAAGGTTATTGAAACCAAATTGGATGCACGAGAGCGGGAGATTATAATTTTGCGCTACGGGCTCAATAACAAAAACGCCTTAACGCAAAAAGAAGTGGCGGATAAACTTGGGATTTCGCGGTCATATATTTCTCGCATTGAAAATAAAGCACTAAACACCATAAAACAAAATTTTGAAAATTTGGAGTAATACCCTTTCATAAATAATCCTAAATATCACGCTTTTATGAATTAAAAAAAACTTTTTTTTGATTTTTTTTACAAAATCGCTTGACAAAGTTTTTGCCCTAAATTTAATATAAATATATATGTTTTAATATCTTAAAGGGCAAAAAATGGAAAAAATTAAGTTTTACGATTTCGTCAATAGGCTGATAATTCCACTTTTCACAGGCTCATATATTGCCGGTGAAACTGAATCATCGTCAAGAGATTTGGAAGTTGCCCTTGGAAAAGGTAATTCTGTCCTTTTAAAACCAGTTAAAACTGATGAGTACCGTATCATTTTGAAGCGCGGACAACCTTTTAAATCTTTCGAAGTGAATCTTATTCGTGCAATTTTGGAAGAGATGATTGATTTGGTCAATGTTGAAAATGAAAATCCAATCTATCTTCAAAAACTTCAAGATTTCATCATTGAAAAAGCGCTTGTTGAAAGCATAACCGAAAGTGGAGCAGACACCATTATCGGCATCATTTCTTATCTTGAAAAGTGGTCGGCGCGAACCTATGAAGGCAGTAATGTGGCAATGGGAATCTTTGTTAACTTAACTTCTTCGTCGGAAAACGAAGAATCGGTGTTATATAGTGATGTGATTGAACAGGACTTTTTCGCTCGACTCACTGACGGTGTTTCATCTTTTATGGAATTTGATAAGAAAGGGCATTTGATGAATTATTGCAATCTCAAAAAGACCAAAAGTGCACCGACTTTTTCGCCATATATGTATGACAGAGTGGCGAGAAGTTGTAACGATAAGAGAGTCGGAATTGTGTTAACTTTTACCGGTGACATCCTCATTTTCTATGCTCGTCAACTTATGTTCGCCAAGAGAAACGGGAAGTGGTGTGTTTATTCTCACGATGAAGTTATTAGACTTTTATACACTAATGTTTCTTACACCGCAAAAGAGATAAGGAAGGCGATATATAACACTGCGCTCGACTGCTCGTTTGACTATAAAGGAGCGTGCATTGTCTATCTCAATAAAGACAAAACAAAAGAGGCATTGAAACATATTGATGGTGCAGATATTTTGTCGGAAGAGCATTTCAATATCAAAAAGGAATTGGAATTGGAAGAGGCACAGAAACTTTATAACATCCAACATATCAGCAGAATCAAGAATGATTATAATTGCACCTATGAAGATTTTTTGGAGCGTAATGAATGTTTCAAAACAAAGGCAATTTCCAAAATTATTTCTGGCAGAAAATTTTTTGAACTCGACCGCACCTTGCTTGCCGAACTTGTGGCAATTGACGGGGCGATTGTGGTTGACTTTGATGGCACGATAATTGCAGTTGGAGCAATCATCAAAATTGAAGCAGGTAGTCTTGGTGGTGGACGCCTTGCTGCAACAAAGAGTATGGCAAAATATGGCGTGGCAATCAAAGTTTCTCAAGACGGTATTATGCAAGGTTTTTCATCCGACAAACACGGTAAGGTTAAACAGATTTTTAATGTTGGATAAAATTTCATTTAAATATTGATTTTTTGTTTTGGTTGTGATATAATAAAGTATCAGTCAAACAGATGGTCGCTGTGCGTTTATGATGAGCGCAGAGAGGAAAGTCCGAGCATCAAAAGAACAGGGTGCAAGTTAACGGCTTGTGGAGGCGACTCTAAGGATAGTGCAACAGAAATAGACTGCTGAATTTTCAGTGATGGTGGAAAGGTAGGGTAAGAGCCTACCGGAGATTTGGTGACAAATCTTGCTCTGTAAACCCCACCCGATGCAAGGTTAAGTTCAGGCGATTTTGTTCTTTAAAGTCTGACAAAAACACCGCTGGAAATTGTTGGTGACAACAATTCTAGATAGATGACCATCTAAAACAGAACTCGGCTTATAGTTTGGCTGAATTAATAAAGATAGGAATTCCTATCTTTTTTCTTTTATAGTGTTTTTTTCTTGCCTTTTCTCTCTTTTTCTTGTATAATTATATAAGTTTGAAAGGAGAAAGTAATGGAAGAAGCAACCTTGAACGACAATGTGGAAAAGCAAGAAGATATGCTTTTGTCTTCTGATACTTATCGTTTTAAACTGGAAAATTTTGAAGGCCCTTTGGATTTGTTGTTACATTTAATTAAGGAAGCAAAACTCGATATTGCCACCGTTAGACTCGCCGACATAACCGAACAATATTTGAATTATATGCAAGACTTAAAAAATGTTGATATGGACAAGGCGAGTGAATTCATCACGGTTGCCGCCACACTTATTGAAATTAAATCCAAAAAACTCATTCCTGTTGAGCAGGAAGCAGTGGTGGATGAAGAAGATGACGAAGCAATTTTATTGCGTAGATTGAAAGAGTATGAACTTTTCAAAGAGGTAGGACAAAACTTAAAGCAAATTGAAGATGTTGACAAACTCTATCGTGAACCGGGCAAAGAAACGGAAAAAGTTAAGGTGGTCATTAAAGATTTGGTTTTGGATCAACTTCTTGATGCTTTTGCCAAACTTTTGACGCGTGAAGAATTAAAGAAACATATCAAACCAGAAGAGCCGAAGAAAATTGTGAAAGACCGCTTCACAGTTGCTGAAAAAATTATTTCAATTCGAAATTTTGCCAAAGACCGAAAACGATTTGAATTTGAAGAACTCTTTTCTGATGATATGACAAAAAGCGAACTTATCAATGTGTTTTTAGCACTTTTGGAACTTTTAAAACTCCAAACTGTTAAAGTTTTGCAAAATGAAATTTTTGGACACATTGTGATAACAGCAAATGAGGTGTGATATGAAAGTGGAAAATAAAAGTGAATTAAAAGAAATTATTTTATCAATTTTGTTTGTTTCAGGAGACGGAATTGAGAAGGATTTTATTTTACAAAAATTGAATATTTCACCAAAAGAACTTGACGCTGTTATTGAAGAGTTATGTAAGGAATATTGTGGCGAAAAAGGAATTCACATTATAAAATATAAGAACAAAGTCCAACTTACATCCAATCCAATGTATGCCGATTATATCAGCGAAGTTTTAAATCCAGTGCGCGAAAAATCGTTGACGCGTGCCGCACTTGAAACGCTGGCGATTATTGCCTACAAACAACCAATCACAAAACTTGAAATTGAAGACATAAGACGAGTTAACTGTGACTATGCCGTTCAAATTTTGGTTGACCAAAATATGATTGAAGTGATTGGCAGAAAGGATGCTGTCGGCAAACCACTTCTTTTTGCCACAACCGAAAACTTTTTGAAGAGATTTAATCTTGAAGATTTGGCACAACTTCCTGATTATGAAGAACTTTTGGAACGTATTAAAGTTATCAATGAAGAAGAAAAAGAAGAGCAAAGCGACAGTTTGTATAACGAATTCGAACTTAAAACAGAAGAATTACCTGATTTTTTAAAAGACGAAGATGGACTTCGCCATATTGATGGAAGTGCATTATAATAGAGATTTTAAAATCCTGCATTTGCGGGGTTTTATTTTATTCTTTATTTGCTTTTTTTAGCATATATTTTTTTATGGAAAAACGCAAATCATATGGCAAAAACTTTCATCCAATAAAAAACACCTATCGAATTAAACTTAAAATTATTTTGCCAATTTTTTTTCTTGTTGTGCTTATTGTTTGCATCTTTTCCAATTTGTTTGGTGCTAAATGAAGATAGAGAAAAATAGCAAAAAATTCCAAATAAATCCAACTTTTTTCATCATCCTTATTTGGCTTTTGGTGGTGAACGGTTTTTTCGTTGCAATAACATATTTTTTAGTTATATTGCTTCACGAATTGGGGCACTATTTTATGGCAAAATATCTCGGCTACAAACTTTCCAAATTTTCGCTTTCACCATATGGCGTGAGTTTGTCATATTACGATCAAACTTTGCAAGAGCGCGACGAAATCTATATTGCACTTGCCGGACCTTTTGTCAACCTAATTTTTGCCGTTCTCACCACTGCTGTTTGGTGGATTTTTCCTGCCACTTATCTTTGGACATATCCTTTTGTGGAGATAAGTTTGATTATCGCGCTAGGCAATCTTTTGCCGGCATATCCACTGGACGGAGGGCGAGTTTTTGTTTGTCTAACTTCCAACTTGTTTAGTCGCAAAAAGGCGTTTAAAATAACATTTTTTATAAATTTTTTCCTAAGTTTTTTCTGTTTTTTGTTTTTTGTTGTTTTTTGTTTTATAAACTTCAATCCAACCTTTTTGTTGTTTGGGGTTTTCTTGGTGTTAGGTGCGCTCGACCTAAACTTCATAAGCCGCTATGAAAAAGTAAATATTTTTCATCTTTCCATAAAAAACTTTTCCAAACCACGTCTGTTTGTTGTCAAAAAAGATACCACTATCGGCGAAATATTAAAAAAAATCCAAATCAACAAAACCACTGTTTTTTTGATATTGGATAAAGAAACTTTTTTGACGGATAGGCAGGTTTTGGAATTATCTCTTAAATTCGATTTCAAAGAGAAAATCGGCATCATTTTGGCAAAAGAGAAATTAAGAGAAAAGTATGATAATTTGTTGGATAATGCCTTAAAAAACTGATTATTCTTCCAAAAAAGGATACAATTTTTCCAAATTTTCTTTTTCAAGATTGATAAGTTTATCTAAAATTTCATCAAGTTCGCTGGACAAATTTTTATGATCTGATTTGTCTTTTATGCAGGTGATAATGCCCATAAATGTGCCAAGCAGCATAAGTTCGGCAATTTTTCTATCCGAATCATCCATAAGAGTTGATATATTGATACTCGTCCAAAGTCGTGCCTTTTCGACGAAATTATTATCTTTCAACCCTTCAATTTTTTCTGCTTTTGCAAAATTTTCGCACTCTTTTGCTAGCACGCTGTATGCATCTTCTTCATTGCTTAACTCGCTGATGAGTTTTTCGCCGTTTGCTTTTTTGATTATGTCGTTTATAGATTGAATAGCCGTTCTTGTGTTTTGATATATGGCGTTTATGTATTTTGTAATTTGTTCTTTTTCTTCCATTTGAACCCCCTTGAAAATATTATCGTCAATAATCGACATATTATGCAAAAAAAGTTTGCATACAAAAAAATATCTTTCTCAAACTATTGGTATGAAAACTTCAACAAAAATTTTAATCGTTTTGAGCATTATCCTATTTTTGCCAAACATCTTTCTTTTCAAATATCTTATCGCTGGTATTATTGCGACGGATAGCGGTTTTGTCTTTAATTTTTCCGCCATAAGTTATGTTGCGCTCGGCTTTCTTGTGGCTTTTATTATTTGCTTTTTTGTGCTTTATATCACTTTTTTGCGAAGTTTATCACTTTCAAATCAACTCTTTTTCTCAATTGTTCCACTGTCGGTTTTGTATGGCTTGTTCAGTGTCTATATTTCACAAATTGAAACTTCCACCGATTTGACCGCACAATCGGTTATGGTGATGCTCAATTTGGAAAGTGGAAATGAATACAATTCTTTTTTGTGGATATTGCTTGCCACAATAACTTATCTTATCCTTCTCTTTTTTATCATTCTTTTTGCTTGCAAACCGCTAAAAAATGTGGAGAAAATAACGCAAAAACTAGGTGACGGACGAGTTAAATTTGACGATTTTAAGGTTGGCGGCAACAAGCAGTTTCAAGATATCGAACATTCGCTTAACAAAATCAATTATATATATAAGGAAAAAGATAATAAAATTCGTGTTGCAAACTTAGAACAACAAAAATACCTTCCAAAACAAATTTTAAAATTTTTAGGTAAAAACAGCATAAGAGAACTTGAAATTGGCAAGGAGGTACAAAAGAAAGCGACGGTGCTTTTTTGTGATTTAAAAAATGAGAATAAAACTTTGACGCTTGAAGAAAACTTTAATTATATCAATTCCTATTACAAAATCGTTGCTCCGCTCATCAAAAGGTTTGATGGTTTTGTCGATAAGTTTGTTGGCGACGGAATTTTGGCGGTTTTTGCCAATGCCGAAAATGCAATTGAATGCTCACACGCCATAATCAAAGCACTTGACAGCAAAAAAAAGACTTTTGTTTCGAGAATATGTTTGCACACAGCCACTTATAAATTTGGTATTGTCGGCGACGAAGAGAGAAAAACTCCGACCATTTTGACGGATATTTTTCCACTTTTAAATAAGATGCAGGAGATAAACGACTTTATTGGTACAAGGTTCATTTTTTCCAAATCGACGCTTGACGACCTACCACAAAAATTCGATTTTCCACATCGCTACACCGGCAGTCTTAAATTGGATAAAGAAAAAATCCAACTTTTCGAGAGTTTGGAGTGTTATCATAAGTCCAAAAAAGAAAAACTTTATAAACTTAAAAACAAGTTTGAAAATGGCGTGAGATTATATAACGAAAATAAATTTGCCGAAGCGAAAGAATGTTTTGAATTTGTTTTGCGTTATATAAAAGATGAACCTTCCTTTGTTTATTTTAACAAAATTAAAGAAAAAATGAGTGAAGTTGCATAAATGATGTTGACTTTTTTCAAAAATTATCTTACAATATTGGAGTGAAAGTTGAAGGAAAAAAGAAACTATATAAGCGCTGTCCAAGATGCGACAGAAAAATGCTTGCCACTGCTTCAAAATGCGACGAGTGTGGTTTGATTTTCTCACGCCTTGAATATGCCACTAACACAGCAGCAAAAGAAAAATTTAAAAATGGTGACAGAGATTATATCATCTATGTTTCCAACCTTCCGAGCGATGTGAGTTATTTACGGCTTTTATTATACACCTTTTTCTTGGGGCTAGTAGGCGGGCATTATTATTATGTTGGTAAATATATTAAAGGTGTTTTGATGACTTTGATATTTGTCTATGCGGCATTTTGTGTCATTTTCAATGCATATATTGTCGATTATTTGCAATTATTATATGTTCCAATGGGTATTGGAGTTTTGTCGTGGATAGTTAGTTGCGTTTATGTTATAAGCAAAAAATTCAAAGTTCCAGTTTCTATTGAGGTTACTGAGACGGGCGGGTTTAAAGTATGAGAGTTGTTGTTGGAATAAGCGGCGGTGTCGATTCCAGTGTTGCAGCCTACCTTTTGAAAAAGCAGGGCTATGATGTTGTTGGGCTTTTTATGATAAATTGGGATGCAGACGACGGGCAATGTACTGCAATGGAAGATTATGAAGACGTGAAAAGAGTTTGTGAAAAAATTGGCATTCCATATTTTAGCGTAAACTATGCGAAGGAATATTACGACCGTGTTTTCACGTACTTTCTTGATGAATACAAAAAAGGGCGCACACCAAATCCTGATGTTTTATGCAACCGCGAAATCAAATTCGGACCATTTTTGGAGAAAGCAAGAGCGCTTGGCGCGGATATGATTGCCACGGGGCATTATGCCAAAACTTTCCAAAAAGATGGCAAAACCTATCTTTGTAAGGCGAGTGATCTGAGCAAAGACCAGTCATATTTTTTAAACCAACTTTCTCAAAATCAACTTTCATCCGTTCTTTTTCCACTTGCTGATATTTCAAAAAAAGAAGTGAGAGAGATAGCCAAAGAACTTGAACTTGCTACAGCTGAAAAGAAAGATTCCACTGGAATTTGTTTTATCGGTGAGCGAAATTTTAAGAAGTTTTTGAAAGAATATTTGCCTGCTCAAAAGGGTGAAATTAGAACGCTGAACGAAGATGTTGTCGGTTATCACGACGGCTTGATGTATTACACAATCGGTCAACGTCGTGGTTTGAATTTAGGCGGTAAGCATAACGGAAATGGTGAAAGGTGGTTTGTTCTTAAAAAGGACTTGGAACATAATGTATTGTATGTTAGTCAAGGCGAGTGTGACGAACTTTTCTCCAACGGTCTTTTTGCCACCGATTTTAATTGGATACCAGAAAAACCAAAAGAGAAGGAGTTTGAATGTTTCGCCAAATTTAGATATCGTCAACCAGACCAAAAAGTGCGCGTGACTGTTTTGGAAGATAGGAAAATCAAGGTAGATTTTGCCGAAAAACAACGGGCGATAACCGAAGGGCAATTTGTGGTTTTGTATGACCAAGATGGCATCTGTTATGGCGGCGGCATTATTGATAAGAAATTTTAACACTATTAGCTCACTATTTGAAGAATTTGCTAGAATGCCAGAACTTGATGAAAATGATAGTAAAAGAATTGTTAAGAATGCAAAAAAACACCCCATAAATATGTTGTTAGATAAAGATTAGGTGAATTCTAAATTGATAAAGAAAGAGAAAGGTATATAAAAGAATCTTTAGATCGGGAATTACCATAATGATTAAAATTTTATTGCTTTTTAATCTATTTTTTGATAAAATATGCAAGTTTCTTCATAAAAACTATTTGAAAGTGTTATAAATTTAGGCGGAATCCTTGACCTTAAACCACTTGTTGTGTTAGAATAGTTCAAGGTCGAATACTTCAATTTAAATATTGAAAAATTCTTAAACCATTTGCAGAGATGTCCGAGCGCACGAGAAAAACTGCACTTTGACTCACTTTCAAGGTATTGAAAGTTTCGTTTTAAGTTTGTTTTTCTCTTTACCCCAAAAATGACAAGCATTTTCGGGGACCCCGATGCTTAAACCGCTCGTCTAGGCGATTTAAGTATCAAAAAATTACAACTAAATATTAAAAAATTCTTAAACCATTTGCAGAGATGTCCGAGCGGTTTAAGGTGCAGCCCTGGAAAGGCTGTGTGCGAGAAATTGCACCAAGGGTTCGAATCCCTTTCTCTGCGCCAAATTTTATTTGAACAAAAGTGTGAAATGTGTGAATATTTCGCCGTTTCATTTTTGTAAAGTGTCAAATAAAATAACGCTTCCATTCATCACTTGCAGGCTTCGCGCCCCAAAACAAAAATTTTGTTTCGGGGACCCCAAAGAACTAATGGTTCCTTGGTTGAAGTAAAAAAATTTAATAAACAAACTTTCCTATGCTCTCGTTGTGTAATGGATAGCACAATGGTCTTCGGAACCGGCTCGCCTTTGCAAGTTCAAGGCCAAGCGTGTTGACAGAGCCAACCCGCAATGGCACAATTACTTGCAGGCTTCGCGCCCCAAAACAAAAATTTTGTTTCGGGGACCCCAAAGAACTAATGGTTCCTTGGTTGAAGTAAAAAAATTTAATAAACAAACTTTCCTATGCTCTCGTTGTGTAATGGATAGCACAATGGTCTTCGGAACCATTAGTTCGGGTTCGAATCCTGA
>CAZFRA010000010.1:0-32711 GCA_964521165.1 uncultured Lachnospiraceae bacterium
AAAGCAAAAATTAGAAATATGTTATTACATGAAAATCTTAACAATAAAACGGCGGCATTGTGCGTTGTTTTGGCGAGTATAATTTTGATTTGCTCTGTGGTTGGCGTTTTTTATGCGGTTCAGGCGACGAGTTCGCCGAAAGCGTTATATACCATTGTCATTGACGCAGGGCACGGCGGACGCGACGGTGGCGCAATTGGAGTGTCGACAGGTATAACCGAAAGTGAATTAAATTTGCAATTTGCCTTAAAATTAAAAAATATTTGCGAAGAATATGGTTTTAATGTGGTTTTAACACGCAGTGATATGAACGGACTATACTCTCCCTTTGCCACAAACAAGAAGCGAAGCGAAATGGAAAAACGTATGGAAATCATCGAAAACACTGACCCGGACATTGTGGTAAGCATCCATATGAACAGTTTTTCAACAAGTGAAGCACGCGGAGCACAAGTTTTTTATGCAGAAAATTATACTGAAAACGAAATTTTTGCGCAAACCGTTCAAGATACATTAAACAAAAAAATTGCGTACGCTAAAAAGACAGCAAAGTCGAGCGACTTTTATGTTATAAACACAACTTCAAAGCCTAGCATATTGGTTGAATGTGGATTCTTATCAAATCCTGAAGAAGAAGTGCTTTTGTCGACGGAAGAATATCAAAAAAGTTTTTGCTACACACTTTTTTACGGTATTCTAGCCTACTTCGCATTAAATAATTAAAAACTTACAAAAGGATAAAGATATTAAAGAAATGGGAAAACTGAAAAACCAGCTGAGCAAGTAAAACCTAGCGAAAAAAATAATAAAGTAATAATTAAAGTGGAAAAATTCCACTTTTTTATATATTACTTTTTACTTGACAAAAAAACGAAAAAGTTAGATAATTAAAATGTGAAAAAGTTATTGATTTTTGTTTGTTTTTTAATGATTTGCCTGCCAAATGCAAATATTGTTCACGCCGAAAGTAAAACGGAGTGGATATGTATTGCAAATTATTGTTATATTTACTCGTCGCCTTCTTTTACCGCCGAAAAGGTTTTGGATGAAAATTTTGAAGAGATTGTCGTTCTTCACAAAGATATTCTCACCTTGGAAGAAAACGAAAATGGTGTTGTGGAGTATAACGGATTTTATAAAGTTTTGTCGGTCGGCGAAATTGCTATCAGCGAAGGATATATTTTTTCAGATTTTGTCACCGAAAACCTTTCTCAAATCGAAACTTATCCAACTTTCAACGCAACACTAAAAAACGACACTTATTTGTTTGAAGTGTCTGGTGAAGAATTTACACAAACCGAAACACTTTTGGAAAAAGGCACGCGCATCTATCTTTATGAAGGATACGACAACGATATAAATGGCTATGTTGCAGTTGCTGTAAAAATTGGAAGCGGTTTGCAATATGGATACGTTCTAAAAACCGAAGTGTCGCCTGACGGCATCAACCCGGCAATCATTTACGCCATAACAATCGCCCTTGCTTGTATCGGCATCATCACCGCACTTTTGTTTATGAAAAATAAAAAGAAAAAAATATGACACACTAACTTGAAAAGCAAATTTTGATGTCATATAATACTTGCAAAGGAGAAAAGAAAATGAATATATACGATATTGAAACCGAGTTAGAAGAATTGAGAAAGATTGTTTGGCATTTAACCAGAAAAACAATTCCTGAACTTGAAGAGCGAATAAAAAATTTAGAAGAAAATGAATAAAAATAGGCAAAAAATTGCCTGTTTTTTTATTATTATTTTATTATTTTAGTAAAATAATTTATTGGTCGGTAATTTGTGAATATTTAGCCTTCTTTTATCAATTTCATAATAATTTTAAAGCATTTTTCTTCATTTTTTTGATTTTTTTTAATTTTTTTCATATTTATCCCCCTAAAATTTTATATTTTTCTAAAAATTTATTTATTTTTCTCTCATAAATATTTCCTAAAACTGCATAACTCATAATATGCTCAGCGCTGTCCACAAGAAAAAGTTCTCGCAAATTTTCCTTCGTCGCTTCATATAATTTTAGCGAACAATCTGGTAAAACATAGTTGTCATTTTTGCCGTGAATATAAAGAATAGGTATGTCAGATTTTTTAACAAATTGCTTAATGTCAGTTTTTGTTAAATCGAAATTATATTGTCGCTTTGTGTAACTTTTCAAAAGAAGATAGAGTGGTTTTTGCAAGATTTTATATTTCTTCATCACAAATTTTATTTGCTTCCCCGCATCGTCAAACGGCGAATCAGCAATCGCTGCCACCACGTTATTTGGCAAGTCCGCTGTCGACGCACAAACTGCCGTCGCACCCATAGAAATTCCAAACAAAACAATCTTCTTCTTTTCTGTTTCATTCAAAAACTTTATCCAACTTCCAATGTCCAACCTGTCCACGATACCCATCCCGACAAACTCACCTTCGCTTTCACCGTGTGCTCTATTTTCGATACACAAGATGTTGAAACCTTTTTGGTAGAAAAATTTGGCATATGGTTGCATTTCCTTGTAGTTTGCCGAATAGCCGTGCACCAGAACAACTGTTATGTCGCTGTTTTGATTTAAAAAATGTCCTACAAGTTTCAATTTATCAAAACTTTCAATTTCCACTTTTTTGAAATTGTATTTATCCCACCAACACAAATCGATTTTGTATTTTTCCAAATTTTTTACCAAATTGTTTTTCTTAACACGCCGTTTCAGATCTTTTCTGCCAAGAGTAATATGAAAAACCACCGCTCCCGAAATTAAAAACACCAAAAACGCCAAAAGAATTGCTATGATCAGCGCAATCACAATCCATGCGAAAATTTTCATCAACTCTTACTCCATAACTGCCTTGATAGGTTCACCAGTTTCGGCGTCTTGATAAGTCAGCCAATATCCAAAACCTTTTTCGTTGTTTTTATCGAGCGGAAGAAAAACTGGATAACCGCCCAGTTCTTTTGGTGGCACTTCTTCATAAATAGCAGGCACGCCGTAACAAACATATTTTATGTCGTCACCTTCATAGAGTAGACCAAAAACATAAAAATCGCCGTCGTCTTCATACTCTACCTTAACAAATTTTGAAGACGGAATGATTTGCTCTAAATTTTTCTCAATTGGATTGTTGGCAAAAAGTTTGTCAATTTGTGGTTTAAGTCGCCAGTAAAACGCTTCTTCATTCTTCTCTTCCATATCATCGTTTTTTGTTATAGCGTTATCATTATTTTCGTCAATAACTTCGCTTTTTTCATTGTTTTTTTCATCAAAAAATGCATTTTTTTCGACTTTTTTTTGAAAAATCTCTTCTTTTTCCTTTTTTAAGTTGTAAAATTCTTTTTTATAAAAACAATTCACACACTTGTTTTCTTCCATACATTCATCAATTTCTTTCTCGATTTCCGCCTTTTCTTCGTCATCAAAATCAACGCCATAATCATCTAAAACCTTTTGCACTTTTGCCGCACTTTTTTCGGCAGAAAGTTCATTTATTATGCTGGCATATATATCTTCTTCTCTACCATCGCTGGAACCATAAAGAAGCGGTTTCGGTTCGGCGTCCTTAAACGAAATAATGGCGCAGGAAAACTTTTTGTCGATAATATCTTTTGTCAGAAAAAAGGTATAATAAGAATTTCCTTTTTCAGTCAAACCGCTTTTTATAACTTCGCCGTCGACATAAAACCCGAGTGTCAGAAGACTTTTGAGTTCAAACGGCAGGTTGTAAAATCGCACGCTACCACGAATATCATCCTTTTTTTCCAAAGTCAGCACCGCTTTCAGTGGCGAGTTTTCATTTACATCGCTCAAAACAATACTTTTTTTAGTCATAAAAAAACCTCTCAAATTAAACATTATTAGTATAATTTGAAAGGTTATATGAAAATAATTAAATTTTTGTCACATTTTGTCAAAAAAGGACTATATTTGTTGCTTTAACTTGTTTTCTGCGAATTTTGCCAATGCTTTGACCGTGAAACCAGCCCTTTCCACCACAACTTCACCATTACCGCTATATTGATAACTGTTGACGCCATAAAGAAGAGTTCCTTTGGGTAAAACTTTAAGCGGTTTTGTGTCGTTACTCATCTCAATATAGATGACCGGTACATCTTTTGCGAAAATTTTTTGTTTATATGAATTCGACTGTGTTTCAAATATTTCCAGCGATGGCATACTCACAACATTAATATTATATTTTTTGGAAAGTTCCTTCGCCGTATTAATTGCAAGTGGGACTTCGCTTCCGCTCGCAACGAAAATCATATCTGGCTTTTGTCCACAATCCCAAACCACATATCCACCATTTAGCGCAAGTTCGCACGAAGTGTTGTCGATATGCGGCACATCTTGTCTTGTAAGTGCAAAAGAAACTGGTGTGCTGTTTTTAATGCAATATTCATACCCCGCCACAAGTTCTTTATAGTCACACGGGCGAAAAACTGTGTTGCCGATAATACATCGAAGTTGCGTCAGGTTTTCGATAGGTTGATGCGACGGACCATCTTGTCCCACCGCGATACTGTCATGCGTAAAGAAACTCATAACCGGCAATTTCATCATTGCTCGCATACGAAGAGCCGGCAACATATAATTTGAAAACATCAAGAATGTGGAGTCGAAAGTTATGAAGTCTTCATACACGGCAATACCGTTTACTATGGCACCCATTGCATGCTCACGCACACCAAAGTGGATATTTTTACCACGGCGATTGCCCGACGAGAAGTTGCCAGCATTCTCAATAAACGCCATTGAAGACGGAGCGACATCCGCCGTTCCACCAACAAGTTGCGGGCATTGATACGCAAGTTCACTCAAAGCGAAATGGTTAACTCTACGCAAACTATGTCCGTCATATTTGGCAATATTTTTGATTATTCTTTCAAAATTTATCTTCCTTTTATCAAAAAACGACATAAAACTCTTGTAAAGTTCCGGATGAGTTGAACTATACATTGCCAAAAGTTGATTCCACTTTTCGTGTTCAAGCTTGCCACGGCGAGTGGATGCCATACACAATTCGCGAACATCGCTTGGCACAAAGAAGCTTTCTTTCACACCTAACTTTTCCTTGAATGCTTGCAATTCGGACTGGTTAAGATAGGCGCCGTGGATTGCCGACGTCCCTTCTTTTTCCGTCCCAATGCCGATTGTGGTATTGAAGATGATAAGCGTCGGCTTTTTATTTTTTTTCGCTTTTCCAATTGCCGACGAACAGGCGTGATAAGAATTCCCGTTGTCGACATTTATCACCGACCAACCCATTGCGCGAAATTTTTTCGTAACATTTTCTCGGTTTTCAAGATTAAGTGGCCCGTCGATTGTGACGTTGTTATTGTCATAAAAAAGAATTAACTTCTTGAGTTTAAGCGTGCCGGCAAGACTCACTGCTTCCTGAGTCACGCCTTCCATTAAACACCCGTCGCTGACAAGGCAATATGTGTAGTGGTCAAAAATATCGAACCCAACTGTGTTGAAACGCTCTTCCATTATGGCTTCAGCAATTGCCATTCCAACCGCATTTGCCACGCCTTGTCCAAGCGCACCTGTTGTGATTTCCACACCGTCAGTCACACGATATTCCGGATGCCCTGGTGTTGTCGATTTGTATGAACGGAAATTTTTTAAATCCTGCAAACTAACATCAAAGCCGAACATCGACAAAAGTGTGTAATATAGCGCACTCGCGTGGCCGGCAGACAAAACAAACCTGTCACGATTGAGAAAATCGGTGTCACCAACATCAAAATTGTAGTGGTCTTTGAAAAAAGCAAACAAAATTGATGAGGCACCAAGAGCAACGCCAGTATGTCCCGATTTAGCATTCGAGATTGTTTCTGCCGAAATTGCTTTCACATAGTTTAGCGCTTTTTGTGTTAAGTTCATAATATTCCTCCAAGAATTTTTAACGTTTTATCTTTAACAAACGAAAAATCGAGTTTGTGCACTTTAACTTCCACTGTGGCAAATTTTTGAAGTTCTTCCTTCCGCGAAACGTAATCCAAAAAACTTATCGGCGAATTTTTCTTGATATAGTTTTTTGGTAAATCAAGAAAAATGATAATGCCATTTTTTGAAAATCTCTTATAAAACTTAATCAAATGTTCATAGGATAAAGATATGCATACATTTTCGTAAGTGGATAAATTTTCCAAAACTTTATTTTCAATTTCTTGAACATATTTTAAACTTGCAAGTTCTTCCACTGCTTTTCTGTCAATAAGTTCATATTCCACAAGTTCATTTGAATTACAAAAAAGCAAATTTAAATCTTCCGAAATCAACTTTGCAATCTCGTTCGAAAATTTTTCGCATAGTGATGTTATCACAATTTTGTTTGGAAGGTTTTTGCTCATAAGTTTATTTTACCACAAACTTGTTTTTTAACAAACAATTTTACGACAATTTATAATTATCCACCAAAAGAATATGCATTATTTACTTGAAAATTTTGCTTTTTTACTAAAATTTTAGGTTCACGCACGGAAAAAACTGCAAATACTAGCACTAAATACATCACAAGCAAAAAAGCATCATCTTGGAAAATATGCCCTGTTTGATATGTAATTTTGCCAGAATTTATTGCCACACCAATCGTTCCCGCCGTGTTTGTCGCCAAAATAACATCCACTTCATACGCTTGCAGACGATTGACAAGAGTTTCGTTTGGGAATTTATATGAGTTGTCATAGCCGGAACTTATGAGCGCCACCGTCGGCGTTGTCTTCGCTAAAAATTCTTCACTAGTGGCATTTTTAGAACCGTGATGCGCCACTTTTAGAACATCAACGTCCAGGTTAATATCAGCAATCATCTCCAAAAATTCCGCTTCGCTATCAATTGTTAAATCGCCGGTAAACATCAAAGTTGTTTCGTTATTTTGAAGAGTGATAACTGGCGAATAATCATTCAAATCGCTATAATATGTGGAAAGTGGCGTCCAAATTTTTAAAGTGAAAGTGTTAAGTGTAATATCTTGCGGCAAAATATATTCCACATTACCTTCTTCATACGCTTTTTCTAAAATCTCGATATATAATTCATTGTCACTAACGGCATAGCCTTCCAAATTTTGTTCGCTTGGCGAGCAAACAATCGGCCGATAAATGTTTTCGACATCAAACATCTCAAACACTTTCAATGTGCCACCAATATGGTCGGCGTGTGGATGCGTGAGAAAGAGATAGTCAATTTGGTCAAGGTTATTCGCCGACATTATCGCTTTAAGTTCACCGCAAAATCTATCAGCATATTCTTCCAAACCGGTATCAATCAAAATTGATGTTTTGTCCGGCAAAACAATAAAAGATGCTTCACCTTGCCCGACATATAAACTATACACTTGCACCTGTGCATTAAAAATATTTGAAAAACCGTTGAAATAGAAAGAAAGTATGGCTTGATTTAGGTGTAACAAAAAGAAGCTAGAGGTAAGAAAAACAACAAGAAGGCATTCAATAACCACCTTTTTTGTAAAACGTAAATTCTTCAATTTGTTATAATAAATTTTAACCTTTTGCATAATTAAACAAACAAAATATCGTCCCTTGTCAATTTTTTTGCTTTCTTTTTTGGATAGCGCCCCGAGAAAATTTTCATTATTTCTGGCATCATATCCACTGCCGAGCGATAGCCAATTTCCACCATTTCGTCGATACCTTGAAGTTCAGTCGATTTAAATTTTTTTGTGTCACTGGCAATCGTAACGTCGGCATTCATATATCCTTTTATTGCATTGCTTTTCACCAAAATTCGAATTGAGCACGCCAAAACATCCAAAGTTTTCGTGCTTTCAGTGCCATAAGTTCGCGTGCTATTGCAGTCGACTGCGATAACATAGTCACAACCAAAATGCCTTAGAATATCAGCTGGAATTGTGTTTTGCAGCCCGCCATCGCAAAGAAGATAATCACCAAAAGTGACAGGTTGAAAAACGCCTGGAACACAACAACTCCCCGCCACCGCTTTCGCCAAATTACCTTTGGAAATGCAAACTTCTTTTGTGCTTTTTATGTCCACAGCAACCGCCGAGAAAGGTTTCTTCAAATCTTCAATGTTAATATCACCCAAAACACCTTTCATCATATTTTCAATCCCTTCAGTTTTGGAAGGGACAAAAAACAACTTACTTGTGCGAATGTCGCTGGTTTTAAGTTGCTTGGCAATATCTAAAAGATCTTCATATTTCACGCCACCAGCATATGCCGCGCCCATAATGCTACCCACACTGGTGCCAGCAATATAGTCAAAATCCAAACCAAACTCTTGGAAAGCTTTGATAACGCCGATGTGTGTTACGCCTTTTGCCCCGCCACCACCAAACGCCACACCAATTTTTATTTTTTTCTTAAAAAGGTTAAAAATATTTTTCATAATATGATTATATCAAACTTTTCGGAAAAATAAAAATGAAATTAAGAAATATTAACAAAAAGAATAATTCTAAAATAAAAATTGACAAAATATATTAAATTATGAAAAAATTTCCGTATTTTTCCACTTTTTTTGTTTTAATTTCTGTCTTTTTATGCGTATCAATTGGATATTTATGTTCCACACTCCTTCTTTCGAGCAATCTTTTTACCACCACATCTAAAGTGGAAAATTTAACAAACACATATTATCTTTTAACCATCTTCCACGACGAAACACAAGAAAATTGTCAAAATGTTCAAGCAGATTTTCAAAATCAGAATTTTGCTGGATACATTTTTGAAAAGGACGGTGTTTATTATATTATTGCCAGTATATACGATAACGCCAACGACGCAGAACTCGTCAAAAACACGCTTGCAAATGAGTTTGATGTCGAAATTTTGACCTACCAGTCCGAAAATATCATTTTGGAAGGTGAATTTTCAATGACCGAACAACAGGTTCTTAAAGAAGGCTTGCAAGTTCAAAACAAGACATATAAAGAACTTTATGATGTTTCAATATCGCTCGACACAAATGTTTATGACGAATTAACCGCACGACTCAAAATCAATGAAATATATTCAAATTTCTTAACGACGAAAAATAATTTTGAAACCATATTTTTCGAAAACGAAGATGATGAAATTGAAAAGATAAGAGCAAGTTTTGATTTAATTGAAAAAGAACTTGCCGCCCTGACCACCTGTAAAGAAAACTTATCCTCTCAAATCAAACTCACCTATTCCACCATAATTTTATCCGACAATATTTAAAAAAATATCAGTTATTTTTATTTTTAGACGATTTTTCTTGCCTTTTGTCGTAATAAATAATATAACAACAAAAAAAATTAAAAAAATTTGCAAATTGTCGCTTAAAAATCGCAAATTTTTATTTCATCGTTTTCATCAACTAAAATTTTCTTGCTAGACGAGTTTGATTTTATAAGTTTAATGACCGTATTAGCAAACTTTTCCGCCATTTTAAGTTCCTTTGTAGTTGGTTTTCCACCCCTTTGCAAACGCCCTACAATTTGTGATTTTGAATACACTCCCCTTGCTTCAAGTTGATTGTGTATTTCGCAGATATTAACAATCTTTTCCTTAATTACAAACAGTGAAGCCTTCTCTTTTTTTGCGTTTGCCTTGGCAATTTTTGCCATTTTGTCATAGTTGATATCCTTCTCTTCAAAAACGGCATAATCCGGCTGAACACGCCTTGCCACTTCTCTTGCAATCGCCGAAGATTTGTTGCCCATAACTTCAAGTAGGCAAGTTTGATATAGAGATTGATAACTTGCCATAATATTGTCAACAACTTTAACGCATTGAGTGACTGCGGTATCAAAGCCGACCGCATAGCACGACCCTTCGACATCATTGTCGATTGTGGATGGCACAAAGAAAACTTTAACGCCATTTTCTACCATTCGTTTTGCGCCAATTTGAGAACCATTTCCACCCAAAATCACAACAAAATCAAATTTTTTGGCGTTTTTTAAGCCCTTTTTGAAAAATTTTTCTTCTTTAAAATTTGGATAGCGCGATGTTGCGATAACCGTGCCTGCTTCGTTTTTAAACTTCTCGTCAAAATCAAATTTTAGGATATCATTTTCCACAAGCCCTTTGAAACCTGCTTTGACATAGAACAAATCCACCTTTTTGGAAAGGGTGAAAAGAACCTTATTCATCCCCGGTGCATCACCGCCACTACATAAAACTAGAACTCTCATTTTATTTCCTCCGCCACAATATTTTCATTTCCGATAATTCCCGAAAGTTCATTTAGAAGATAGTTATTTATCGCCACCCTGTTTTGATAGTTAAACGCCGAGCCGGTGGAAGTACAACGAATGGTGACCAGTGTCTGACCTGGATAAGACGCCAGCGTATTTTTAACCTTAGAGTAGATATCGATATTTTTTGTGTCAAAACGCAAGAAAAGCCTGCCGTTTTTCTCTTCTTTTTTCACTTTTTCTTCATCATCCCACAGAAAAACAAGTTCGCCGATAAGCGAAACAGAGTTGCCGTCACGCACGTTATATTTCCCCTTAATCGTGACCATATTATCTTCGACAACGATGTCGCGATATTTCGAATATACATTTGGGAAAAGTGTAATCTCCAAAGTTCCCGTCAAATCTTCAAGCGTCACATAGCACATATCCTTACCAGACCTAGTTCGGTTACGCTTTGCTTCGACGATAATTCCGCCACACGAGAACGATTGTCCGTCGAGAAGTTGAATTTCTTCATTTACTTTACCAACTTCATCGTCGCTATCTTCACTATATTCTTCCTCAGAACTTTGAACCAAAGTTTGATATATTTCCGAAGTTAAGTTGAAGTTTTTATATTTTTGGATTTGCCCTTCTAGCGGATGTCCCGACATATAAACGCCGACGATATCGCGTTCATATCTTAGCATAATTTTTTTCGAGAATTCCTTGATGTCTGGATATTCCACCTTATCTTCAAACTCGGTGTTGAAGAAAGATATTTGACCAAGCTGTTGATTCTTCTTGTCTTTATGCGCTCTTTGCATAAGTTTTTCGTAAATCGCCATACACGATGAGCGCGTTCTACCGAAGGAATCAAAAGCACCACTCAAAATTAGGCATTCCACCATTTTTTTGTTGATTGGATAATTACTCATACGGCTTATGAAGTCTTCCATACTTTCGAAGTCGCCATTCTGATTGCGTTCATTTTCCATTTGTTCAATAATTGAAGTGCCAACGTGCTTGAGTCCACCAAGTCCAAATCTTATGCCACCATTTTCCACCTTGAAATAGGTACCGCTCTTGTTGACATCTGGTGGATAAACTTTGATACCTTCGTTTTTAGCAAAATTCACATATTTCGTCAAACTGTCCGCCTTGCTAATTCGGTTATTCAAAACAGCGGTCATATATTCCACTTCATAATAATATTTTAAATACGCCGTTTGATATGTCACATATGCATATGCTGCCGCGTGAGATTTGTTGAAAGCGTATTTTGCAAATTCCTTCATCTCATCGAAAATCTTCTCGGCTACTTCTTTCTTATGCCCCAGTTTGATTGCGCCTGGAATTGATTTTTTACCTTCCGGGTCTTCCCAGCCATTAATAAACTTCACGCGCTCTTTATCGATTTTTTCCAACTGTTTTTTGCCCATAATACGACGAATGTTATCTGCTTGTCCAAGGCTATATCCCGCCATGACTTGAAAGATTTTCATAACTTGCTCTTGATAAACAATACAACCGTATGTGACATCTAAAATATTTTCAAGGCACGGGTCGTCATATTCAATATGTTCTGGATCTTGCTTGTTTTTAACAAACTTTGGAATAAAGTCCATAGGTCCCGGACGGAAAAGCGAAACACCTGCGATAATATCGTCCATACAAGTCGGTTGAAGTTCCTTCATAAACTTCTTAAAGCCCGCGCTTTCAAGTTGGAAGACAGCATCAGTTTTACCCGCCGAAATCATTTCAAAGATTTTTGGATCATCATATTCCATATCATAGAAGTCAATTTTGACGCCATAATTTTCATACACATAGTCACACGCCTTTTTGATATCGGTTAGAGTGATGAGTCCCAAAAAGTCCATTTTGAGAAGTCCTAAGTGCTCAAGTTCAATCATATCATACTGCGTCACAATATCATCGCCGTTTCTGGCAAGCGGAACGAAGTTGGAAACTTGTTCTGGTGAAATCAAAACACCCGCAGCGTGAGTGGATGTGTTTCTTGGTACACCTTCAAGTTTAATTGCCATATCAGCAATGCGTTTGACGCTTGGTTCATTGTCATACATCTCTTTTAGTTCCGGAATGATAAACTTACCATTTTCCGGCTTGTCAGTTGTGCCAAAATAATATTTTAACACTGGCGGCTTTTTGATGCCTTCAGGCAGTTTTGCTGGGATGAGTTTTGTTATTCTATCAACTTCTGAATAAGGCATCCGCAAAACTCTTGCCACATCGCGAATGGCATTCTTTGCTTGCATACGCCCGAAAGTAACAATGAGCGCAACGTGGTCAGCACCATATCTTTGTCTTGTATATTCAATACTTTCCGCTCTTCTATCTGTGCAAAAATCGACGTCGAAGTCGGGCATTGAAACACGCTCTTTGTTGATAAAGCGTTCGAAAATGAGATTATATTTTATAGGGTCAACTCGCGTGATGCCAGAGCAATACGCCACCAAACTTCCTGCACCGCTTCCACGGCCCGGTCCAACCGGAATATCATGTTCGCGAGACCAGTGGATGTAATCCCAAACGATAAGGAAGTATTCCACGAACCCTTGTTCTTTGATGACAGAAAGCTCCATTTCAAGACGGTCGATAAGTTCTTGCGTCACTTCTTTATAGTTTTTATATAGACCTTCAAAAGAAATTCGGCGTAAAAATTCATACGCATTTTCGCCAGTTGATGGTTCATACATCGGAATATAGTTTTTATTTGACGGCAATTTATATCTCTCGTCAACACCCGCAGATTCTCCGAGCGATTTAGTTTTTATCACAACATCACATTTGTTAGCAATTTCAACGGTAATATCCAAAACATCGCTTGGAAAAATTTTCTCCATTTCTTCGCGCGTTTTAAGATAAAATTCGTTGGTTTTGAAACGAAGTCGGTCTTCATCTTCAAGATATTTCCCCATTTGCACGCACATCAAAACATCCTGCATTTCGGCGTCTTCCTTGTTGATGTAGTGCACATCGTTTGTGGCAACAAGTTTAACATTTATCCTTTTAGCAAGTTCGTAAAGGTAGGAATTGACCACTTTTTGTTCTTCTAAGCCATGGTCTTGCAATTCCAGATAGAAATCGCCTTCATCGAACATATTCTTAAGTTTCAATGCCAGCGCATCCGCTTCGGCAAATTGACGCTTCAAGATAAGCGAAGGTATGTGCCCAGCAAGACAAGCAGAAAGGCAAATAAGCCCCTTGCTATGTTCCGCCAAAGTTTTATAGTCAATTCGCGGTTTATAATAAAACCCATCAACATAAGCAATGCCGTTAAGTTTGTATAGATTATGCAATCCATCATTATCTTTTGCTATTAAAATTAAGTGTCCAATGTCATCTTTTCCGGTTTTTCGGTGTAAATCTTCGCAAATATAAAATTCACAACCAATTATCGGTTTTATCCCCGCTTGAATGCACGCTTCAAAAAAATGCAAAGTGCCGAACATATTGCCGTGGTCGGTGATTGCACAAGCAGAATAGCCCCTTTCTTTCGTCAATTGCACAACTTTATCAATTCGCGCAATTCCATCCAAAAGCGAAAATTCAGTATGTAAGTGTAAGTGCACAAAGTCTTTCATTCTTCTAACTCCTTTGCAATTTTGATAAGTTTTCTAAAACGATGGTTTAGACCTGATTTGGTTAATTTTATTGTCGATAGTTTCAAGAGTTCTTCTAAACTCTCTTCCGGATTGGCAAGACGAAGCAGTGCCACTTCTCGCAAATCTTCTGTCAAACACTCCAAACCAATCGTGGAAATTATCGTGTTTATGGCGTCCACTTGCTTCATACTCGCTTCCACAGTTTTGTTTATATTGGCGTTAATGCAATTCACTTGTCTGTTAACTTTATTTCGAAGTTCGCGCGTCACAAGTTCGTTGGAAAGGTTCATAACACTTTCGTTGGCACCAACGAGAGCAAGAAGGTCGGTTATAGCATTAACATCTTTCAAGTAATAAACAAAATCGCCTTTTCTCTCAAAAATTTTGCCTATAATGTTATAATTTGCAAGAATTGAAGAAAATTCTAGTAAAAATTCGTGATTTTGGGAAACAAATTCTAAATGATAACCGGTTGATTCACTTCTGTGTGCACCTTGCGAGAATTTTATGCTGGAAGTGGAACAACCAATATAAACTCCTTTAATAAAGGCGCGACAAGACGAATCTTCCAGTAAAAGACTTTTGTTAAGTTCAAAAACAAAAGAGATTCCGTTCGAAAAATCGACAACTCCAATATCCAAAAGCAGTTGTTGAAAAGTCTCCACATTAAATCGCATCTCATAAAAGGTGTTTTTGTTGATAAGATAGTTCTCACTCAACTGTTCGTCGATATTGTTTCCGTATAGTTTTTTAATAATATTTTTTATGTATGGAAAGAGTTCATAGACATCCGAAACAATAGAAACAAAAAAGTTATTTCCACTTTTACCAATTTCGCCACACGAGTGAAAAAGCCCAGACAAAAAGGCAATGGAAGAAGTATCATCTTCCATTTCCGCTTTAAGAATTTCAATTTTCGATTCTCTTGAAAAGCTCAATTTATTCTCCTTGATTTGCAAAAAAATAACTTTTTTGGATTAAAAATACTCAATTTTTCGCTTAAAAACCGCGTTTTTTATTAAATTTTGGCAATTTGTCGATATTCGCCACTTGCGAAAGTGGAATGTTTAAGCGATAAATTAAATTCATTCCGTTATTAACTTCGCCAACCTTGTCTGGTGTGTGAGCATCAGAATTGACAATAAATTTCACGCCTTCGCTCACCATCGTCAAAATTTCTTCATCGGTGAAATTGATGCGTTTTCCGTTGAGTTCGACGTACACCCCTTTTTGCTTACACATTTTTGCAACGGCAATCGTGTCGGTCTGGAAACCATAGTTCAAATGTGTGATAACATCAATTGGATAGCGATCGAGCGCCTTCAAAAACGCCGTCGTGTTGCGGTTAATTTGTTCTTTTGTCGGATGGAAAATTTTTGCCCAGTCAGTTGCCCAATTTATTAAAACCTTATCTTTGAAAGTGGTAGTACTGATAAAGCGGTGATAGCCCATAAGGAAGATATCTAAAAATTCATAATCTTCTTCCTTAACATCAACATCACCATTAAGCGAAATCAAATTTGCTTCCACACCAAGCAAAATATCCACGCCAGTAACTTCGCGCGCGTTTAGTATATCTTCTTGCAAAAGCGGAATATCTCTTCGCCTTATACCAAATACTTTGTGGTTAAAACCGTGGTCGGTTATGGCGATCTGTTTTATACCCTTGTCAGCAGCAACCGAGGCATTTTCCAAAACAGTACCTTTGCCGTGATTGTGGCGAGAATATATTGAATGCGTGTGAAAATCACCATAAAGTAACATAAAAACTCCTTATTAGTATTTTATCACTATTACTATAAAAAAACAAACATTTTAGTCGCTTTTATTTAGATTTTAAAAAAGTTGGAATAGATAAAACTTTTTAAAAAAATCTTTAAAACTGTGCCTTTTTTGTGAAAAAATAAAATTTTTATCTTTTTTCCATAATAATTGTCACCGGTCCGGAATTTTCTTGTTTGATTTTCATATCTGCGCCGAAGACACCATACTTAACTTTAACACCAAACTCTTCATAAATTTTTTCACCAAGTTTTTTGTATAAATCACTTGCCCGTTCTGGCGTTTCTGCAGTGATAAATGAAGGACGATTTCCGTGTTCGCAATCGCCAGCAAGCGTAAATTGAGAAACTAATAGAATTTCACCGCCGACATCCTTGACTGACAAATTCATCTTATCGTTTTCATCCACAAAAACTCGAAGGTTGGAAATTTTTTTAGCAAAATATTCTAGCAATTTTTCAGCATCACCTTTTTCTACGCAAAAATAAACAACCAGTCCTTTTTTAATACTGGAAACAACTTTTTCATCTACCACTAAAGTTGCATTATTAACCACTTGAATAACTGCTTTCATTTTTACTCCTTACTTATTATACCATATTACGCGAGAAAAAGTAAATGTAAAATGGTTGTAAAAAATATAATTAAGAAAAATAAAATAAAATAATTAAAATAAAAAACTAAAAAATAATTAAATTATTAAAAAAATAATAAAAATATTAAAAAAATAATAAAAATATTAAAAAAAAATAATAAAAATATTAAAAAATTGATAAATAAATGCAAAAAAATGCTTAAAAAATTAAATTTTTTGATTTTAAAAATATTTTTTATTTTAAAATAATAATTTCCAACTCAAAATTTTTACCGGTTTTTTCTTGAATAAATTTTATTAACGATAGCACATCGCTTGCTTTGGCATTTTTGTTGTTGATAATAAAGCCGGCGTGCTTTTGTGAAATTTCTGCATCACCGCTTTTGCATCCTTTTAATCCACATTCATCGATTATCTTTGCTGGCAAAATTTTTCCATTTCGCTTAAACACACTGCCTGCTGAATTTTTGTTAAATGGTTGTGTCGATTTTCGACATTCTAAAAATGCATTCTGCTCTTGCTCAATTTCTTTTTTATCCTTTATCTCGCATTTAAAAACAACACCCAGTATCACACCATCAATGTTCGATTTTCGATAGGAAAAGTTTATATCCACCCCTTTAATAACGCTTACTCGGTCACTCTTCAAAACTTTCACACTTTCCACTCTTTCCGAAATTGAGTGACCAAACGCACCGGCATTCATAAATACCGCCCCACCAACACTCGCTGGAATTCCAAAAGACCATTCAAGTCCACCAAGGTTGTTGTTTTTGAGAAAATAATTAAGTGTAAAAAGATTAACACCCGCTTCAACATACACCCGTTTTTTAGACAACACCTTTATCACATTAAAATGTCGCAGCGAAATGAGTATCGTTTTCAAATTACCGTCTGGGAAAAGTAAATTGCTTCCGTTACCTAAAATAAAAAAGTTTGCACAGACTTTGATCAATTTTTTAAGTTCGTAAATATTTTTTGGAAAAACGATTGTACCTTTACCACCAATTTTGAAAGTGCAAAAATTTCGTAAATCGGCATTTTTAATAACTTCAAAATCTTCAAACATAAGATTATTTATGCCACACAAACAGCGTTTGTCAAACAAGCATTTTTTTATTTATCAAATTTTTCGCTATTTTTCATTTTTAAATAACCTTCAAACCTGCTTGCCTCTGCCTTCAATTAAACGCAAAAATATACAAAATAAAAAAACCTATGAAAACATAGGATTTTTTTAATATTTTTAAGGTTTTTTTGAGAATTTATGAAAGTTTATAATAATTATTAAACAAGTTCAACAATTGCCATTTCAGCAACATCGCCACGACGAGTGCCAAGTTTGCTGATTCGTGTATAACCGCCACCTTGTCCAACATCTTTTGCTCTTTGAGCATACTTTGGAGCATAGACATTGAAGATTTTTTCGATAAGTGGATGGTTGATTCCTTCAATACGAGCCTTGAATGTTTCTTTTGATTCTTTTTCTTTTCTTTGTTCTTGAATATCATAAACATAGCTCATAATTTTTCTTCTTGCAGCAAGTTTCTTTGGTCCATCGTTAAGGACTTCAGTTTTAACTTTCTTTCCATCTTTTCCTTTAACTTCTTTGACAACTTTCAAGGTGTCTTCATAGGAATTGATAGCAAGAGTGATAATTTTTTCCGCAATTCTCGCAGTCGACTTTGCTTTTGCAAGAGTTGTTTCAATTTTACCATACCAAAGAAGAGTGGAAACTTGTCCACGCAGAAGAGCCTTTCTTTCTTTTGAAGGTCTGCCTAATTTTTCGTTAGCCATTTTCTTTCTCCTTTTATAAATTATTCTTCATCTTTGCGAAGACTAAGTCCATAACTTTCAAGTTTGTTAATAACTTCTTCCACGCTTTTTGCGCCCAAGTTACGAACTTTAAACATATCACTCTTTGATTTTTTAAGAAGGTCTGCGATGATATTGATACCCGCTCTCTTCAAGCAGTTATATGATCTAACAGAAAGGTCCATCTCTTCAATTGGAAGTTCCATAAGTTTCACTTGCTTATCTTCTTCTTTTGAAACCAAGATGTTCATTTCGCTCATTTGAGCAACTAACTCTATGAAAAGGTTGATATGTTCGTTAACAATTTTACCTGCAAGACTAACGATTTCTCTCGCGGTTGTTGTTCCGTTTGTGGTAACTTCCAATACGAGTTTGTCATAGTCAATACTGTTTCCAACGCGAGTTGGTTCAACATTGAAGTTGACTCTCTTGACAGGTGAGAAAATGCTGTCCATTGCAATAAAGTCAATATTGTCATATTTTTCTTTGTTGTCATCAGCAGAAACATATCCACGACCATTTCCAATCATGAGGTCAAGGTCGAAAACCCCGCCTTCATCAAGTGTACAAATATGGGTATCAGGATTTAAAATTTCACATTCATCATTGAATTCAAAATCTTTAGCTGTAACTTCGCCCGCAGTATTCTTTCTTAAACGAAGATATGTTATGAAGTTTTTCTCTTGATTTGTGCATTTAACAGCCAAACCTTTAAGGTTCAAAACAATATCCACAACATCTTCTGTAACACCACGAATAGTTGAGAACTCGTGAGATACACCCGCGATTCTAAAAGCGATTGGTGCAGAACCCGGAAGAGAACTCAAAAGTGTTCTTCTCATACAGTTACCGAGCGTGATACCATATCCTTTTTCAAGTGGTTCAACAACAAATCTAGCGAAATTTCCTCCGTCAGTTTCTTCGCAAGTGATTCTTGGTTTTTCCATTTCCATCATAATAAATATCCTCCTCAAATTATCTAGAATAGAATTCGACAATAAGTTGTTCTTTTATGTCGCTGTCAACATCTTCTCTTGCAGGGACCGCCAAAATTTTTCCTGTCAAAGTTTCTGTGTTAAATTCCAACCATTTTGGCATCACAATCTTCATACCCTTAAGTTGTTTAAACATTTCAAGTTCGCGTTTATTTTCTTTAACCGCAATTGTATCGCCAACTTTAACGATATAAGAAGCGATGTTCACAGTTTTGCCGTTAACAGTGATTTGACCATGATTTACAATTTGTCGACATTCTGCTCTTGAAGCGCCGATGCCCATTCTGTATACAACATTGTCGAGTCTTCTTTCAATTAAGGAAAGCATATTTTCACCAGTTTTGCCTTTTTGACGCGCTGCTTCTTCGTAATATTTCCTAAATTGTTTCTCTAAAATGCCATACATTCTTTTAACTTTTTGCTTTTCACGGAGTTGAATACCATATTCAGTAACTCTTTTTCTGGACGCACCGTGTTGTCCAGGAATAACTGGTCTTCTTTCCATTGCACATTTTTTGCTTGTACATCTTTCGCCTTTAAGGAAGAGTTTGCGACCTTCTCTTCTGCATTGACGGCAGTCTGGTTCGATTTTTCTTGCCATTGTCCTTTCCTCCTTTTAAACTCTTCTTCTCTTTGGAGGTCTGCAACCGTTATGAGCGATTGGAGAAACATCCTTAATGAGTGTAACAGTGAAACCGAGAGTTCCAAGTGCACGGATAGCACTTTCTCTGCCAGTTCCTGGTCCTTTAACATAAACTTCCACACTCTTCATTCCCATATTGAGAGCGATTTCAGCAGCCCTTTCAACACAAGTTTGTGCTGCGAAAGGTGTGCTTTTCTTTGAACCTTTAAGTCCAAGTCGACCAGAAGAGCATTGAGAAATAACATTCCCTGCGATATCAGTGAATGAAACAATCGTGTTATTGAAAGAGGTTGTAATGTGAACTTGTCCTTTTTCAATCTTCTGATTAACTCTTTTTCTTGTTTTGGTTTTCTTACTTGTATTTGCCATATCCTATCTCCTACTTTTTACCTTTCTTGGAACTACCACTAATAATTTTCTTCGGACCCTTTCTTGTTCTTGCATTATTTTTTGTGTTTTGTCCGCGAACAGGTAATCCTTTTCTGTGACGAATACCACGATAACAACCGATTTCGTTAAGTTTTTTGATATTCATACTAACTCTTGATTTAAGTTCACCTTCAACGATAAGTTGATTTTCGATGTAGGAACGTAGTTTAGCAACCTGGTCTTCCGTCAAATCTTTAACGCGAATATCCATTGAAATTCCAGTTTTTTCGCAGATTTCACGAGAAGTTTTTGGACCAATACCGTAAATATAAGTTAAGCCATATTCCAATCTTTTATCGTTTGGAAGGTCAACACCAGCAATTCTTGCCATTTTTCATAATCTCCTTTTTAACCTTGTGTTTGTTTATGCTTTTTGCTTTTTGAGCAAATAACCATAACTTTTCCATCTCTTTTGATAACTTTGCATTTATCACACATTGGTTTAACCGATGCTCTGACTTTCATTTCTTTCTCCTTTTTAACCTTTTTCTCGCCAAGTTATGCGACCTTTTGAAAGGTCATACGGACTCATCTCAATTTTTACTTTATCACCTTCGATGATACGGATAAAGTTTTGTCTTAATTTGCCTGAAATGTAAGCTGTTATTATATGTCCATTAGAAAGCGTAACCTTAAAAGTCATACTTGGTAAAACTTCAGTTACCACTCCTTCAAATTCAATGACATCTTGTTTCGACATACTTACTTCTCTCCTTTAAAAAATTTCGAATCCCCGCATTGTCTTTTTCTTGTCCAACAATCTTTTCAATTGGAAAAGGTGTTTTTGACGCCCTTTGGACATGTTTAAGACTTTTCTTTTTCGGTTTTGTTGTTTTGAGTCTCTTGCCGTCAACGAGATAACAAAATTTTCCGTCAGTTTCAATAACGACAAACATATTGTTTTTCTCTTTTCCAGCAGTGGCAATTACCACATCACCCTTTTGGACGATATTTCGAATAATACTCATCATCTTCCTCCAAGGTCAAGACTTCCACTCCATTTGCAGTGAAAAGGACGGTGTTTTCATAGTGTGCCGATGGTTTGCCATCGCGTGTTTTAACGCCCCAGCCGTCAGGTTCAAGATAAATTTCTTTTCTCCCAGCGTTAATCATTGGTTCAATGGCAATTGTCATATTTTCTTTGATAACCGCGCCGTCAGTTTCCTTTCCATAATTAAGAACTTCTGGCGGTTCGTGCATTTTTTTGCCGATACCGTGCCCTGTGAGTTCGCGAACAACCGAAAATCCGTTACTTTCAGCATGGTGTTGAACTGCGGAAGAGATTTTTCCAATTCTGTCGCCAATTCTAACATTTTCAATACCTTTGAAAAAGCACTCTTTGGTGACGCGAACGAGTTTTCCCTTCTCTTTATCCACTTTCCCAACACAAAAAGTTCTTGTGGCATCACCGCAATACCCTTTGTAAGATGCAACAATGTCGACACTGACAATATCGCCTTCCTTCAAAATGATATTTTTGTCCGGTATGCCGTGCACAACCATATCATTAACCGAGATACACGAAGCACAAGGATAATCCATATAGCCAATGCAAGGAGCGGAACCACCACTATCTATTATAAACTTTTCTATAGATTTGTCAATATCAAAAGTTGAAATTCCCGGTTTTATCATCGATTTTGCTAAAATTAGCGCATCGCGAACAATCTCACAAGCCTTTTTGATAAGGACAATTTCAGCTGGGGTTTTTTGAAGCATTACTTCAACCCCTTCAAAAAGTTTTTCACAGGTTTGTAAGTTTCCTCAGGTCCTTTTTCGGAGCCTTTGGCAACAAACAACTTGTCAGCGTAGAAGTTTATGAGTGGTGCAGTTGTTTTTTCATAAACTTCCAGACGAAGTGTTATTGTTTCCAAATTATCGTCATCTCTTTGGAACAATGGTGAACCACATTTTTGACATATGTTTTTATCGTAAGTCGAAGTGTTATAAATTTCACCACATTTAGAACATATTCTTCGACCAACGCAACGACGCTTGATTTCGTCAAGCGGAACGTCCAATTCTATGACTGCATCAATATCAGTAATTTTTTTAAGTGCTTCTGCCTGAGCAATACTTCTTGGGAATCCGTCCAAAATAAAGCCATTTTTGCAGTCATCTTTTTGAATTCTCTCAGCAAGCATTTTGATTGTTACTTCATCTGGCACAAGTTCTCCTTTATCCATATAGGACTTGGCAAGTTTACCAACTTCTGTGCCATTTTTAATATTTTCACGGAAAAGGTCTCCTGTGGAAATTTGAACAACATCAAAATCCTTCATAATATTCCTTGCAAGAGTTCCTTTTCCAGAAAATGGTGCTCCAAGTAATATAATTTTCATAAACACCCCTTTTTTAGTCTAAAAAGCCTTTATAATTTCTCATATACATTTGCGCTTCAAGATTTTTATCAAATTCAAGTGCCACCGAAACCATAATCATAAGTCCGGTTGTACTAAATGCATTCACAAGTGTGGTCATTATCATATTGTCAGAAATAACTTTAAACGCCAAACTTGGAATAAGAGCGATTATCGCCAAGAAGAATGCTCCGAAAAGCGTAATGCGTCGGGAAATCTTTTTGAGATATTCCGAAGTTTCTCGCCCCGGTCTTATTCCCTTGATAAATCCACCTTGCTGTTGCAATCGCCGTGAAATATCGTTTGTGTCGAATGTAATCATTGAATAGAAGAATGCAAAAGCAAAAATTAATAGCGCTAAAACCACAATGTATATCCACGAACTCGTGCCAAGCCAGGTTTGATACCAAGTCATTGCCTCGGATTCTGGCCAGAACATACTGATGATGAGTTGTGGCAAAGTGATAAGCGAAGTGGCAAAGATAATTGGCATAACACCCGAACTGTTCACTTTAATAGGAATGTAAGTATCTTGCCCACCATACATTTTTCTGCCCTTAACCTGTTTTGCATAACTTACTGGAATTCTTCTTTCACTTGAATCTATAAAAACAATAAAGCCAAAGATGAGAATGAGAGCGACAACGTAGATAATTATCGTCCAAAGATTGTCGAGATTTGCCCCAACACCTTGGATTGCTGTGGAAATTCCTGAAGCAGAAGATGCAATAATACCAACAAAGATAAGCAAACTCATTCCACTTCCAACAACATTAAGTTGAGTGATTTTTTCACCAATCCAAACTGTAAACATAGCGCCCGCTGTCAATATCAACACGATTCCACATCCCGCCAGCCATTCTGGTATTTGAAGAAGGTCAGTGTTGATAGCGCTTGAATAGGAAACAACGATACCAATTGCTTGCGCGAGAGCCAAGACAAGAGCAGTTATTCTTGTGAAAAATTGAATTTTCTTCTTGCCATCTTCCCCTTGTTTTGCCAATCTTTCAAGTGCAGGAATTGCCACTGTCAAAAGTTGAATAACAATTGAAGCAGTGATATACGGTGAAACACCTAACGCCAAAATTGAGCCATTCGACAACGCATTACCAGATAACATATTCATAAGAGAGAAAAATGTTGTTCCGGTCGTGCTGTCAGCGATTTCTTCACGAAAGTCGAAACCCGGACAAACAATGGCACAGCCCACTCTGTAAAGCAAGATAAGCCCAAGCACAATCAACAATTTTTTTCTTAAATCTTTAACTTTAAAAGCATTAAAAAGAGTTTTAAACATAAATTACTCCTCTATATCGATTTTTCCACCTGCTTTTTCAATTTTCGCGATGGCAGATTTTGTTGCCTTTTTTGCTTTGATAATTAAAGGTTTTGTTATTTCACCATCTCCAAGCACTTTAAGTCCATAAGGCATACGTTTGCCAACAACGCGTGTTTCATATAAAAGTTCTTCTGTGATAACGGTGTTTGGTTCAAAAATTTCAAGGTCACCAACATTCACTGTGGAATAATTTTTGCGGAAATTATAGTTGTTAAAACCGCGAATTGGCAACTTTCTTATCATTGGAATGTTTCCACCTTCAAAACCTGCTTTAACTCCACCGCCACTTCTTGCATTTTGTCCTTTGTGACCCTTTCCGCTTGTCTTTCCGATGCCAGAGCCGATTCCGCGACCAACTCTAACCTTTTTTGTCACGGCACCTTGACTAGGTTTAAGATTTTCTATTTCCATAACATAACTCCTTATTCTTCCACAACTTCAACAAGGTGTCTTACATGATACAAACTTCCGCGAATGGAAGGATTATCAGGTAAAATTCTTGTTTGATGCAGTTTCTTAAAACCAAGTGCTTCCAAGATTTTTATTTGATTTTTTTTGTAACCAATGGCACTTCTCACATAGGTGACTTTCAATGTTTTTTGTTTACTCATTTTTTCACCTCCGATTAAATTTCTTCTGGCTTCTTGCCACGACGAAAAGCAATTTCTTCTCTCGTTTTAAGTCCAGAAAGACCATTTATTGTTGCTTTAACAACGTTTATTCTGTTTGTTGAGCCGTGAATTTTGGTCACAATATCTTTAACACCAGCAACTTCCAAAACTGCACGAGCAGCACCACCAGCAATAACTCCGTGACCTTCTTCTGCCGGAAACATCAAAACGCGTGTGGAAGAGAATTTTCCAACTGTTTCGTGTGGAATTGTGTTTTCAGCAAGAGAAATCTTTTTCATATTCTTCTTTGCCACAACAGTTGCTTTATCAATTGCGTTTGGAACTTCTGCTGCCTTGCCAATACCCATTCCAACATTGCCTTTGCCGTCGCCAACAACAACAAGAGCGGAGAAGTGCATTGTTCGACCACCTTTAACGGTTTTGCTAACTCTTCTAACAGAAACAAGTCTTTTATCGAAACCATCATCCACCTTCACAGGTTTTTCTCTGCGTGGTTTTTGTGGTCTGTCTTGTTTATTTTTCTTAATTTCTTCAGCCATCACTTCCTCCTAAAACTTCAAACCGGCACTTCTTGCGCCGTCAGCAACTGCTTGTACGCGACCTGTGTAAAGATAGCCACCCCTGTCGAAAACAACAGTCTTAATTTTCTTTGCAATTGCTCTTTTACCAACAGTTTCGCCAACAAGTTTTGCTTGTTCGGTTTTGGTTTTGCCTTTGATTTGATTTGCGATTTCCTTATCGAGAGTGGAAGCAGAAACGAGTGTTACACCTTTTTCGTCATCAATAATTTGAGCATAGATATTTGTCAAACTTCTGTAAACGCAAAGTCTTGGACGTTTACTTGTTCCAGAAAGATTTTTTCTCACTCTCTTGTGACGAACAATTCTGTTTTTATTTTTATCATTAACAGTAATCATCTCTCTTCCTCCTACTTCTTACCTTTACCAGCAGTCTTTCCAACCTTTCTAACAAGGCGAGCACCGTCAACGTGGATGCCATAACCGTGGTATGGTTCATAAGGTCTTTTTTTCATAACGTTGGCACAAAATTGACCAACTTTTTGCCTGTCCGTTCCACTAACCAAAATTTCGGTAACTACTGGACAAGTCACTTGAATATCATCAGGGATTTCCATTTCAATGGAATGAGAGTATCCAAGGTTTAAAATAAGTTTTTTGCCAGAAACTTGTGCTTTGTAACCAACGCCAGCAACTATAAGTTTCTTGCTCCAACCCTTTGTCACACCAATAATCATATTGTTGACAAGCGCTCTTGCAAGACCTTGTTTTGCGTTGAGTTCTGGTTTGTCATATGTGAAGTAAACTTCACCATCTTTAACTTCCGTTTTGATTCCTTTGTCGATTTCTTGACTTAAAGAACCTTTACTTCCAGAAATTGTGATGATGTTATCCTTTCTTTCGAAGGTTGTTCCTTCAAGTTTCACAGGTTTATTTCCAATTCTTGACATACTTGCCTCCTTACCAAACATAAGCGAGCACTTCGCCACCAACATTCAAAGAGCGAGCAACTTTGTCAGTCACAATACCTTTGTTTGTTGAAATAATAGCAATGCCAAGACCGCTTATAACCTTTGGAAGATTTTCTTTATTCGAATAGATGCGAAGACCTGGTTTGGAAATTCTTTTGAGTCCTTGAATTACGCTTTGACCTTCTTCATCGTATTTAATCGTGATAGCAATATCTTTAAATTTGCCGTTGTCAACCAAGTCGTAACTTACGATATATCCTTCGTCAAAAAGAATTTTTGCGATAGAAACTTTTTCTTTTGATGCAGGAACTGTCACAGTTTTATGCTTTGCTGCGATAGCATTGCGAATTCTGGTCAACATATCTGCGATTGGGTCTGTTGTTAACATAATTCCCTCCTTACCAACTTGACTTTTTCACGCCAGGAATTTCCCCGCGATTAGCCATTTCTCTAAAACAAATTCTGCAAATACCGTATTTTCTTAAAACAGAGTGAGGTCTTCCGCAAATTGAGCAACGCGTGTATTCTCTTGTTTTGTATTTTTGTGTTTTTTGTTGCTTTGCAATCAATGATTTCTTTGCCATACTTCCTCCTATCTAGCAAAAGGCAAACCTAATGCCTTTAAAAGTGCTTTTGCTTCTGCATCAGTTTTTGCAGTTGTAATGAATGAAATGTCAAGGCCTCTTATCTTCTCCACCTTATCGTAAGAAATTTCAGGGAAAACAAGTTGTTCTTTGATGCCCATTGAATAATTTCCACGACCATCGAAAGATTTATCACTTATTCCACGGAAATCTCGCACTCTTGGAAGAGCAATAGCGGTGAGTCTGTCAAAGAATTCATACATTCTTGTTCCGCGAAGAGTTACTTTTGCACCAATTTTCATTCCTTGACGCACTTTGAAGTTAGATATCGCCTTCTTCGCCTTTGTGGCAACTGGTTTTTGCCCGGCGATTAAAGTAAGTTCTTCAACTGCGGTGTTAAAACTTTTTGAATTGTCTTTAACATCGCCAAGCCCCATATTCAAAACAATTTTAACAAGTTTTGGAGCTTCGTTGACGTTTTTATATCCAAATTCCTTCATAAGAGATGGCACAATTTCTTCTTTATAGCGTTTTAAAGTTTGATTTTGTTCTTTCATCATTCACCACCTTAACCTTCATTTGAAGTTTTTTTAGTGTTCGACTTTTGTGTTTTTGCTGTTTTTGATTCAGCTGTTGTTGTTTTTGTTGCTGTGGACTTTGTCGACTTTGTTGTCGCCGTTTTTTCAGCAGTTTTCTTTTCTGTTACCTTTTTCTCGGTCGTTTTATTTTCAACTGCTTTTTCGTTCACAACTTCTTGTTTTGGAGCGCTTTTTGTTGTCTTTTTTACTGTTTCTTTCTTGTCAGCACTCACATTTTTCTTTGCTTCTTTCTTTGTTTGTTTAACAAATTCTTTATCAAGAGAAGCAGAGCATTTTTTGCATACTCTCACTTTTTTCTCATCGATTTCTTTGTGAGAAACTCTTGTTGCCTTGCCACAAACCGAGCAAACAACCATCACATTTGAAGCGTTAATAGGTGCAGGTTTTTTAACGATAGCGCTTTGTTCTTGTTGGGTTCTTGCTTTCTTGTGCTTCGAAACAATGTTAACGCCATCAATCAAAACTTTGTTATCTTTAGGGAAAACTTCCAACACTTTGCCAGTTTTTCCTTTTTCTTTGCCCGCAATAACAACAACATTATCGCCTTTTTTAACTGTCATTTTCATTTTCGGTTCTCCTTTTAAATAACTTCCGAAGCGAGAGAAATAATTCTCATATAGCCCTTATCACGAAGTTCTCTTGCGATAGGTCCAAACACACGAGTGCCCTTTGGTTGTTTTTGGTTATCAATGATAACTGCAGCGTTGTCGTCAAAACGAACGTGAGAGCCGTCATTTCTGTTCAAGCCCTTTGTTGTTCTAACAATAACCGCCTTGACAACATCACCCTTCTTTACATTACCGCCTGGAATAGCCTTTTTAACAGAAGCCACGATAACATCACCGATGTTACCACTTCTTCTAAAAGAACCACCCAAAACGCGAATGCACATAATTTCCTTAGCGCCTGTGTTGTCGGCAACTTTAAGCCTTGTTTGAGGTTGTATCATATCTCTCCTCCTTAATCTGCTTTCTTAACGATTTTAATAACTCTGTGGTATTTTTCTTTTGAGAGTGGACGAGTTTCCATAATAATAACGGTATCGCCAACACCACATTCGTTATTTTCATCGTGCGCTTTGAATTTTTTAGATTTCTTTACGACTTTTCCGAATTGTTTGTTTTTAACTAAATAAGGAACATTAACAACGACGGTTTTGTCCATACTTGCACTGACAACAACACCTTGTCGTGTGTATCTTGGTTTTCTATTTTCTTCCATTGTTCCCTCCAATTTCTTTTTCTCTTATTGCTGTTTGTACTCTTGCGATTTCCTTTCTCACATTTCTGATTGCAAGTGGATTTGCAAGATTTCTTGTTGCGTGTGAAAAACGAAGATTAAAGAGTTCATCTTTCAATTCTTTAAGTCTTGCGTTTAACTGGTCAAGAGAAAGGGTTTTAATTTCTTCATTCTTCATTCTTCTCACCACCTTCAATAGTTTTCGTTTCTTTCTTTATGAACTTAACTTTGCAAGGAAGTTTATGTCCCGCAAGGCGAAGTGCTTCACGAGCAATTTCTTCACTCACACCTTCAAGTTCAAAAAGAACTCGACCCGGTTTAACAACAGCAACCCAAAATTCTGGATTACCTTTACCTGAACCCATACGCGTTTCAGCAGGTTTCTTTGTTACAGGTTTGTCAGGGAAAATCTTAATCCAAACCTTACCACCACGTTTAATGTAACGGGTGAGCGCGATACGAGCCGCTTCGATTTGGTTGGATTTTATCCAGCAAGGTTCTGTGGCAACAATTCCGTAAGAACCAAAAGCTAAAGTGTTACCTCTTGTTGCCTTACCTTTCATTCTGCCACGCATAACCTTTCTTCTTTTAACTCTCTTAGGCATTAACATTATTCTTGCCCTCCTTTCTCGGCTTTGCTTGGCAAAATTTCACCCTTGAAAATCCAGCACTTAACGCCAAGTTTGCCATAGTCTGTGTAAGCAGCCGAAACGGCGTAGTCAATGTCTGCACGAAGAGTGTGGAGTGGAAGAGAACCTTCCATATATTTTTCTGTTCGAGCAATTGTGCTGGCACCGTCGATAACACCGCTTACTTGCACTTTGCAACCTTTTGCTCCTGCCTTCATCACTCTTTGAAGAGCCTGTTTCAAAGCACGACGCCATTGAACACGCTTTTCAAGTTGTTGAGCAATGCTGTCAGCAACGAGTTGAGCATCAAGGTCAGGTTTTTTAATTTCTTTCACATTGAGTGAAAGATTTTTGACAGGACGAACGATTTTTCCAAGGTCCTTTTTGATTTGTTCAATTCCAACACCCTTGCTTCCGATAATCATTCCCGGTTTGCCGGTGTGGATATTGATTGTAAGTTTACCTTCCGTTCTTTCAATTTCCACTTTGGAAACGCCAGATGCGGAATGTTTTTTCTTGAAGTATTCACGAATATCGTGGTCTTCTTTTAAATTGGTGGCAAAATCTTTCTTGTTTGCATACCAAGTTGACTGCCAATCTTTATTGATACCAAGTCTGAGTCCAATAGGATTAACTTTTTGTCCCATTATTTTGCCTCCTTCATTTCGTCTAGAATGATTGTGATGTGACAACTTCTTTTGATAATGTGGTCAACTCTTCCCCTACCTCTAAAATTAACTCTTTTCATCATAGGTCCTGGAGTTGAGTAACATTCGGCAACGAACAAATTGTCACTGGAAAGTCCTTTGTTGTTTTCGGCATTTGCGATAGCACTTTTAAGCACTTTCAAACTTTCATAAGCACCCTTGTGTGGCATATATGACAAGATTGCAACTGCATCGCTAACCTTCTTTCCCCTTATGTTGTCCAAAACAATTCTAACCTTTGAAGAGCTCATACGGACATCTTTGGCAACAGCATAAGGACGATTGTCTTTATTTGCCGCTCTTTTTTCTGCTTTTTGTCTAATTCTTGTAGCCATTTTTCACCTCTCTTATCTCTTACCCGCAGTTTTCTTTTGACCTGCGTGTCCTTTGAAAGTTCTAGTTAAAGAGAATTCACCAAGTTTATGACCAACCATATCTGCTGTGCAGTATACTGGAATATGTTTCTTGCCATTGTGAACAGCGAAAGTAAAACCAACAAATTCTGGATAGATAGTTGAACTTCTTGACCAAGTTTTGATAGGTTTTTTAACGCCACTTTCAGTCATTTCAAGCACTTTTTTCATAAGACTTGGACTAACATAAGGCTGTTTAACTTCTTTCTTCATATTCTCGCTCCTTAATTTATTCTCTTAACCATTAAACGGTTAGATTGTTTGTTTTTCTTTCTCGTCTTGTATCCGAGTGCAGGTTTACCCCAAGGTGTCACAGGCGTTGCCATACCAACAGGGCTCTTACCTTCACCACCGCCGTGTGGGTGGTCGTTAGGGTTCATCGCAACACCACGAACGGATGGACGAACACCCATATGTCTTTTTCTTCCAGCCTTTCCAAGAGAAACAAGTTCGTGATCCAAATTACCAACCGTTCCAATTGTGGCACGGCAAGCAAGAAGAACCTTTCTCATTTCGCCACTTGGAAGACGAAGTGTGGCATATTTACCTTCTTTTGCCATAAGTTGAACTTCAGCACCAGCAGAGCGAGCAAGTTGTCCACCCTTCTTTGGTTCAAGTTCAATGTTGTGGATAAGTGAACCAACTGGAATGTCTGAAAGTGGAAGGTTATTTCCAACTCTGATTTCCACATTTGAACCACTCATCAAAATATCGCCAACTTTAAGTCCGTTCGGTGCGATAATATATCTCTTTTCCCCATCCTTATAAGAAAGGAGTGCGATGTATGCCGTTCTGTTTGGGTCGTATTCAATTCCAACAACCTTTGCAGGAATTCCGTCTTTATTTCTCTTAAAGTCGATAATACGATATTTTTGTCTGTTTCCGCCACCCTTGTGACGAACTGTAATTTTACCCTGTGCATTCTTTCCAGCGTGTTTTTTCTTAACAGCAAGGAGAGATTTTTCAGGTTCTTTTTTCGTTATTTCTTCGTTGGATAGTTTTGTGTAAAATCTTCTACCAGCCGAAGTCGGATTACTCTTAATTATAGCCATTTCCCCCTCCTATTAAGATAAACTTTCAAAGAAGGCAATAGGTTTTGATTTTTCTGTTAAAGTAACGATTGCTTTTTTATAGTCACTCGTTCTTCCTACCGTTCTTCCTTGTTTTGTGTTTTGCGTTTTTTTACTTCCTTTAACAAGAATAGTATTTACTCTTGCCACTTCCACTTTAAATTTTTCTTCAACTGCTTTGGCAATTTGGACTTTGTTTGCATTTTTGTTAACGATGAAAGTGTAGGTTTTGTTTTGAATTCCACTATAACTTTTCTCCGTAAGTAGTGGTCTTACGATAATATCGTTTGCGTCCATTATGCGTTAGCCTCCTCTAAATATTTAATTGCAGATTCAGTTAAAACGACATTTTTGTTTGCCACAACATCATAAACATTCAAAAGCGATGCATTAGTAAGTTGAAGATTTTTGATGTTTTTAACTGCTCTAATTTCCTTTTCGGTGTTATCAGCACTAACAACAACAACTTTTCCGTCAAACTTGAACGCATCCAAGAATTTTTGAGCATCTTTTGTTTTTGCGGATGAAATGTCGAATTTGTCAAGAACTGTAACTTTCTTTTCTCTAAGTTTCTCGCTAAGTGCACTCAAAAGAGCAACTCTTTTTGCCACTTTATTAACCTTTTTAGAGAAATCTCTTGGCTTTGGAGCAAAAACGACTCCACCGCCCGTCCATTGTGGACCCTTTGTTGAACCGTGTCTTGCACGACCAGTTCCTTTTTGACGCCAAGGTTTTGCAGCGTGTCCGCGAACTTCACTTCTTGTTAATGTGCTCTTCGTACCTTGTCTTTGGTTGGCATTGTAAGCCACAATAACTTCATGAATAAGCGGTTCGTTATACTCAACTCCGAAGATGTCGTCTTTCAAGGTTTTTGTTCCAACTTCTTCGGCATTTATGTTATATACTTTAACTTTTGCCATTTCTTTGCTCCTTATTTCGCCCTTTTGACAGTTTCTTTAATTGTCAGGATTGCTCCCTTTGCCCCTGGAACATTACCTTTAATTAAAAGCAAGTTTCTGTCAGCATCGACTTTAACAATTTCCAAATTTTGAATGGTAACTTTTTCGTTGCCATATTGACCTGGCATATGTTTATTTTTAAACACACGCGATGGAGATGAGTTTGCACCAAGCGAACCAACTTCTCTATGAACAGGACCCGTACCGTGAGTCATTTTAAGTCTGTGCGCATTCCATCTTTTGATAACACCAGAAAATCCGTGCCCCTTTGTCAATCCAGAAACATCAACTTTATCATTTTCTGAAAAGATGTTTGCTTTGATTTCGCTTCCAATTTCATATTCACCGTCAAGGTCGAATTCTTTCATAACCTTCATAGGTTCAACTTTTGCTTTGTCATAAACGCCTTTCACTGGCTTTGTGACATTTTTTGTTTTTTTGCCGAATGCCACAACATAAGTGTTGTATCCATCAGTCTCAACTGTTTTCTTTTGAACAACAACCATAGGTCCCGCTTCAACAACAGTCACAGGAATAACTCTTCCGTCTTCGGCAAAGACTTGTGTCATACCAATTTTCTTTCCGATTATTGCTTTACTCACTTCTCTTTACCTCCTTATAGACTGATTTTAATCTCAACACCAGCAGGCAATTCCAGCTTCATAAGTGCGTCAATA
>CAZFRA010000011.1:0-32485 GCA_964521165.1 uncultured Lachnospiraceae bacterium
GTGAATATGTGCTATAATATGAACTTGAAGTGCCATACATATTCCAATACTGTGTGGTCGAAGTTGTGTTTGGCATACCAGAAACCGCGTCACTTCCTGCGTTGGCATTGTAAGTTATTTGTATTGTTCGCGAAGCAATCGCATATAACACAACTTGTGAAGTGCTACTGTTATACGCCGAAACTGATGTGTTTGTTGAATAATAGTTCGAAGTTATGCTTGTGCTTGAATCACTTGTCGACCAACCAATTAAACTCCAACCATTTGATGAATATATTCCACTGACAGATGATAATGTTGTGAAACTTGAACCATAGGTTCTTTCTTGCGTGGTTGAAGTTAAATTCCCGCTCGAATCGCGATAATAATACGCCGTATTTTGTATCCAAACGGCATAGAGCGTGACACTTGCCGAACTGTTGTAGGCGAAACTCACAGTGGCACCACTTGCATAACTTGCCGTGCCAGTCGAACTTGTCGCCCAGCCTTGAAAAGTATAGCCTGTCCGTGTCGGTTGAGTTGATGAAATTGTAAGAGAATAATTGGTTATATATGTGCTCGTTGTTCCGCCATACATATTCCAATTCTGCGTCGCACTTTGCGAACTCGGCAGATTAGAAACCGTATCACTTCCCGCGTTGGCATTGTAAGTTATTTGTATTGTTCGCGAAGCAATTGCATAAAACGAAAGAGTATCGGTGCTTGAATTGTAATCTGAAACTTCTGCACCCGCTGAATAAGTTGCGCTCGTGCTTGAAGAACTGGTTGCCCAACCCGCCAAACTCCAACCATTTGAATTGTAATATCCAGAAAGGTCGGAAAGTGTTAATGTGGTGAAGTTTTCTCCATAAATTCTTGAAGATGTTGCATATGTCACATCACTTGAAGTACGATAATAATATTGGTCATTATATGTAACCTGCCAAATAAAAACTGGATAGCCATCGTTAACACTGCTAACAATTATCCAAACTGTGCTAAAATCCCACGGATATGAAGAATTCCAAGTGGAAGAAGATGTTGAATACCAAGAAGTTGATTTTGCATCTGTGGATAGTGTAGTATAGTATGAAACATTTGAACTTGTGCCACTATTAGACCCAATTCCACTTAAACTATTGCTGGCACTTCCGCCAAAATAGCAATTATATACATATGAAGAAGAATAATTAAATCCCACAACTCCGCCAACATATTCATCACTTCCTGTCACACTGCCTGTGTTGTATGAGTTATAGATATATGAAGAACGATTATACCCCACAACTCCGCCAACATAAGAAGAACTACTAGTCACTGAACCTGTGTTATAGCAGTTATATACATATGCATAATATGATGAATAACTATTATTATATCCCACAACTCCGCCAACATATGAACCACTCCCTGTCACACTGCCTGTGTTGTATGAGTTATATACAGATGAAGAATAAGTATTATTTCCCACAACTCCGCCAACATAATAAGAACCGCTCACTGAACCTGTGTTGTAACAGTTATATACATATGAACGATATGATGATGAGTAGGAATAACTATATCCCACAACCCCGCCGACATATGAACTTCCTGTCACACTGCCTGTGTTGTAACAGTTATATACATATGAATAACAATAATCACTATATCCCACAACTCCGCCAACATATGAAGAATAAGTAGAAACAGCAGTAGTACTGGTCACTGAACCTGTGTTGTAACAGTTATATACATATGAAGGAGATGACGTGAAGCCATAATTATATCCCACAACTCCGCCAACATAAGAATATCCACTCACCGAACCTGTGTTGTATGAGTTATATACATATCCATAACGATTATACCCCACAACACCACCAACATAATAAGATCTTCCAGTCACACTTCCTGTGTTGTAACAGTTAGAAATTGTGGTGTATTGAACCCGTCCTGCAATTGCACCAACAAATCGATACCCTTGGATGTTTGATTCGACAATTCCAACATCAGAAATGGTGGCGAGATTTGATGAAGATGTTCCATAAACATAACCAAAAAGCCCTTGGTAATTATAAGTGCTGGAAGAGCCTGCTTGCGTGAAAAGACCGGATATAGTATACCCACCGCCGTCATAGTGTCCGGCAAAATAAATTGATGAAGAATTGCCTATCGCATCCCAATAATACGCAGATAGGTCAATGTCTGCTGTTTGCTTAAAATATGTATCAGAATATGTTTGACTATTAAAATTCACTCGGTAAGCAAGATAAGCAAGTTGCGCCGCTGTGGAAATTAGATAGGGGTCACTTTCTGTTCCACTTCCGCCAGCAAAACTGGTAGCATAATTCCCTTCATCCGTCCAATAATAGTCCGTATATGTCGGCGCATCCGCCGTTGTGGTCACGCTTTCAGAAACCGAGTTGTCGATTCCCCCCCCCGCACTGTTTTGCGCCAACAAAACACCGCCTATTGAAGCAGTTGACACAAGCAAAAAAGCCAAAACACATAATAGAATTTTTTTCATATACCTATTATAGTACCTATTTTTTCAATTTCCAAACAATTTTCATCATTTTTTTAAATATTTTTCTGGATTAAAAATCGCACTAAAAGTTATTTAAATATCTTGATAAATCCAAAACATACACCAATAAGCCTAGCAAAAAACAACCTTCGGTTGAAGGTTGTTTTAATTTAAAGGTTGTTAAAAAGATGATTTAGTCTTCAAAATTGTATGCACCGAGTGCTTTACCCTTAAATTCTTGTATTCCCGGATTAAGTCGCGGTGACAATTTAACTTTTCTTGCTTCCACAACTTTAAATTTAAGTCCAAGGTCGATTGCCGCCTTTTCTCTACCGCCGACAAAAATAACTTTATTTTTCGCAAGATTAATATATCTCACGCCCTTGCGGTATCGCGCCGATATTGGAATATCCGAGAGACTAATGCGTTTAACAAAGCAATCGTCGGTGATTATCAAAGCGCTATCGAAACTATTTTGTCCGGCAAAAACAACACTGTCGTCGTCTTCCAGATTGACACCCTTAACCCCGCCAGAGATTCGCCCTTGCACAGCGACTTCACTCTTTTCGAAGTTGACAGCATAGCCATTTTTCGTGAACATCAAAATGTTCTTACCTTTCTCATCCACTTCGCACGAAATGATTTTGTCGTCATCGGCGACTTTCATAATTTGATAATAAGATTTTGAAACAATCGCATCCTTCCCGCTCATACGCTTAATCACACCTTTTTGCGTCATTAAGATGATTTCTCCCGCAGTGAATGGCAAAATGGCAACCGGACTTTCCATAACATCGGCGTTTTTATCCAATTGTTTGAGTGTAAAACCCTTTTCTTTCCACTTACATTCCGGAATTTGCGTGAGATTTATCTTCAAACAGTTACCCTTCTCTGTAACAATCAAAACAGAGTCGTTTGCTTTATATTTTTGCTTAGTCGTGATAACATCAAAGAGTGTGGATCCATCAGCAATCGTTTTGGTTGTCTTGGCATAATTGGTCATATTCACTTTTTTAACCGTTTTGCCGGCAGATAGCAGAAGAAGATAATCTTTCGTGTCTTCCACTTCTTCTATTTTTGCTAAAACAATTTCGCCATTGTTTTTACTTTCAAAACTACGGCGCGGTGTGTTAAATCTCTTCTTAATCTCCAAAATTTCCGTCTTAACCACTTCAAGTTGTCGTTTTTTGGATGACAAAATCGCTTCAAAATTTTTTATCTTTTCTCTCAAGTCCTTAAGTTCCGCTTGAAGTTTGGTAACTTCCAAATTAACAAGTCGAGCAAGTCGCATATCTAAAATCGCTTGCGCTTGTTTTTCTGATAGAGCAAATTTAGAGCGAAGTCTTTGTTTTGCTTCCGTCACATTTGCCGAAGTTTTAATGATTTTGATGACAGCATCAATATTCTTTATCGCCACCAAAAGTCCTTCCACAATATGTGCCCTATCTTTTGCAATGTCAAGGTCATACTTCGTTCTTCGCACAACCACATCGCGTTGAAAAGCAGTGTAATAAGAAATGATATCCATAAGCCCCATAAGTTTTGGTTTTCCGCCAGCGATTGCGACCATATTGATAGCATATGAAACTTGCATATTCGTGTTTTGATAGAGAATGCCTAAAATCTTTTTCGCGTTGGCATCCTTTTTAAGACGAATAACCGCACGCATACCATTTCTGTCACTTTCATCACGGATTTCGCTTATATCAGCAAGTTTATCTCTATTTTTCTCTTTAAGTTCAGCAATTTTTTGAAGTAAAAGTGCTTTGTTGACTTGGTATGGTAATTCAGTTATAACAAGACTTTGTTTGTCGCCATTTTGTTCCACACCAACTTTGGCACGGATGGTTATTTTTCCCTTCCCTGTTTCATAGGCGCTTTTTATTCCATCATCTAAGATGAGTTCGCCACCTGTTGGAAAGTCTGGTCCCTTGATGATTTTCATCATTTCTTTGAGAGTTATACTTGGTTTGTTGATATATGCAACCACCCCATCGATAACTTCGCCAAGGTTGTGCGGTGGAATGTTTGTCGCCACACCAACCGCAATTCCAGATGCGCCATTAACGAGCAAGTTAGGAAAACGCCCTGGAAGGACATCTGGTTCTCTCAAAGTATCATCAAAATTCAAACTCCATTTAACCGTGTTCTTTTCAAGGTCGCGCAAAATTTCCAGTGCAAGTGGTGTCATTCTCGCTTCGGTATATCTCATTGCAGCAGCAGAGTCACCGTCGATCGAACCAAAGTTACCGTGACCGTCCACCAGCGGTGCACGTAAAACGAAATCTTGTGAAAGTCTAACCATTGCATCATAAACTGAACTGTCGCCATGCGGATGGTATTTACCCATACAATCACCGACAATTCTTGCCGATTTACGATATGGCTTGTCTGGCGTTAAACCGAGTTCCATCATTGAATATAGAATTCTCCTTTGAACCGGTTTCAAACCGTCTTCCACGCGCGGTAACGCTCTGTCCATTACGACGTGCTCTGTGTATGGAATCATCGAATCGTGAAGCACTTCGCTCAATTCTTTCATTATCACACCGCTTCCGCCGTCACCATAATATCCGCTTACTATTTTCGTTTCCCTTTCTTCTCTTTCTTCCATATTTTTTCCCTTTTTCTCGTTATCAAATTCTCTTTCGTTGTTAAAAGAAACTTTGTTGTTTATTTTTGGTAATCTATATTTTTCTAAACCACCAGATTCATCTTCGTTTTCAAAATCATTATCTTCAAAATCATTATCATCTTCAAAATTGTCATCACTTTCAAAACTTTCGTCGTTATTATCATGGTCATAAGGTTCATAGTTTTCACTATTACTGCTCGTGTTAATTCCATACTCTTCAACCCTGTTTCCTTCAGCGTTCTGAAAATCTAATTCCTCATCCGGTTCTTCATTATCTATGATTTTTTCGTCTAACTCTTTATCTTCGGCATCTAAATTTTCATCATTTATCTCTTCGGAATCTAAATTGTTATTATCAACATCTTCCACACTTTCAACTTCATCAATTTCATCTTTAACATATTCAAATTTTTCTTCCATAACTTCTTCATTTACCAAGTTGTCAGTTGGGATTTTTTCAATAGTATTTGACAATTCAATCTCATCTTTTTGTAAATTTTGTTCATTTTTTTCAATTTTTTCATCATTTTTTACACTTTTTTCGCTATTTTTTCCTTCTTGCGGCTTAATTGACCATAAATCTAACTGCCCATCAAGGACAACATTTTCTTCTTTTTCTTCCAGTTCTTCAGTTGGCAAAAGAAGTTCGTCATATCGCATCTGTCCCGGGATAGGTTTGTTATTCTCGTTTTCTTGATTTTTCTCGTCGTCAAAAAAGTCCATACACACTCAACCTAAATATTTTTATATTCCTTCATAAAGGTGTCTTCTTTGTCAAAGTTAGCATATTCGCTGATATATTTCTTTCTCTCTTCAATCGCGTCGCCCATAAGTGTTGTAATAAGTTTTTCGGCTTCGGCGGCATCTTCAATCGTCACTTGGATTAAGGTGCGTTTTGCAGGGTCCATTGTGGTTTCCCAAAGTTGTTCAGGATTCATTTCACCAAGACCTTTATATCGCTGAATCATATAACCTTTTCCAATACTCCTAACAGCATCGGCAAGTTCCGCGTCGCTGTAAACATACTTTTCGTAGTCCTTCTTGTATACCTTATATAATGGCGGCAAACCAATAAAAACGTGTCCGTCAGTGATAAGTGGACGCATATATCTAAAAAAGAAAGTTAACAAAATCGCTCGAATATGTGCGCCATCTTGGTCAGCATCAGAAAGGATAATAACTTTGTTATATCTCAAACTCGACAAGTCAAAGTCTTCACCAAAACCGGTGTCTAGTGCAGAAATTATTGTTCTTATTTCTTCGTTTGCTAAAACTTGGTCAACCCGCTTTTTCTCGGCATTAAGCGGTTTTCCGCGAAGTGGCAAAATTGCTTGAAAAGAACGGTCACGCCCTTGTTTTGCCGAACCACCAGCCGAATCTCCTTCCACGATAAATAATTCATTTTTTTCGCGATTACGCGATGTGGACGCAGCAAGTTTACCAACCAAATTGAAGTTTTCGGCATTTGCTTTGGCACGTGTCAATTCTTTTGCCTTCTTGGCAGCGATACGAACTTTAGCAGCCTGCTTTGCTTTATCAATAATTATTTCTGCAATAGTCGAGTTTTTCTTATCGCTCAAAAGTTTGGTAAGTTCTTGTAAAGTCAAATTTTCAACTTCGGTTTTTGCTTCAATATTTCCAAGTTTAGTTTTTGTCTGCCCTTCAAACTGCACATTATTCATCTTGACATTGATGATAACATTGATACCTTCTCGAAAATCTTCGCCGAGAAAATTCGGTTCTTTATCCTTCAAAAAGTTGTTTGCTCTGGCATAGTCATTGAATACCTTAGTGAAAGCACTCTTAAACCCGGTTTCGTGCATTCCGCCTTCTGTGGTTGGAATATTATTCACAAAAGAGAAGGTGTTTTCTGTGTAAGAATCGGTGTATACGAAACTAACTTCCAGCGACAAAACCTTATTTTCTGCCGCAAAATAGATTGGATTTTTGAATAAGCAATTTTTGTTTTCCACAAGGTATAACACGAAGTCGGATATTCCGCCTTCATAGTGGAATTTTTCATCGACGCCGGTATTTTGGTCATAAACTTCAATTCGAAGCCCCTTATTCAAAAAAGCAAGTTCACGTGCTCTTTTGGAAATAACTTCAAAATTAAATTTCTGCTCGCCAAACACTTTAGGGTCAGGCAAGAAAGTTACGCTTGTGCCAGAAGTTGTGCTTACACCAATTTCTTTAAGTGGTGCAACTGGAACACCGCTGTGCATCTTTCCTTTTTCATCTTCATAAGAATGAAATTCCATAAAATATTTTTTACCATTTTTGTTAACGGTGACCTTGCACCATTTGGAAAGTGCATTTGTAACCGATGCACCAACACCGTGAAGACCGCCAGAAAATTTATAATTGTCAGTATTAAATTTTCCGCCAGCGTGAAGAGTGGTATATACAACTTCCACACCACTTTTTTTGAGAGTTGGATGCATATCCACAGGAATGCCACGCCCGTTATCTTCCACCGTTGCACTACCGTCTTTATTCAAAATAATTTTGATTGTGTCGCCATAGCCGTTGGAAATTTCATCAATCGAATTATCAACAATCTCCCACAAAATATGATGAAAACCGCGTGAACTCGTTGTGCCAATATACATACCCGGACGAAGTCTAACTGCTTCCAAGCCATCCAAAACGACAATATCTTTTGATTCGTATTTTTTCTCTGCCATAAAAACTCCAAAAATAAACATAAGATTTCAAATCTTTAATAAATTATAACACAAAAAAACAAAAATCAAAAAATAAATTCAAAAGTTAAATAAAAAAAATCAAAAAAGTTTATTTTTTTAAAACTACTCTCTTTTGGTTTTTAAAATGTGAATTTTTAAAAAGTTATATTTATTCATTTTAATTTATATTTATACAAACGCGCATCTAACATAAAACATTTAAAAAGCATAGAAAAATATATATTGCAAAAAATAGGAGTATGATGAAAAAGATTGTTTTAACCGGTGGCGGAACTGCTGGGCACATTTATCCCGCGCTCGCACTTTTGCCAAAACTTGAAAATTATGAAATTCACTACTTTGGCGGCAGTGGAATGGAAAAAGAGATTTTGAAAAATTTTAAAACTATTGTCTATCACGAAATACCAACCGTCAAACTGGAAAGAAAATTGACGTTAAAAAATTTACTAATTCCCTTCAAACTATTAAAAGCCATAAATGTTTGCAAAAAAGAGTTAAAAAAAGTGGCACCAAATATCGTTTTTTCCAAAGGCGGTTTTGTGTCTGTTCCAGTCGCCATATCCGCACACAAACTAAAAATTCCAATCGTGAGCCACGAAAGTGATTTAAGTTTTGGACTGGCAAACAAAATTAGCCTTCGGTTTTGCGATTGTATGTGCACAACTTTTGAAAGGACATCTCATCAAAAAAAGTGCATTCACACAGGGCAGCCGGTTCGCGAAAAAATTTTGAATGGGAAAAAGTTAAATCTCTTTTCGAATAATAAACCAATTTTACTTATCCTTGGTGGAAGTTTAGGCGCAAAATTTCTCAACAATATGGTGATAAATAACCTTGAAGACATAACCAAATTTTTTAATGTCGTACATTTAACTGGCAAGAAAAATATTCAAAACATAAAACACAAAAAATATCTCGCCTTACCTTTTGTTTCCAATATTGAAGATTATTATGCAAGCGCAGATATTGTTTTGTCGAGAGCCGGCAGTGGCGTCATCAACGAACTCTTGTGTCTGGAAAAACCTATGCTTCTTATCCCACTCTCAAAAAACTGTTCACGCGGTGACCAAATTGAAAATGCTAAATATTTTGAAGAAAAAGGTTTTTGCGAAATGCTGGAAGAAGAAAATTCTAATTATGAAAAAATTAAAGAAAAATTGCAGTTAATTTTAAAAAATAAAGAAAATTATATTAAAAATATGAAAAAAATTGAAAAAAATGATGCAAATTCAAAAATATTTGAAATAATTAAGAAATATGAGCGAAAATAAGTAAGAATTCTAACAAAAAACACCTATAATTATGCGATAATCTGATTTTTTTCGCCATTTTTTGCAAAATTTCCGAATTTTATAACTTTTTAATTTTTATAACAAATTCAATTTTTCTTGCATTTTGAGTGCAGTTTTTTGTCGAATTTATCTTATTATTCGCGCAAGATTTGGCACACCATATCCTTCGCTGTTGGCATCAAAACCAATCGTCGAACAACTTCGCAGCAACCGCCTTTTAACTTCCACTGGCGACAGTTTTGGGAATCGTTCCAACATCAAAGCGATAAAACCTGCAATCATTGGCGTTGCCACACTCGTGCCACTAAGTTTGGTATAAAACTCACTCACACCGCATGAAGTTATGTCCACACTCGGCGCGACAACATCAGGTTTATAATGCCGAAAAGATGGTCCGCGTGAAGAAAAGTTTGCCATTTCAAAAAAGTCTTTATTGAAAGTCTCGCCATCAAGTCGATTATCATCAAAACCACCAACTGTGATAATTTCCGGGCTTATTCCCGGCGACTTTATCGTGTTTCGTTTCGGGCCACTATTACCGGCAGCCGCAACCACAACAACACCATCTCGCCAAAGTGCATTTGCACCTTGCATAATCGGGTCATCATAGCCAATCGGCTCACTCCCGAAACTCATACACACAATTCGAATATCTTCCTTTTTATGATTATCGAAAACCCACTCCATTGCATCTAAAATTTTATTTGCTGTCGCCTCGCCATTTTTGTTTAACGCTTTGAGAGAAAATATGTTGGATTTTGGAGCGATGCCTGCAAATTTAAATTTCGACATATATCCATTCCCAGAGCAAACACCACACACAAAAGTTCCGTGTCCATTGTCGTCATATGCCAACTTTTTATTTTCGATAAAATCTTTGAAAAATTTAATCCTATTTTCTCCAAGCATAAAGTCGCAATGCGGATTAATGCCCGTGTCAATAAAAGCAATATTAACATCCTTACCAAGAAAATCAAAATCGCTAACCCTCAAAATATTGCGCGAGATATTCATTTGACAACACGCAACTGACAGCGATGAAATAAACTTCACTTCACCCAATTTTGACAAAGTCAAAATCTCCTCTTTGGTCGCCCGACAAAAGAAAGCCTTGATGAATAAATATTCATTTTTTATTTCAATTTTCATTCTATGTAAAGCACTCAAAACAGCAAATTTGTTATTGTAATAGACGAAACAGTCCACTTTGTGCGAATTCGCCAAACAATATATAAGTTGAAAGAGCCTTTGGTCAATCTTTTTGTAGTTCATCTAAAATCCTTAACATCTTTTGATAGTTTTCTTCCGGAATCATTCCTTGAAAGTTACGCAAGGTGGCAAGTAAATTTTCATAGTCGAATTCGCCGCGCATTTTTTGTTCTCTAATCTCTTTTGTCAACCTTTTTAGAAGGTCACCTTCCGACATATCCTTCATCTCATCATAAAATTTACCTATCTCATCACTCGTATTTCTCTTGTTCTGCTCTTCGATAACTTCTTTATCGGCCACCCTTTCGTTTTCAAGATAATCACTTAATTTCATAGTCACTCCTATTTTCAATATATGTCGAAAAAGTGAAATTTTACACAATTTTTGAAACGCTTCGCATATAAATTATATATGAACGAAAATGAACTTTCATACTATCCCGAAAATATATCGATGAAAGACGGAAAGGTGCTGACACAATCCACACCTCCGGCAAGTCTCGAAAAAAAGGATAATAGATATAACATTCTTATGTCGCTTCTAGGCAATAACAAAAATTTAACAGACCTTTTACCGCTTCTTTTGACGAACGGCAATTTCAGCCCTGAGCAATTAAGTGGCATAATAAAAAATATTTCCCCACAAAACAGCAAGGAAAAAAACAAGAAAAAAATTGAAAGAACCAAATTTGAAGAGTTATAAGTAAAAAAAACAGCATAAGCGCTGTTTAATCATCAATTGTGCCGTTCTCGAAAAATATCTTTCTTTTACAAATTTTATCGGCAAGTTCAGGTCGCGTGCAAGCGATAATCACTGTTGTGTCTGCCGATTTTATTTTTTTAATCATATTCAAAATTGCTTCGACATAAACATCACTAATCTCATCAAAAATATTGTCAACCAAAAGCAAATCAATTGGACGAAAAGAAAGACGAATGAGCGACAAGATATATTTATCTTCCTTGCGAATGTTTTTAATCTTCGTGTCACGAATTTTTTCAAGTGAATATTCAATAATCGCATTGTTTATCATCTTCTCTGCTTCTGCCGGTTTGACACCTTTTTTGTTTAAAATATATTTAAAATTCTCATAAACCGTTTTGTTTTCCAAAAACACCGGATAATATGGAACATACCCCAAACTCACATCGGTTTTAAAGTCAACTCTTTTGAGTGGAATATTGTTAATATACACTTCACCGCTGTCAAAATTTTCCAACTTTGCAATAACACGCAATAAACTTGTCTTACCGCTGTTTAGTTCACCAACGAGAGCCACTGTTTCACCATCAGCGACTTCCAAACTAACGTCTTTAAGAGCATAATATTCGCGCGTATATTTCAAACACAAATTTTTGATTGATAACATATTCTTCTCCAATTACTTGATATAAGTATATGATACAATAATTTTAAAAAAAATAAAAGCATTTTAAACAATTTACAAATTTAATTTATAAATTTATCCTACAATGAGAGAATAAAAATCAAAACAAACATAAAAAACCGATAATTTTGTCGTTAAATATGAAAAAAACAGCAAAAAAATAAAAAAGTTGAATTTTTGCTTCAACTTTCCATTTTCTTCACATCAACTTTTAATTCGTTTGACACAACCTCGGTGGATGTTAAAATTTGCCCAGTGCCAGCGTCATTTTCGGTTAGATTCCCAACCACCACTCTAAAATATAGCGTGGTATTATTTGAAGAAGTAAAAAGATAATTTTTATTGCCTTTGTCGGTATATTTCTCATACTTTTCATATCCAGCAACCCCGCCGGCATTGGCAACGAGCACCGTTAAATTATACCACTCATCCGCTTTTTCAAAATATAATGCACTTTTCCCCTGCAATTCTTCACCAAAATTGATAGTTTGCTCTGCGTCTGAACATTTAATTTGCAAATCGACATATTTTTCTTCAACGCGACTATCATTGTCAAGTATAACATTTATAGCATAGTTTGTACTTTCCCCCTGCGTTTTATTATAAATATAAGCGCAATTTATCCCGTCGGCATTACAACCAACCAAAACAAACACTAAAGCAAAAAAGATAGGAAAAAGTTTTTTCATATTCCTAGTTTGTTCAAAAAAAGAAAAAAATTAACAAAAATTCGCTTTTTTTTAAAAAAATGAAAAAATTCTGCATATTACAAACTTTTTTCTTTTTAATTTTTCTTCGTATCAAATATAAAGTTGTAAAACTTAAAAAATAAAAACTCTTCACTATCAAGCAAAGAGTTTTTCTATATTAGTAATTCACTTCAATTAAACCATACTTTCCATCATTTCTGCGATATAAAACATTTATTTTCCCAGTTTCAGCATTAAAGAAAATGAAGAAAGTGTGTCCCAATCTTTCAATAGCATCTTTTGCATCATCCAATAAAATCGGTTCAAGGTCAAAAACTTTTTTCTTGAAAACATCAGGAAGTTTTGTTTCTGGCATCTCTTCAATAAATTCAAAGTCGGTCTTCATCACGCGCTTTTTCATATCGCGAGTTTTACCGTGATGACGAATGATTTGTTTTTCAAGTTTTGGAAGAGCGTTGTCGATGTTATTATACATATTTTCTCCACTAACTTCCGAACGGAACAAAAATCCTTTGCTTACAATTGTCACTTCAAGTTTTTCGTTTTTGTTTTGCTTTGAGCAAGCGACAGTCACCTGCATTTCGTCATCAAAATATTTAGAAAGTTTTTCCAATTTCTCCGTTATAACATTTTTAAACCTTTCAGCAATCTTAAAATTTTTTTCAACAAAATTAATTTTCATACTTCTCTCCTTACAAAATAATTATACTAAATTTTCATAAACCACGCAAACATTTTGCCAAACTTTTATTTTTTCATTGAAAAATTTATCTCACCATCGCGCAAAGTCAACACAATCGTTCCACGCTCGTCCAACTCGCCCAAAAGAAGTTTTTCGGCAATGCGGTCCTCAATTTCTTGTTCCATATATCTTCTCAAAGGTCTTGCGCCATATTCCAAATTCGCCCCCTTTCCAACGATAAACTCAACAACATCTTCGTTAAGTTCCAAATCAAGTCCTTTTGCTTGCAAGCGCTTGTTAATATTGTCAAGCAAAATGTTAGCAATTTTGATTAAATCCGCTTTTTTGAGCGGTTCGAAAATACAAATAACATCAATACGGTTAATAAGTTCCGGTTTAAATCGTTTTTTAAGCGCTTCCATATAGATTTCTTTTTCGGAAACATCTTCTGATTTTTCGCCAAACCCAAGTTTTTTGTGTTGTTTAATTTCACTCGCACCAATATTGCTCGTCATTATAATAATTGTGTTTTTAAAACTTACCGTTCTACCCTTGCTGTCCGTCAATCTGCCGTCATCCAAAATTTGCAAGAGTGCATTCAAAACTTCCGGATGTGCCTTTTCAATCTCGTCGAATAAAACAACACTATACGGTTTTCGGCGCACTTGCTCGGTGAGTTGCCCACCTTCGTCAAAGCCGACATATCCTGGTGGCGAACCAATAAGTTTGGAAACCGTGTGACTTTCCATAAATTCACTCATATCAATTCGAATCAAATTGTTTTCATTATCGAACATTGCTTCAGCAATTGCTTTGGAAAGTTCGGTTTTACCAACACCGGTCGGCCCCATAAACAAGAAGGAACCGATTGGGCGTTTTGAGTCTTGCAAACCAACTCTTGCACGACGAATAGCCTTTGAAACTGCATCAACCGCTTCATTTTGCCCAACAACGCGCTTATGAAGAATTTCTTCGAGATGCACAAGTTTTTCCTTCTCGCCTTCGGTGATTTTGGTGACTGGAATACCCGTCCATTTTGCCACGACTTCTGCAATCTCATTCGCTCCAATTTGATTTATCGAACTTTTCTTTTTAATGCTTTGGTCGTATTTTTTCAACTCATCTTCCAACTTCACAATTTCAGACTGAAGTTTTGCCGCCTTTTCATAATTTCTTTGAAGCGACGCATCGTCACGATTTGCCGACATAATTTTTATTTGTTCTTCCAAATCTCTCACTTTTTGTGGCTTTAATGTGAAATTAACTTTGGCACGCGAACACGCCTCGTCAATAAGGTCAATCGCTTTGTCCGGCAAACTTCTGTCCATAATATACCTATCTGAAAGACTCGCAGCCGCTTCGATTGCTTCATCCGTTATGATAATTTTGTGGAAAGCTTCATATGTGTCGCGAAGCCCTTTCAAAATTTCAATTGTTTGTTCCACACTTGGTGGATTGACCATAACAGGCTGAAATCTTCTTTCAAGCGCCTTATCTTTTTCGATAAATTTTCGATATTCATCGGTGGTTGTCGCGCCAATTGTTTGAAGTTCACCACGCGCAAGATATGGTTTAAGCATATCCGAAGGGCTGGTTTCTCCCTTTTCACTCCCCGCTTGTGCTAATGTGTGGATTTCATCAATAAAGACGATAATATTCCCCGCTTTGATAATTGTTTCAATGCAGTCTTTAAGTTTTTCTTCCATTTGCCCGCGATATTTTGTGCCCGCCATAAGCCCGCCAATTTCGAGCGCGTAAATAACCTTATCCTTAATTTCTTCTGGCACATCGCCGCTGACGATTGCTTGCGCCAACCCTTCAACAACGGCGGTTTTACCAACTCCCGCTTCCCCGATAAGCACAGGATTATTTTTTGTTTTACGACACAAAATTTCAATCACTCTTTGGATTTCTTCTTCGCGCCCAATAACTGGGTCGAGTTTGTGTTGTTTTGCTTTTAAAGTTATATCACTACCCATTTCCAACAACTTATCTGGCAACGAACTGCCAATTTGAGATTTGTTATCTTCTATACCACCAGTAGCCTTGCTGTTTGATTGCATATTACTCAAAAGTTTTCCGCGCAAATTGTCGATATCAACATTGAAAGCGCTGACTAAAATTCTTGTGGCATACGAACTTTTGTTTTGAATCATCGCCATAAGCAAATGTTCCGTTCCGATGAAAGAATGATTAAATTCAAGTGCAATTTGCTGTGCTTGTTTGAAAAGTTCCTTCGTTCTAGGCGTCAGTTCAACATTACCAAAAAGCGTCATACCGCTATTCGATTGTTCAAAAAGGTCAAAAATTTCACTTTCCGTCACCCCTTCATCACGAAGAAGTTTTGCAGCAATAGAATCCGTTATTGTTGTGATGCCGTAAAGAATATGCTCAGTTCCGACAAGTTGACTGCCAAAACGAAGGGCAATTTTACCGGCATTTTTGATAACTTTTTCAATGCTGTCAGAAAATTGAATATTGTTATTATAGTTCATCTTAATCTCCTTTTACAACCAATTCTTTAACTTTTTTATTTATATACTCTGCTCGAACAACTTCTTCCTTTTTTATTTCAAAATAATTTGAAAATTCTTTTAAATTTGCAGATGAAGCATCGGTAAAAAGTTTATCAAACTCTTTTTCTTTGATGTTGAAAAAGCCTAAAACTCCGCCAAATTTTATGAGCGAAAGGAGTTTTATCATCTCATCTTCTTTCAAACAAATGCAATTAGACAAAATTCCATACGCCCTATACATCTCATCTTTCAGTTTCAAGTGGTCAGTAGATAAAATATCTTCGCGTGCCGAAAGTTCCATTTCACAAACAGAAGAAATCTCTTCCAAAACTTCATCGATGATTTCTTCTTCACTTTTTCCGAGTGAATTTTGATTGGAAATTTGATAAAAACTCCCATTCGAATTTGTTCCTTCGCCATAAAGTCCGCGAATGGTGAGCCCTTTGGAATAGACTTCCTTTTTCATTATGTCAAACTCACCACGCCGTTCAATCGCTGGAAGAAAAAGCATAACAGATGCCCGCATACCCGTTCCTAAATTAGACGGACTTGCGGTGATAAAACCAAAGCGGTCATTATATGCAATTTCAATTTCCGACAAAAGTTTTTCATCCAAACTTTTTAATTCTCGATATGGACGATAAAGATTAAGCCCACCATATATACATTGTGCCCTTATATGGTCTTCTTCATTCACCATAACAATAATGTGCTCATCGGCACTTATTGCCACTGCTGAAATATCTTTGTTTTCTATTAACTCCTTACTTATAATATGACGCTCAAGCAAAGCATTACATTCATTGAGAGAAAGATTTTTTAATCGTATAAAATCAAAATCTCCAAATTCGTCAAGAACAGTTTGAGATTTTTTTAAGATAAATTCTGCATCATCAACATTCGTGAGTTTCGTAAAAAAATTAAACCCCGCAAAATTTCTCGCCAGTCTTATTCTAGAAGATATTGCCACTTTACCGAAATCTTCAAACATCTAAACTCCTACTTTGTAAATTATGAAATAAATTAACTTGATTTTTTAAATTACCATCAAGATAAGTTATTGCCTTTTCTTTGAACTCTTTTGGTATTCCAAAATAAGCTTCTGCAACTCCACCAATAATTGCACATAAAGTATCGCTGTCTCCGCCTATTGATATACCAGTTCTTATTGCGTCTTCAAAAGAATTTGAAATTAAAAAACAAAACAAGGCTTGTGGAACTGTGTTTTGGCAAGAAACTTTATAAGAATAATTTCTTCTTAAATCTTCATAATTAAAATCTAAATCATAATATTTATTCATTTCTTTTTTTATCTCATTTTTTGTAGCACCCTTTTCTGCCATAAAAATAGCAACCGCTGTGGACTCCGCTCCTTTGATACCTTCAATATGATTATGCGTCACTTCGGTAACCATTTTAGATAATTCTTTTGTCTCTTCCAAATTCTTTGCAAAATATGGAACTGAACTGATTCTCATTGCACTTCCATTTCCAAAACTATTATAAGGTTTAGGATTTTCGCTATTAATCCATTCTTCAAAAAGTTTGCCATATCCAATTTTTTCGTTTCCAGGATATCTTTTTCCATATTCTCTAAGTTTATGGATTGTTATATTTTTTAAATTTTTATAATCACCTTCACAAGAATTTAGAGCATCAAAAACTGCAATTGTCATTATTGTGTCATCGGTAAAAAACATATCTTGTTGAAAAAAGACAAAATCTTTGGACTTTATATTGTGAAATTCATATTTTGAACCTACTATATCTCCAATTATTGCTCCTAACATTCTTCCCCCTAAAATTTTCTCCTTATTCTCCTTTATGTATTTTACCTTTATACATTTTTGTCACTGCTTCCTTGATTTCTGGAATGTCGTAGCATTTTTCGCAACCAACAAATCCCGTTTCCAAAATTTCTTCGACGGTTGTGCCGCATTTTGAGCATTTATTCATCTTCTTTTACACCTTCTTCCAAACCTTTCATTGTTAGAGAGATACGTTTTTTGTTGATATCAACACTCAAAACTTTGACTTTGACTTTATCACCCACCTTCACAACTTCGGATGGATGTTTAACATATGCGTCAGAAAGTTGCGAGATATGAACAAGTCCGTCTTGATGCACGCCAATATCAATAAAGGCACCAAAATCAACAACATTTCGAACAACGCCGTCAAAAACCATACCTTCTTGAAGGTCTTCAAGGTGGATAACATCACTTCGAAGAACCGGCTTTGGCATACTTTCACGGATATCACGCCCCGGTTTTTGAAGTTCGGAAGTTATATCTTGCAAAGTTGGTACACCAATTCCGCATTCTTTTGCCACTTTTTCTTCTCCTTTTTGCTCTATCATTTTTGGAAGAAGTGACAAATTGTTATTTTTAACATCATCTTCTGTCATATTAAAAAGTTTTAAAAGTTTTTTGGTTGCATCATAACTTTCTGGATGCACTGCAGTGTTATCCAAAATATTTTCCCCGCCGACCACACGCAAAAAGCCGGCACATTGTTCGAATGCCTTTGGTCCAAGTTTTGGCACAGCCAAAAGTTCCTCTCTGTTTTTAAACCCTTTGATTTTGGTTCTGTAAGTTACAATGTTTTTGGCAATAGATATATTGAGACCAGAAACATAAGAAAGAAGAGATGGAGAAGCGGTATTCAAGTCCACACCAACGCTGTTAACACAATCTTCAACCACACCGGTCAAAACTTCGGTCAAGCGATTTTGTGGCATATCGTGTTGATACTGTCCAACACCAATCGACTTTACATCAATTTTGATAAGTTCAGCAAGCGGGTCTTGAAGTCGACGAGCGATTGAAACTGCCGAACGAAGAGAAACATCATAATCTGGAAATTCTTCGGCACCGAGTTTGGAGGCTGAATAAACCGACGCTCCCGCTTCCGAAACAACGGCATAACTTACCGGACGGTTTACGTGTTTTATGAGTTCTGCAACAAAAATTTCCGCTTCTTTTGAAGCAGTTCCGTTACCAATGGAAATTATGTCAACATTATATTTTTCAATTAAAACTTTCAATTTTTCAATACTTTCTTCGGTTTTAGATTGTGGTGGTGTCGGATAGATAACGGTTGTGTCTAAAACAGCGCCGTTTTTGTCAATAACTGCAATTTTACAACCTGTTCGATATGCTGGGTCAAGCCCTAAAATGATATTGTTTTTAAGTGGTGCCTCCAACAAAAGTGGTCGCAAATTTACTTCAAACATTTTGATTGCTTGCTCATTCGCTATTTCCGTTAAATTGCTTCGGCATTCTCTTTCCAACGATGGAAAAAGAAGTCGATCGTAACTATCACGTATTGTTTCTTCCATAAGCGTATCAGTGTCTGGATTATTCTTTTTGAAGTGGTGATTGATAATATCAAACACAATTTTTTCATCGATTGTTATTTCCACCTTCAAACATTTTTCATTTTCGCCACGGTTAATAGCCAAAATTCTGTGGCTAGGCAAATTTTTTACTTCTTGCTTAAAGCCGGCATATGTTTCATATGTCAAATTATTTTCATTTTCAAGCAATGCGCAATTGATGACGCCCTTTTCCGCCAAAATTTCACGCAACTCTTTTCGAAGGTCTGCGCTATCCGAAATGCGTTCTGCAACAATATCTTTTGCACCTTGAATTGCTTCTTCCACAGTTGGCACATCTTCTTTAATATATTTTTGTGCTTCGTCCATTATCACAAAACTCTTACTTTGTGCCTGTAAAATATCGGCAAGTCCTTCCAGACCTTTGGCAATCGCAACCGATGCTCTGGTTTTTCTTTTTGGTTTGTATGGACGATAAATATCTTCCACTTCCGTCAAAGTCATCGCGTCAGCAAGAGCTTTTGCAAGTTCGTCCGTCCATTTGCCTTGCTCGGTGATAACTTTTTGAACTTTTTCTTTTTCGTCGTTCAAGTTTCTCAAATATTTCAACCTATCGGCAAAATCACGCAAAACTTGGTCATCGCACGAGCCGTGCATTTCCTTTCGGTAACGCGCAATGAAAGGGATAGTGTTTCCTTCGTCAATAAGGTCAATGATGTTTCCAGCGTAATCAAGTCTTAAACCAAATTCGCTTGCGAGTTGTTCTTTAATTTCCATAATAATCTCCTAGTTTTTTCTTGTTGTTTTAAAGGTGTCGAAAAGTTCGCCCTTCATTTTTATTTTATCATAAACTTCGTCATTTTCCATAATAAAAACGCCATTTTCTTGAAGAATTTTCCCTTCTTTGACCGTCATCAAAACATCTTGCTTGCCAAGTTCAAAAACAATCCCCTTGAAAACATCATCATTTAAAATATTTTTGCTATTCAAAACAATAAAATTGGCAAAATTTCCAACTTTTATTTCGGCATCATAACCCAAAACCTCCGCACCAGAAAAAGTGGCAATTTCAAAAACTTCTTTTGGCGACAAAAGTGAAGTATTTTCCATAACAAACGAATTGTATGAGAGAATTTGTCGCATAAAACTAAAAAAGTCAATTTCGGCATAATCTCCACTTCCAAGCCCGAACTTTATGTCAAACTTTTTTAAAGTGTTGATATTTGGGAAACGGCGACCACTCCTGCAATCGTCGTTGGGCAAAAGGACAAAGTTCGCACCATATGACGACAATATTTCAAGTTCATCCTTTTCAAACAAATTTCCACCAACAATTACGGCATTTTTATCCAAAAAACCAAAATCTTCCAAAAACTCACTTGGCATTTTTTTTGATTTTGCATTTAACTCACCCATTTCTTCCAAAGTTTGTCCAACCTTGATGAAGGGTTTGCTTCTTATTTTCAATACAAAATTTTCCAACTCATCTTCTTCTTTTTCGTGAAGATTTTCGATAAATTCAAACGGCGTGTTAAACGAAAAGTCTAAAGAATAAAGAGCCCCTGAAAGAATGTTTTTCTCGTTCATATAATTTCCAATCAAACGCTCTTCTTTGACAGAATATTCGCGATTTAGATAGCTGTTCTTGAATGCTTCAACCGAACGAAAGAAACAATTTGCAAACGCCGGCGTGACAACATTAAAGTCAAGGTCAACTACTTTGTCCACCCTTTTATCAACTTTACCGATTTGGCGAATTATTCTATTTTCCACCAAAATATCGCCAACTTCCAAGCAATTCTTTTCAAAGTTCAAAATTTTACCATTTTTGAAGATAATTTTCATATTTTTCCTTTTAAGAGCACATTTTTTGCAAATACTACAAAGGTATTTTAGCAATTTTTAAAGGAAAAAGCAAATGAAAGAGAGAGTTATTTTACATTCCGATGCGAACAATTTTTTTGCGTCGGTGGAATGCGCGGATAAAGATAATTTAAAAAATAAACCGGTGGCAGTCACTGGCAATCCTGAAAAAAGAAACGGCATTATTTTGGCAAAAAATGAGATAGCAAAACGGTTCGGCGTCAAAACCGGCGAAACAATTTGGCAAGCAAAACAAAAAGCACCCGATCTTGTTTGCCTTGCTCCGCACTATGACTTATATGAAAAATTTTCAAAAGCACTTCACGAAATATATCTTGACTACACCGATTTTGTCGAACCGCTCGGACTTGATGAATGTTGGCTTGATGTGACTGATAGTTTGAAGTATCTCAAAAAAGACGGAAAAGAGATTGCCGACGAAATTCGTGCAAGAGTGAAAGAAGAACTCAAAATTTCTGTTTCAGTCGGCGTGTCGTTTAACAAAATTTTTGCCAAACTTGGAAGTGACTTAAAAAAACCAGACGCTACCACTATAATTTCAAGGGATAATTTTGAGAAAATAACTTATCCGCTCCCGCTCAACAGTATTGTCGGTATCGGCGGAAAGTTGGAACAAAAATTCACAAAAATGAATATTTTGACCATTGGCGATTTTGTAAAACTCGACGACGAACTTTTGAAGTCAATAATTGGCAAAAATGGCGTCGAACTAAAAAAGAAACTTAAAGGAGAACAAGTGGAAAATGTCGCTAACTATTTCCACCTTGCACCACCCAAAAGTATCGGCAACGGCACAACAACGATAATCGATATCCAAAAAAGGACGGATATAAAAAAGGTTGTGGCATTTTTGAGTGAAAAAATTTCGGCAAGGTTAATTAAAGGGAAATATGAGGGGAAAACGATAACCGTCACAATCAAAACCAACGAATTTAAAAAATTTAGGCACAGTAAAACTGGCGAGCCAATGCAAAGTTATCAAAAGGTTTTTGAAAGAGCTATGGAACTTTTGGATAGCTTTTGGAACTACGACCAAAAAGTTCGAGCAATTCGTGTTCGTGTTTCTCAACTTCTTAAAATTGACGAGTTTCAACAATTATCTCTTTTTCCGGATGACAAAGTTAAACTCACCGAAAGTGTGGAATACATCAATCGCAAGTATGGCAAAAACAAAATTTTCATCGCAAGTGACGGCTTTTCTTATATAAATCAAAAAACTGAACAAGAAGAAATTTAGAGAATTTATAAAGTTGCTGGGTTTTGTTTTCAATTTTTACAAAATTATGTTATATTGAAATAATAGGAGAAAAAATGCTAAATACAAAAGTAATAAAAAAACTTAAAAAGCAAATATACAAAATGTTCAAAAATGAAAATTCGGGTCACGACTTCAAACACCTAAAACGCGTGATGAAGTATGCAATATATATTCAAAAAAGAGAAGGTGGTGATTTGTATGTGATAATGATTTCTGCCTTGGTTCACGATGTACACAGACTCATTTCCAATCAAAAAGGATATTTTGTGAGAGCACAAGATTGTTTGGAAGATGTTGAAAAAATATTGAAAATTTGCAAGATAGACAAAAATAAAATTGCACAAATTCTCGAAATTGTTAAAAATCACGAAAGAAAACGCGAAAAAACTTTTGATATTGAAACTCTGATTGTCCAAGACGCAGATGTTCTTGATGCTATTGGAAAAACTGGTTTAAAGCGCTGTTTGAAGTATGGGAAAAAACATAATATTCCTGTCTCAAACACCAATTATCCACTTGACACACCTGAATATATACCCGACATTAACCCAATTTCTTCTTGCCACTATATTTACAACACAATAATACCAAATGCCAATTCTTTAGTGACAAAAACTGCAAAAAGACTGGCAAAGAAAAAGATTGAAATTCTAAAAACATTTGTTAGTAAACACCAAAAATGACTGTTAGTGATTTCAATACAAATTCTTATCCGAAAATGAATAAAGGTTTGTGGAATAAAATATTATTAAAAAACATCTCTATCATTTTTGAAGAGATGTTTTTTACATTTATTAACAGTTTCAATTAAACTTCATACTGAGCTTTCTGCTCTTTTTGTTTTTCTTTTTCTGCAATTTTGGCAAGTTTTCTTTTTGAAGGTCTATAAGCAATCGCCCAAAGTCCCGGAGCCAAAAAGTTGGAAGAATAGAAACTTACAAAAATACCAATCAAAATTGCGAGTGCGACTTGGCGAACATTGCTAACGCCGATAATGATAACAAAAACCGCCAAAAGAATTGCAACAACAGAAGTTATCATCGTTCTTAACAAAGTCGAACGAACAGAACTGTCTGCAACTTGTTTATTGTCAATTTTACCCAAATTTTTCGACATTTTCAGGTTTTCACGAATTTTACCAAAAATGATAGCAATGTTATTTATTGAGAAACAAATCACTGTAATTAACGCAACAATTGTGGTAATGCTAATTTGAACTCGGAAGATAACCAAAAGTGCAAGAGTGACAAGAATATCGTGCCAAATCACCAAGAAAGCCGAGAAACTACTTGTGAATTCAAAACGAATAAGAATATAAATTAATGCCACAACAAAAGCAACAAAGAACGCGATAAACGATTGCATCAAAAGTGTGGTTGTCGCGTTTGCTGTCATTATACCGCCGGAAACAAAAATAGCATAATCAGTTGAATTCAAATCTTCAACTGTGGCGCTGGCATCAATATAACCAAATTCCTGCAAGAGTGCAAGTCGAATACCTTCGTTTTGCTCATTAACTTCACTTGCGTCAACATTGTTTTGATATTTAATGACGATTGCATCCCCGTTGACAACAATGAAATTATAACCTTTTGTGGAGTCGATATTTATCTCAGTTGTTTGAATGGAAGACAAAGAAACATCGTAATTGGAAAGCACTTTGTTTATCTTTTCAGTCACCAAATCATAGTTTTCTTCCAAAGAATAACTCTGATCGGAATATTCCATACTTCCTGAAGTCGGGTCGTTCAAATATATAGTCATAATTGATCCACCCGTAAAGTCAAAGCCAAGGTTAAAACCGATAGTGCAAAAAAGAACTATGCCAACAATAATAATCAAAATTGGTGCAATGATGAAATATTTTAAATTTTTTGAAAAACTAAAATTCGATTTTTCCAAAACTTCATCAAAAGAAAAGCGGGTCTTTTTTGTTTTTTTATTCATTTACATCACCTCCCGCAATAATTTCCACAACTTGTTCGTCTTTAACAGGTTTAACTTGTTTTGGAAGATGAAGTTTATTTGGTTTAACGCTGTTAAATGGCAAATACCATTTAACAAAGAACCGCAAAATAACAAGATTTGTGAACATAGAAAGCGCCGTTCCAACAAGCAAAATGATAGCAAAACTTTGAATAGAAGACGTGCCGAGCACATACAACAAAATTGATGTAACGATTGCGATAATGTTCGAGTCAAAAACTGGCCAGAAAGCACGCTTAAAGCCATTTCTTGAAGCAGTTGGAATTTTCTTTCCAGAGCGATAGTCTTCTCTTATCTTTTCAAAGATGATAACAAATCCATCGAAAAGGATAATCAAACTCAAAATCACTCCCAAAAGACCAGACAATGATAATTGGATAATTGAAATTGCTTGCAAGAAGAAGAGCATCAAAACGATATAAATCACTGTGGCAAAAAAAGCAAGGAAACTGAATTCGCCATATCTTAACCACATAGTAATCAAAACAAGAACAAGTCCAACTGCCAGGCCGATAAGAAAGAATGTAAGCGCATTTTCACCAAGTGGAGCGGAAACAATATTACTTTCATTAAGTTCAAAAGAAACATTCAAAGTTCCACAAATGATTTGTGTGGCATATGCTTGCGCGTTGTCATAAGTCCAAGAATCGCCAGAGATGAAAGTTGTTCCAGTGGTAATTTCCTCCGAGCAAGTCAAATATGTCAAATAGTCGCCAGAAGTGTCACCCAAATAGATGTAAATATTACTTCCTGATTCTGCTGCTTCCGCCGTCAATTCTGCGAACTTAGTCGTGCCACTGGTTGTGAAGTTAATAACAACACCGTAACTACTTTGATAAGAAACATAAACACTGGCAATATCCGTTCCAACAATCAATGCTTCGCCGCCTTCTTCCAGCGTCATACGAAGTGGTGCGGAATTTGTGATAAGGTCAATTGTTTCTTCAAATTCCGTTGTGTTTGGACCTTCAATCCGAATTTGAGTATCACCTTGACGAGTGATATCCACATCAGTATCAATCATATTTTTAAGTTTTTCCACAGTTTCACTAATTGCCGTGTCCAAATTGCTTGTCGTGCTATCTTCCGAGAGTGAGCAATCGTATACAACAGAAATTCCACCCGTCAAATCAAAGCCTAATGAAACAGAGTTGGCAAAACCATTATAGGTCGAGCCATTCGTGTAAGGAATGATAAAACTACAAACAGAAAGAACAATACCAATAACGGTAAGCACTGCGACAGCAACGAAATTGAGTATTGAATTCTTTTTAAGTCGATTTTTTGCCATACTGCCCCTTAATGTATAAGTTGAAAATATATACCTTGCTAAGTATATAACAAAATCGAGCAGTTGTCAATTAAAAAACTAAAATTTTTTGAGATTTACACAAATTATCCCGCAAATTCCGCCAATTATACTGCCAAAAATTATGTCGTTTAAAAGTGTTTTGTCAAAATCAAACTGCCCATCAAGCAAAGAAAAAACCAAAAAAGCTAAAATTGTAAAAAAGAAGCCAATCAACAGCCCGTTCAAAATGCCTTTTTCTTTCACTTTGCGCATACCAACAAAAACGCCTATAAAAATGGATACGCCCTTGATGACCTGGTTGACAGGTGTGATTAAACTTTCAGAAATGTTTGTAAAACGCAACAGAAAAGCGAAAAAGAGAATACAAACCAAGGAAACACAAAGCGAAACGACCACACCTTTAAGAACAGGTTTCAAGATTTTTCCTTTATTTTCATCACTCTTAAAAATCTTTGCTTTCAACTTCATTATTGACTCCTTAAACAAAAAATATACCGGTTGCGATAGTTAAATATATGCTTATCCAAAGTTGAAAATGACAAAAGCGCGAAAGTTAAATAACGCGCTTAAATTTTGTTTGTTTTTTATATGAATATGCCGATAAAACTTATGACCATAAAGTTGAAAATTTTTTATCACTCCACCGTCACCGATTTTGCCAAATTTTTCGGTTTATCTGGGTTAAAACCAAGTTTTTCACAAATACGAAGTGCCAAAAATTGCATTGGAATAATAGATATCATCGGCATAAATTCTTCGGCAAAAGTGGTAAGATTTAAAGTTTCAAAAGCGGATGAAAAGTTTGTCACCAAAAGAATATGTCCGCACCGCGCCTTAACTTCTTCCAAATTTGAAAAGAGTTTTTCTTTAATTTTTTCTTGCGTACAAATTGCAATCACAATTGTTTTTTCATCAACCAGCGCCAAAGTGCCGTGCTTCAATTCTCCCGACGCAATGGCGAATGAGTTGATATAAGTTATCTCCTTCAATTTTAAACTACTTTCAAGTGCCGTGATATAGTCCTGCCCGCGCCCGATAAAAAATATTTTCTCAAAACCGGCAACCTTATCCACAACACTTTTCTCAATATCTTTAATAGGAAAATTTTTCAAAAAATCTTCAATTTTTTCTTTCTCATCTTCAAACTTTCCACTTAAAAAAAGTGAAAAGAGATAGAGAACAAAAACTTGACAAGTATATGCCTTTGTGGACGCTACCGCAATTTCTTTTCCAGCAAATGTTGGAAGTTCGTTGTCACAAATTTGGTTAAGATAGGAGTTCGGCGTGTTGGAAAGAGCAAGAGAAATAAATTTTTTATTCTTAAGCATTTTGGCGCAAGCAATGGTGTCCGCTGTTTCACCACTTTGACTCACAAAAATATATAGTGTGTTTTTACTCAAAATTTCATTGCCATACCTAAACTCACTTGCGATATATGAATGAGTTGGGATTCCAATTTTTTTGAGATATTCTTCACCTTGCAATGCAGAATGATATGCCGTTCCACAAGCAACAAGATTTATTTCTTTCAATTTTTTTGGTAATTTAATATTACTAAAAATATCACTATCCAAATATTTTTTATATGTTTCTTGCAAGATTTTTTTTGTTTCCAAAATCTCACTCTGAAGGTGAGTTTTTTCAAAAAATTCAAAATTTTTGCCATTTTTTTGCATTTTTTCACATTTTTTTGTGATTTTTTTGCCGTTTTTATTATAAAACAAAATTTTTTCATCCGCAATTTCCGCAAACTCATCATCGCCCAAAGTGAAGTATTCCTCCGTAAGCCCACTTAAAACAAAAGTATCACTCACCGCCATTATTCCATCAGTTGTGTATGCAAGATAGAGCGGACTTTCTCTTTTTGCAAAAACAATTTCCTTTTCGCCCAGCACGGCAACCGCAAAACTGCCAACTATCTTTTGAGACGCGTGAATAATTTTTTTAAGCAAATCCCCATTTTCTTTTTCAATCAAATTGACAAAAATTTCAGTGTCAGTTTGCGACGCCCATTTGTTTATGTTCATCTCTTTTTTAAGTTCTTGATAATTTTCAATAATGCCATTATGGACCATAGCGTAGGCTTTTGAAGCAGAAAAATGTGGATGGGCATTTTCCACTGTTACTCCGCCGTGAGTCGCCCAACGAGTATGACCAATTGCGACATTGGAAGAAAGATTTCCAACTTTCTTTTCCAAATTAACAATTTCGCCAACCGCTTTGATTGATTTAAGTTTTCCATTTCGAAGATAAGCAACACCTGCCGAATCGTAACCGCGATACTCCAAAATTTTGAGCCCATCGACAACTTTTCGAACGGCATTACCACTACCAACATAGGCACAAATTCCGCACATATATTCTCCTTTATTCAAGAAAATATATGTTAAAAATTTCTTGTTGGTTAAAAAATTAAAGTTCAAGATAGGTCAAAGTTATATTTCCATACTTTTTTTCATCATAAACCGAAAAAAATGAATAGTCAAATTTATCGGAAGAAGAGTGTTCGCAAACAATAACCCCACCTTGATTTAAAAGTTGTTTTTCATATATTTTCGATAAAATTGTTTCATATAAACCGCTTTTATATGGCGGGTCGAGCAAAATCAAATCGAATTTCAACTTTGTCGATTCCAAAAATTTTACCGCGTCGCACTTTACAACCTTTGCTTCCACGCCAAGATTTTTTAAATTATTCCGTGTCATTTGCGCGCTACGAAAATCTTTATCCACAAAAACACAACTTTTGGCACCACGACTAAGTGCTTCCATACCAAGCGCACCAGTTCCGCAAAACAAATCCAAAACATCTTTGTCTTTAATGAAAAATTGAAGTTTCGTAAATAAAGCCTGCCTAACCTTATCGGTGGTCGGCCTGATATGGTCAAACTTATTTTCAATAAGTTTTTTCCCCTTAAATTTTCCAGCGTTAATTTTCATAGTGAAATTATATCAAAAAGAAAATTTAATTGCAATAAGTTACCTAATATTTTATCTTTGAAATATGAAAAATTCGAAAAAATATAAAAAAATCAAAAAAAATTGCAAAAAAATGTGATTTTTTATTATTTGTTATTTTAATCAACAATTTTTGTTACACCGCGCAGCAACGAAAAATTGGTTAAAATTTCATATGGAATTGTCTTTGTTTTTCGCGCAAAATATTCCGCATCATTCATCACTTCCACCAAATCACCAACTCTGACATTGCTATCCACTTTCACAAATGCGCAGTCCATACATATATTCCCAATCGAGCGATATTTTATGCCATTTATAATCACCTTAAAATGCCCCGAAAGTTTTCTTGTCAAACCATCGCCGTAGCCAAGTGGAAAAATCGCCACAAACCCGCCAGCCTTTTCTTTATATTTCTTTCCATATCCAACATACTCCCCTTTTCTAATATACAAAACCTTAACCACTTTAGAAGTAACTTTCATCACTTTTCGCATATCCTTGCCGTAACCATAAGCGTCAATTCCGAGCCTTATGTAGTCAAAATCAAAATCATAATTCCGAATACTGCTCCCACCAAAACTTATTGGCGGATTTTGAGTTATGAATGCTTTTAACTTCAAAAATTTTTCGTATTCCCGCGCCGTTCTTCGCCTATTATTCGTCATTGGAAAGTGAGTATAAATTGACTTAAGTTTAATCTTATGCTCTTCTAAAAAAGTGTTCATAAGTCCAAGTTCAACAACACTCTTCGTGCCGTATCTGTTCATACCAACATTTATGGCAAGATGAATAAGATTTTTGCAGCCTGCTTGATATGCTTCCTTCAATCCCTTTTCGTTCTCCACAAAAAATTCCAATCTCTTCCTTTTGCAAGTGGCATAGTCAAAAATTGGCGAAAAAATTATCACTCGCTTTTTTGTTATTTTACGCAAAAAGAGTGCTTCTTCCAAACTAACGACACCAAACCCTGCAACGTAATCTTTACTTATCTCAACAATTTCTTTAATGCCGTGCCCATAAGCATTTGCCTTAACCATTAAAATAATTTTATTATCCACCTTTGAAAGATTGTGGCAGAGATTACCTTTACTGATAAGCTTAAAATTTGTAATTCCCATATTTATTTATACAAAATTTTTGTTAAATATGTTAAAAAATAAAGTTTTGTCGAAATTTGTCGAAAATTTGAAGTCAAAATGCCGTCACAATTAAGTTTTTTTGACGCGTTTTTTAGTAAAATTTGCATAGGAGGCTACTATGAGAAAAAATTATTCTCGCTATACTTTGAGGATTTCCAATAATTTGCACGAAAAAATAAGTTATACGGCAGATTATAATGGTCGTTCAAAAAACAAGGAAATCGAAACAGCAGTGAAAAGATATATTCTCGATTTTGAGCGCTTACACGGCGAAATTGAAGTTAAAAACGATTCAGAATTTTAATTAAAATTAAAAAAAATGATTGACTTTTCTTTGTGTGTGTTATATAATACACGTAGTTTTTCATTGCCATTTTTGATGATAAATTAACCACATCAGGATGTCAAATAACTGACACTATTTTCATTCTATAAAAAGTGCCCTGAAATGAAATATGGATTGCTAGCTCAGTTGGTAGAGCATTCGACTCTTAATCGAAGGGTCCAGGGTTCGAGCCCCTGGCAATCCACCAAACTAATTGTGCGTATTTTACGCGTGTGTAGAAATTTTGTGATTTTGAAAACTTAATAAAAAAATGAATTTGACGACCATTTTGACGACCATTTTTAATTTTAAATTTACCGGGCACTTCGGATTTGTTTGCTAATACGACTAAGTTTTTTTCAATGCCCCAACGTCTAGTATATTATAAATATAATGTATTATATAAATAAACAACGCGCGCGTTAACAATAAGTTATTTTTAATTATAATAATCTATCAATCTTTCTAATAATTATTATATTATATAAATAAAACTATATAGTTGGACATTTTTGTCCAAACGTTTGGACATTTTTGTCCAAAATGTGTATAAATGTAAACCGGGTAATGTGGATAACTTTTTCCGCTTTACTTTTTGACAATAAAAAAACAAGGCACTTGGTGTCTTTATTTTTTAATTTTATTCAGAGTGGGCATATAATTAACAGGGCTTACACCTGGAGTGACTTTCTATATTTAATTAATCTTCAACTAGTGGAATCAGTCCATATTTCTTCTGCTGGCGCGCTTCTTGGCGCATTTGTTTAAGTTCATACTTTCGCGCTTCTATGCGACCTAAATTGACTAAATTTTCTGCTATTAACCCCTTTATAACTCTATCGTCGTCGCTGTCGTATTTAAGTTGTGTTAGGGTTCGACATAATCTAAGAATTTCGTTAATATAATCGTTTTTTGTGTGTTTTGTGTTCATTTTTTACTCCTTTTATCCGTCTAGAATGCGCTCACATACACGGCGATTAATTTTTTTCTAAATTTTCCGAGCTTTTTATGTCGGCAAAATCCTCATAACGGTAAATTTTTGTTTCGCGTTGCCGATTTGTATCATTCGGGTTTCCGGTCATAATTGTCGTCCAAGGCGGATAACTTCGAGCGCGCTCTTTGAGTTCTTGGACAGTTAAAAGAACACCTGCTTCACGCATCGACTTTTCATCGATTGTTGATAATGAAAAAAATTTTTTTGTATTGATTTGATTTTTAACCGTAAGTCCCATTTTACCCCCTCCCGCTTTTATTTTTTTAAATTCGACTTTTGAGAAAATGACGAACGAGTTTGTCGCTTCGCTCCAAACGATTTTGATATTTTTTAATAAGCCCTATCAATGCAAAGTCAAAATTTGCTTCAAAAAACTTTATTTTAAATTCAAAATAAACGAATGTTTATTTTTGAATTTTTAAAATATAAAATTAAAATAAATTTGATTTTAAAATATTTTAAGTTTTTTTAGGTAGCAAATTTTGACTTTTTAACATTGAATATGCTTTATTTGATGACAAATATAATGATGTATAAGGTTTTAATGTATATGGCAAATTTTTTGCTTTATAAGCAGATTTTAAAACCCTTGAACAGTATTTAATTGAATTTGCGCGTGGTATATATAAAACATTCTTTTCTTTTAAAACATCAGCTGTTCGAAGTGGATTTGTATCAGAAGATAATTGCCCCACTCTCGATTGTGTTTGAGTATTACCACGAATTGAATAAATAAACTTAAAAAAACCACAACAGTAAATATAACGCCTTAATTTCGTCATAAAATTTGCAAATAAAAATGATTGATGGTACCACATACGTTTCACAAAAAACTTTTTAAGTTTATTAAATAACCAATTTAAAAACCACGGTTTTAAAACCCATTTTCGCTCATAATAAACTCGATTTTCTGATGCAACTCGGCGACCGCCGATGTAGATGTTGTTATAGTCCTGTTCGCAACCAATAAGATTAATTTCTCTGAAAACCCGGCAAAAACGAAACATATCATCCATATCAGTAACACCTGCTTCGTTGGACCGTTTTCCATAATGTAAGTCGGTTGAACAAACAGTCCCTATTTCGTCTAGCAACCAAGCAGTTTTGAACGGAATGTTGACTTCCTGTTTTAAGCCTTCAACACCTAAGTCATATGAGTAACGCCTGTGTTCTTTGGAGTAAACCGGGATGTTGGAACAAAAACAAGGGATGCCGTCATTTTTGTTGTAAAATTCAAACGCTTCAATAATTTCTTGGTCGTCAACATTCGGTTTATAATCTTCTTTTCTTCTCTTTGAACAAATTAACCAGTATTCGAATTGCAAATCTTCCCAATTCCGTTTTGACCGCTCATAAGTTATATAAGTCCCCGTAAAAGTTTTACCTGAACCCGGTGCCCCGGAAAAATTATCGTAATGATGTTCATTCGTAACATCAGCATTGATTATTTGTTTTGTTTTTTTTGTAAACCTTATAAATCTTATCAAATTTATAATTGAATTAAAAAGCGTCAAAATTAGTGGTGCCAAACAGAGCCAAGCATACCAATGTTTGTAATAAATTAAAAGTAGCGGTAGGCTTATTATAAGGTTTAAAATGAATAGAAAGAAAAATAAATTAACCGGGCGCCAATAAGCCAACCGCTCAATCAATGGCAACTT
>CAZFRA010000012.1:0-31260 GCA_964521165.1 uncultured Lachnospiraceae bacterium
ATGGAACTTATTACTTCACTCGCGATTTAGGCACTAACCTAAACAATGTTGTTGTTCACACATCTGGCGGCGGCACGACAAACAAAAAACCAAACACCCTTTATGGTATGTGCTTCACAGTTAAATTCACCGAGTTTGTATGTATGTCTACTTAATTTGCAATTTGAAATTGGAATAAAAAAAGCGGGTTTTTGCCCGTTTTTTATTTATTGTATGCGACAACTTTATCTTTTTCGTTGAGATATTTGACGTCAAGAGTTGTCGTTATTTCTTTTATTTTCAAACTTTCATCAGTTTGTTCTTCAAGGCGTGGCTCACCAAAATCTTTTTCCACTTTCTCTTCGTTTGCAGTCGTTTTCACATTATCTTTCTCATCTTCCACTTTTTCGTTTGCGGTTATTTTTACGTTATCTTTCTCAATTTTCATTTTTTCGTTTGGAAGTTTTCGTGATTCATTTTGGTTAATCGTTTTATCAATAGTGCCATTGTCGATATTCATTGCAGCGTTTTTGTTTTTCTCAACTGCAGATTCTATTTTGTCGCTATTTGATTTAATCGCTTTGTTTTCGAGATTGTTTTTGAAAGTCTTAATTTCTTTATTATTTTCGCCTATTGTTTTGTTTTCGTCCACTCTTATTTTGCGGTTAGAGTTTTGTTTAACTCGCTCGGTCAGTCTTTTTTCCATTTTGTTATCTTTTTCATCCAAATTTTCATCGATTTTGTTGTCCACTACATCTTTTTCGTCAGATGTGTTGTTTTCGGTGTTTTCTGTGCTGGCGTAAGGTGTGGCAAAGCGGTTTAAGTTATTTGAATTGTAACCATAAGGGTTGTTTATTCCGCCATAAATTCCGTTGTTGTATGGCATTGCGCCGTTGTTGTATGGTGTGCCGTTATACATTGTACCATTGTTGTAATACGGGCGATAAGTGTCGATATTACGTTGGTATGGCGCGTAACTATCGGTGTTTCTGCGTCCGAGATAGTTGGTTTGCTCGCTGATATTCTCTTCTTCTTTGTTTCTATCAATATATGTGTCTATATTCTTTTTAAATCTTCTTGGGCGGTCATTTTCTTCATTCTCTTCGTTCTCGTCGCTTGTTAATTCTTCCACATATTCAAAATTGCGCGGTCTTTGCTCGAAATTTGGATTGGCATATATGTTGTTTTCTTCAATTCCAAGCACACTTTCCACTTGGTTTAGCGTGTTTAACAAATTTTCATAGTATGCCGATCGTGCGTTCGAGTTGCAGGCTATTTGATTGAGTTTTGCGTTCACTTTTTCTGGATTTTTATTTGCCGCGCGCTTGATGTTATTATAACTTTTAACCGCAGAGTTAAATTCTTTTTCGGAGTTTGATATACTATTATTATAGGTCGATAAATTTTTCGACAAATCTCTTAATGCCGATATTTGTGTTTTGGCAAGTTTAAGGTCGTTTTTCGACAGGTATTTTTTTATCACTGCTGTTTTTTCGATTATTTCATCTTTGCATTTTTGCTCGTTCTCAATAGCGGTTTGCGTGATGTTTATGTTTTTTTGCACATCTTCGCTTTTATTTTGTGTGGCAAGTTTGTTGAGTATATCTTCGGTCACTTCAAGGTCAGTTTCGGTCATCGACTTAACGCTGGTAACAGAATTACTGGTTTTGTCGAGTTCGTTGGATAGTTTTGTGAGTGCAGATGCTTCGCTGGTATTTCCGCATCCTGCCAGTGTTGTTATGGTGAGAATGAGCGCCACGCCACCAAGGATTATTTTATTTTTCATTTTTACCCCCTTAAATTAGATGTAATTTTTTCTAAATCACTTCTAAATGCATTTTTAGTTTGAGTGGAATTTTTACTTTTATTCTTAAAATGTTTAAATTTTTCAGATTTGGTTAAACTTTATGTATGAACGATTCTGAGAGAATAAAGGCGTATAACAAATATGTCAACGCCAAAATTCCAAAAACTCGACCTTTTCCAACTCTTTTTAATTCTTTTTGGGTTGGTGGGTTGATTTGTCTTGTGGGACAGTGGATAAACGACCTTCTGCTTTTTCTTGTGCCAAATCTATCCGAGCAGTCTGCGTGGGCGTACACGCTGATTACTCTTATTTTTATTGCTGCATTTTTGACTGGTATTGGTGTTTATGATAAACTTGGAAAGTTTGCTGGTGGTGGAACGATTGTGCCAATCACAGGCTTTTCAAATTCCATAACAAGCCCATCTATTGAGTTTAAGCACGAAGGGATAATTTATGGCATTTGCGTTAAGATGTTCACAATTGCGGGACCGGTTATTGTTTTTGGCGTGGTGTCAAGTTCGCTGGTTGGTTTGATTTACTATATTATCGGTTTATTTATCTAGTGAAAATTATCAAAAAGTTTTCTAAAAATTTTACTTTTTAATGATTTTGTGATATATTATTACCACAATATTAAATTTTTCGGAGATTTTATGATAATTAACACCGGCGCGCGAACTGATAGTATTCAATATTACTCAAATTGGTTAATAAAAAGGTTTGAAGAAGGGTTTGTCTATTCGAGAAATCCTTTATTTCCAGACAAGGTTACAAGATATGAATTAAATCCGGATGTTGTCGATTGTGTAATATTTTGCTCGAAAAATTATGCACCTATACTCAATAATATAACCAAAATAACAAGCAAATTTAACACATATTTCCACTATACGATAACTGCTTATGGCAAAGATGTTGAGCCGGGTGTGCCGTCGATTGAAGAGAGTGTGGAAACATTGAAGAAATTGTCTAATATTGTTGGTAAGCAAAAGGTGGCGTGGCGATATGATCCAGTTTTGTTAACCGAAAAGTATACGGTCGAAATGCATTTAGCAACTTTTGAAAAAATGGCAAAAGAGTTAGCGTCGTATGTGGACAGGTGTATTTTTAGTTTTGTTGAGATGTATCAAAAAGCGAAGGTGAATATGCCGGAAATAATTCCATTTACTTCATCGGATAAGGATATGCTTGCAAAAAGTTTTGGCGAAATTGCTAGTAAATATAATTTACTTATTCAAACTTGTGGAACGAACGGCGACTATTCAAAATATAACATTCATCAGTCTGGCTGTATTACTTTGGATATTATTGGCAAGGCGAATGGTGTTAAGTTTAAAAATATGAAGCATAAAGGGGTGCGACAAGGGTGCCACTGCATTGAAAGTCGTGATATTGGTGCATATGACACTTGTCTTAATGGTTGTAAATATTGTTATGCAAATAAAAATCCTAAAAAGGCATTTGAAAATTATAAGTTTCACGATAAGAATTCGCCACTATTGATAGGACACATCAAGGATACGGATGAAGTTGCGCAAAGCCTGCAAGAAAGTTACATACAAAAAGATATCGCAAAAGTACAAATATCTTTCTTTAATTAAAACTCAAAAATTTTTGAAAAGGTGGTAAGTTATACCATTTTTTTATTTTTTGATATATAATGTTTTAACTGTTTTTTGGCTAAAATTTATCTTTTGGTTTGATATTTATGGTGATGATTTTAAAATTTAGCAGAACCGTTTAAAAAGTGGGTGGAATGGGCATAATGTTTCATATTTGGTAGGTATGTGATGAATATGAAATTTAATACAATAAAACTCAAACGTAAACCTAAAATCATCGGGGCATATTCTATTGTTGGACCAAAAGAGGGATTGGGTAATTTTGGTAAATATTTTGATTACGTGATGAGGAACGATTTGTTCGGCGAAAAAACATATGAAAAGGCAGAACGCAAGATGATTGAAAGCACCATTACAGGCGCGATACAAAAAGCGAAACTTAGAATGAAAGATATCAACTTGCTTGTTGCCGGCGACCTTTTAAATCAAATTATATCATCATCCTACGCTGCAAGGGCTTTTGATTTTTCTTATCTGGGAGTTTATGGCGCGTGCTCAACAATGGCGGAATCAATGGCTGTTGCGTCAATTTTAGTAGACGGCGGATATTTTGAAAATGTCGTTTGTTGCACAGCGTCGCATTTCTCTACCGCAGAAAGACAATACCGCTTTCCGCTTGAATTAGGTAACCAGCGACCGCCAGTTTCGCAGTGGACAGTAACGGGCGCGGGGAGTTGCGTGCTGTCGTTAATTGGTAGTGGGCCGAGAGTGACCGCTGTGACTTTTGGCAAGGTGATAGACTGGGGTATTGTGGATGTTAATAATATGGGGGCGGCTATGGCGCCGGCTGCGATGGAAACAATGTTGAGTCATTTTGAAAACACAAAAACAACGCCAGAAGATTATGATTTGATTGCCACGGGTGATTTGGGAAAACTTGGCAGCGAGATTTTGATTGATCTAATGGAAGACAAGGGAATTAAACTTGGTTTAAATTATTGCGACTGTGGACAGATGTATTTTCGGCGTGACCAAAAAACTTTATGTGGTGGGTCGGGTTGTGGTTGTTCGGCGACCGTGTTCACTTCGTATATAATGAAAAAGTTGCAAGACGGGCAATATAAGCGGGTGCTTTTTATGCCGACAGGGGCGCTTCTTTCAACAACGGCATCGCAACAAGGCGAAAGCGTGCCGGGGGTTTGTCACGCGATTGTTGTTGAAAGCGAAGAAAGGTAGGTGAAGTATGGATATTTTCTTGAGTTATCTTTGGGTTTTTCTAATTGGCGGGCTGATTTGTATGATTGGTGAAATTTTGATTATAACAACCAATATGACTTCGGCGCGAATCCTGGTGACTTTTGTTTTGGTTGGTGTTTTTTTGCAGGCTATAGGCGTTTTTGATTACATTTCCGATTTTGCTGGCGCAGGCATAAATGTGCCAATTATTGGTTTTGGTGCATCGCTGACAAAAGGTGTGATTTCTGCTGTTAAAACACAAGGATTACTCGGTGTTTTTACCGGTGGTTTAACATCTACCGCGGGCGGAATTGCCGCTGCAATTATTTTCGGTTTTTTGTTTGCTCTAATCTTTCGTTCACATACAAAAAAGTAAATATGGTGTATTATGCATTACATACTACACCACATATTGTTTACTTCACGAATTAAGTTGGAAGGTGTTATTTGAGCCTAAATAGACTTCTGGCACTTCGCCATTGATGATGCTCTCGGCAACTAAAAATTCGGTCGTGCTGTCCACAGTTGAAGTGTATGCCGGCAAAATTAGACTGACGCTGGCGTATATATTTATTGTTAAGGTGTGTTTGGTTTGGTTTATTCCGGCACTTTCAAAACTGCTGGTAAAAGATGCTGTCATAATGCCAATAGAAACAAGTTTGATGTTGATTTTTGGACCGATTCCAACCAAAAAAGGTATACCGGTGAAAGTCCCAAGTGCGATATCAATGCCGTTTTCCCCCATTTCGTCTAAATATTCTTGCGCAACTTGGTAGAAGCGTCTTGCGAGTTGGTTTACGGTGATTGTGTTGACGGAAATAAGAGAAATGGAACCGTTGGCGTCTTCTTCTATCGTTACCAAATCATCATAGGTAATGCCAGTTTCGTTGATGACGTCGTAAACAGCGTTGCTGACAGCAGAAGTTGAGAGAGAATATATCGTCGACCAAGTTGCTTCCGTGACAACCGGCATAATTACGCAAAAAATATATAGTAAAATAGCGACGATAATTATTAAAAACAGAAAAAGGGCGATAATTCGATTTCTTTTTTTTGTTTTTCGTTGAAGATAGCAAAGTTTTTTCATTATAATGATGTATATGAAGTTGGAAGGAAAAGTATGCGATTTTTGTGAGAATTTGTAGAAAAAGGTCTTTTATTATCTTTATTTCTTGTGAAAACTCTTGATTTTTGGCGAAAAAATTTATATTTTTCAAGATATTTTACATATTTTTTTTCTTATATTAAAAGTTTTTATTAAAAATTGTTTTTATTTTTTCAATATTTTTTGTATAATATCTTTGTTAGAAGTTTTTGAAGAGGAGAAAATGGAGAAGAATAAGAAAAATTTAACTAATGCACAAAGGTTTATTCAATCGTATAACAATATCGATTACACCATAAGAACAAGGTATAATCTCAACAGAAGTATGGGCTTTTCAGAGTTAATTCGAAAGAGTGTTGCGCTAAATTATATCGTCAGAAAATATGAAGATGAACTCATCGATTATGGCAGGCTAAGAAATGCAATTATTCACGGAAATGAAGATTACATTATGGCAGAACCACACATTGAAGTTGTCGAAGAAATCGAAAAAATTGAAAGGCTTTTAACTGCTCCACCAAAGGCGCTTGAAACTGTGTGCCATCGCGATGTTTTAACAATTGAATCGAGTAAGTCGATGAAGGAAGCAATTATGCTTATGGCATCTTCGTCGTATTCAAACATCCCTGTATACAACAAGGCTGGCGAGATTATCGGCATCGCAAACGGTCAAAAAATCTTGGATTCATTTGGAAGATATCTTATTTCTGGTGGAAATTGCTCCACATTTCTGAATAATGTGAAAATTGAAGATATGCTGTCTACGTTGGAGGATACCGATTATTATGTTTTCGCCAATAAAGACCTGACGGTTGAAGAAGGTTTGGAATTTTTTCACTCTAACTCCAAACTTTTGGCAATTATTGTTACTAAAAATGGCGGAACAAAAGAAAAACCGCTTGGAATTATCACGGCGCCTGATGTTTTGAAGATGAACACAATTCTTGAAAATTATTGATATTCTCTTGACAAAATATCGGGAAAGATGATATTATCTCTTTGAAATTTTATATTTCACTTTGTAAAGGCGTTTGGAGAAAAGACAATATTTTTTAAGCGGATTGATAGAGAGTTGCGGGGTGGTGGAACGCAATATGAAACTTAGAAAATTATCACTTTTCGAGCTTCCGACTGAAATTATGAGTAAGTTTGGACGGAACTTCCCGTTATCGAAGGCGCGGGTGATTGCCCGATGGTAAAACAAGTGGTTGCTCTTAAAGTTCTTAGCAAAAGAGTCTTGTTTTGCTAGGAATTTTTTGTTTAGGAGGAAAAAATGTATAAAAAAGTTGATTCTAAACTTGACTTCGTTAAAAATGAAGAAAAAATTTTGAAATTTTGGAAGGATAATAAAATCATCGACAAGGCTTTGGAATTAAATAAAAATTCTGGTAAAAATTTTGTTTTGCACGATGGTCCACCAACTGCAAATGGCAAACCACATATTGGTCATGTTTTGACACGCGCAATGAAAGATGTTATTCCACGTTTTAAGTCAATGAAGGGATATTATATCTATCGCAAGGCTGGCTGGGACACGCACGGTCTTCCTGTTGAAGTGGAAGTGGAAAAAGAGCTCGGTTTTAATGGTAAAAAAGACATTGAAAACTATGGTATAGACAAATTTATCGAGCATTGCAAAAATTCTGTTTGGAAATATAAGTCAATGTGGGAAGATATGACAGATAGAATTGGCTATTGGGTGGATATGAAAAATCCATATATCACATACGACAATTCTTATATTGAAAGCATTTTTTGGGCATTGAAGGAAATGGATAAAAAAGGGCTTATCTATCAAGGACACAAAGTTGTTCCATATTGTCCACGATGCGGAACTTCACTTTCTAAAGCTGAACTTGAAAATGGTGATAACTATAAGGTTTTAAAAGAAAATTCTGTTTTCGTTAAAATGAAAAGTTTGGAAGAAGAAAATACTTATTTCTTGGTTTGGACGACGACACCTTGGACGCTACCTTCAAACATTGCACTTTGTATGAATCCGGAAGAAAAATACACAAAAATTTCTGCAGATGACGGCAAAAACTATGTTATGCTCGACAAACTCATCACAACACTTTTTGAAGAAGGGACTTATAAAAAGGTTTATACAAAAAAAGGTAAGGAATTTGAAAATCAAAAATATGAACCTTTGTTTGATTACGTAAAAAATGATTTCAAGAAAGGTTACATTGTGGCAGTTGATGAATATGTGACAACCGAAGACGGAACGGGTATTGTTCATATTGCGCCGGCATTTGGTGAAGATGACTACAAAGTTGGAAAAAAATATGGTTTAGATTTTGTTCAACTTGTCGATGAGCAGGGGAATATGACCAAAGAAACCGATTTTGCTGGTATGTTTGTTAAAGATGCCGACAAGTTTATTATTCAAAAACTTGAAGACGAAGATAAACTTTTCAAAGTTCAAAAAATTGAGCACTCGTATCCACATTGTTGGCGCTGCAAAAGTCCACTTTTGTATTACGCTCAAGATGCTTGGTTTGTTAAGACAACCGCTATTCGCGATGAACTCGTGGAAAATAATCAAAAAATAAATTGGCTTCCAGACCACATTAAAAATGGAAGAATGGGGAATTTCCTTGCTAATAATATCGACTGGAACATTTCTCGAAATCGTTATTGGGGGACGCCGCTTCCTTTCTGGAAATGCGAAAATGGGCACATTCACACAATCGGCAGTGTGGAAGAGTTAAAAAAACTTTCTGGAGTTAAGGGCGAACTTGATTTGCATAAACCAACACTTGACAAAATCACTTTTCCTTGTCCTGTTTGCCATAATATAATGAGAAGAACTCCGGAAGTTATGGACTGCTGGTTCGATTCTGGCTCAATGCCGTTTGCACAATATCACTATCCTTTCGAAAATAAGGAAACCTTTGAAAAGGCGTTTTGTGCCGATTATATCAGTGAAGCGATTGACCAAACAAGAGGATGGTTCAATACTTTACTTTCGGTTAACACCGCTGTGTTTAAAAAATCTCCGTTCAAGGCGTGCAATGTTTTGGGGCTTGTGCTCGATAAAAACGGATTAAAAATGAGTAAAACCTTGAAAAACGGCGTCGACCCGTGGGATATTTTAAATAAGTATGGCTCTGACGGCGTTAGATGGTATTTCTTTTCAAGTTGCAGTCCAGCGCAAGGTCTTCCGTTTATTGAAGATAATTTGGTTGACCTTCAACGAAAATTTATGGGCACTCTTTGGAATGTCTATTGTTTCTATGTGCTCTATGCCGAAATTGACAAAATCGACCCAACCAAAGTTAAACTTGAAGATTGCAAACTTTCTTTCCTTGATAAGTGGCTTCTTTCTGATTTTAATGCACTTATAAAAATTGTGGACGAGAGTTTAGAAAAATATGACATGCAGACGCCGGCGCGTGTGATAACCGACTTTGTCGATAAGTTGTCAAACTGGTATATTAGGCGCTCGCGTGAAAGATTTTGGGGGAGCGAAGAAACGGATGATAAGATTTCGGCTTACAAAACTCTCTATGAAGTTTTGGTCGGTTTGTCGAAAATTGTTGCACCATTTGTGCCTTTCCTCTCCGAAGAAATTTATCAAAACCTTGTGAGAAGTTTGGATAAAAATACACCTGAAAGTGTTCACTTCTGCGCTTTTCCTAAATGCGACAAAAAATTGATTGATGAAAGTTTGAATAAAGGAATGAGCAAAGTGCTTGATATTGTCCTTCTTGGGAGAGTTTGCCGAAGTGCAAGCAATGTAAAAAACCGCCAACCACTTTCCAAAGTTATTGTTTGCACCACGAAAGAACTTAAACTTGAAGGCGAACTTATCGAATTGATTAAGGACGAACTTAATGTTGAAGATTTGGAAATTTTGCATAACGCGGATGAGTATGTTTCATACGAAATTAAACCGCAACTTCGAACGGTGGGACCAAAATATGGCAAACTTTTAGGTGGTATCAAAGAATATTTGTCCAAGGTGAATACAATTCAATTTGTCAACAAAGTTAGAAACGGTGAAAAAGTGGTTTTCGAAGTTAGTGGCGAAAAAGTGGAACTTGCAGAAGATGATTTACTCATAAGTTTGAAAAATAAAGAAGGCTTTGCAAGTGAAACAAACGGTGACATAACTGTTGTTTTAGACACAACTTTGACGGAAGATTTGATTGAAAAGGGAATAATTAAGGAATTTATAAGTAAAGTGCAGAATCTTCGAAAAGAAAGCGATTTTGAAGTTGTGAATCATATCAAAATTGAAATTTCGGGCGACAAAAAACTTGTCGATTTGATTTTGAAATATGATAATGCTGTGAAGAAAGGAACTTTGGCTGACATAGTCAAAGAAGGTCAAGACGGCTCCAATTCAATTGAGTTTGAATTTGGCGGGCAAAAAATTTCCATTTACATTAAGAAAATTTAATCTCGCGAAAAAAGGAGTTCTATGAGAGTTGCAAAGTCGTGGAAGGATTATAAAATTCTTTCAACCGGAGATGGATATAAACTGGAAGACTGGAACGGTGTGAAGTTATTAAGACCGGACCCACAGGTTATTTGGCACGCCCAAACTGACCTTTTTAAGAGAAAAGATGTAGATGCTTTTTATGAGAAAAAGGATGGCGGCGGACTTTGGCACTTTAACAAACCGCTTGCAGATGAGTGGCAGATAAGTTGGCAGGGGCTTAAATTTATCGTTAAACCTATGGGCTTTAAGCATACTGGCATTTTTCCAGAGCAGGCGGTTAACTGGGAGTTTATGCAAAAACTCATCAAAAACTCAAAGCGACAAATAAAAGTGCTAAATCTTTTCGCTTACACTGGCGGGGCGTCAATTGCTCTTTCAAAAGCGGGAGCGAGTGTCACTCACGTGGATGCTTCAAAAGGTATGGTGGAGCGAGCAAAAGAGAATGCGAAAATAAATGATATATCAAACATTCGCTTTATCGTCGACGACTGCAAAAAGTTTATCGAGCGTGAGATAAGGCGGGGGAGTTTTTATGATGCTATCATAATGGACCCACCAAGTTATGGTAGGGGACCAAGCGGAGAAATGTGGAAACTTGAAGATAATCTTGCCGATTTTGTGGAGTTAACACAAAAAGTTTTATCGGACAATCCACTTTTTGTGTTAATAAATTCTTACACGACAGGACTTCAACCAACTGTGATTGCAAATATCCTTAAATGTGTGTTTGGTGAAGATAATGTTGAAGCGGACGAAATTGGTTTACCAACGGAAGAAGGGCTTATCCTTCCTTGCGGTGCCACAGGAGTGAAACTATGGATAGATTAAATGTTCTTTATGAAGATAATCAAATTATTGTTGTGATAAAACCACAGAATGTGCCGACGCAAAGCGACATATCCAACGACCTTGACCTTTTGACAATGGTGAAAAATTATGTCAAAGAAAAATATGAAAAACCGGGTGAAGCGTATATTGGTTTGGTGCATCGATTGGATAGACCAACGGGCGGAATAATGGTTTTTGCGCGCACATCGAAGTCTGCAAAGCGGTTATCGGAGCAGTTCCAAGCACATACGACAGAGAAGGTTTATTATGCTGTGACGGAAAATTTGGTAAAATACAAGTCCGGTTTACTTGTCAATTATCTTCAAAAAAATGAGAAAGAAAACATTGTCAAAGTGGTACCAATGAGCGAAAGTGGTGCAAAAAAGGCTGAACTTAAGTATGAAGAACTCGAAAATGACGGCAAGCGCAGTTTATTGGAAATTCGTATTTTGACAGGGCGCAGTCATCAAATTCGTGTTCAACTTGCAAATATTGGTGCGGAATTGTATGGCGACAATAAATATGGTAAAAATAAATCAAAGTCAACTTCCAATTTGGCACTTTGGGCGGGAAAACTTTCGTTTATTCACCCAACAACAAAAGAAAAAATGGTTTTTTTGGCGATGCCAGATACTTCAAAGATGCCTTGGAAAAATTTTAAATTGGAAAAATATTTTGTGAGATAATTATGAAAAATAGAGAAGAAATTGAAGAAAAATATAAATGGGATTTGACGAAATTTTGTAAGGACAATACAGATTTTTATGCTCGACTTAAAAAATTGAAAGAAGAATTGCCAACTTTCAAAAAGTATGAAGGGAAATTGAAAACCTCTGACAAACTTCTTTTCGAATGCTTGGAAAAGGAAAGTAATTTTTCCAAAGAGTTTGGGTTTTTATATATTTATGCTTCGTTATATAAAAAGGGCGACAATGCCAACCAAGAAGCAAACAAAATGTATGAAACAATCAATACGTTTTCAACGCAGGTGAGTGTTGAAACGGTTTTTATTAGTTTGGAAATTGGTAAGTTCTCTAATAAAAAATTGAAGGAACTTGCGAATAATATGACTTTCAAAAATTATGCTCGCACCTTTGAAACTGTTATTAAAAGAAAGAAACATTTACTCTCCAAAAAGGAAGAAATGATTTTAACGAAAATTAGCGAATTTACAGACGGCTACAGCGAAAACTTCGACAAGTTTGATGATGTGGATTTGGATTTTGGTGAAGTGGAAGATTCTAATGGTAAAAAACACGCGCTTAATCATTCATCGTATTCTCTTCTTGCGATGAGTAAAGACAGAAAATTACGCGAAAATACGTTTAGGCGAATGAACGGTCGCTATGGCGAATTTATCAACACGCTTGCAAATAATTATCTAAATGACATTAAAGTGACGGCAGTTATTGCCAAATTGAGAAAATACAAGTCGAGCTTAGGTGCGGCAATTGAAAACGAAGAAGCGAGCGAAAAAGTTTATCAACTTTTGATTAAAAAAGTGCGTGAAAATGTCGACATTTTGGAAAAATTTTATGATATCAAACGACAACTACTTAATGTGGATAAAATTGCAACATACGATATTTTTGCGCCGGTAGTTAACAAAATTGATTTAAAATTCACTTATGACGAAGCAATTGAACATATAAAAAATGCGGTTGTTGCTTTGGGTGACGATTATATTCAACTTATTGATAGAGCCAAGAACGAAAGGTGGATTGATGTGATGCCGAACAAAAACAAAGACAATGGAGCGTTTTCGTGGGGGACTTATGGTGCGACTCCAGTTGTTTTAACGAATTTTGAAGGTAACTTGGAAAGCGTTTTCACTTTGGCACACGAACTTGGTCACGCGATGCATTCCTATTTTTCCGATAAAAATCAACCAATTCAAACGGCGGGATACACAATTTTTGTGGCAGAAGTTGCCAGCACAACAAACGAGATGCTGCTTTTGAATTACTTTTTGAAGAAAGCTAAAACCGACGAAGAGAAGATGTATTATTTAGACCATTTTCTTGTTCAAGTTTCTTCCACTATTTTTCGACAAGCAATGTTTGCTGAATTTGAAGAATTTGCTTATTCAACTTATGAGAAGGGTGAGCCGGTGACGCAACAACTCCTTTGCTCAAATTATTTTGATTTAAACAAATTTTACTATGGCGAGAAAATGGATATAATTGATGAGATAAAATTTGAATGGGCGAGAATTCCGCACTTTTACACGCCATTTTATGTGTATAAATATGCAACTGGGCTGATTTGCGCCATAAATATCTCAACAAAACTCATTTCAGACAACGAAAATATGCTGCCAAAGTATAAGAAATTTCTATCTTCTGGCTCGATAAAAAGCCCTATTTCTCTTTTAAAAGAGTGTGGTTGTGATTTGGAAAAAGAAAGTATTTACAACGATGTATTTGCTTATTGTCGCAAATTTATCAATGACTGGAAGGCTCTTATTTAAGGTGAATTTTATTGCACACTACATTGCGTACTACTGGAATAAATATGCATATAAATAAATAAATATAAATTTGCAAAAAAAATAAAAGTGTCAGTGATTTTGATTCCTGACACTTTTTTTACCACCATTTTGGTTCTATCTTTTGTGGAAAATTAAAAGGGGTTTCGTCGATTGTTACAACTTCTTTGCCCTACCATATATCCAATCAAGAACATTGCTAAATCATCGCTATAATATCCTTCATTGAAACAGTAAGGTGATTGTGGTGGTATGTGGCAAGGACGAAGATTTACGCAATGACCTTGACAGTATCTGTTTTGATAAATCATTTTGTCCCTCCATTATCAGCATATTAAATTTTCAAAAAAATGTGCAGAGATATAACTCCTTTCTAATTCAGGATGTCATCAACTTTAATTTTTAGAGAATATAAACTCTTTTTAATTTGGATATCATTCCTATTAATTTCGCTCATTTTGTTTTATAAAAAATTTTGGTTAAACATTTATTTAAAAAACTGGTGGTCACAAGGCGTTTGAAGGCATAATAAATTTTATATTGTTTACCGACGATGTATTGCGGTTTATATTTCTTTTTCTCAATAATTTTCATTATTTTTTCAATTGCATATTCAGGCGACATCCTTCTCTTTTCTGACTTTTCGGTTGGTTTTATGGAAAGTTCCACCGCTTTGCCATATCTATCGTTGGTGTCATAGAGTTTTTCGCGGTTTTGAGTGAAATTGGTTCGAATATCACCTGGACATATTGAAGTTACATCAATTTCTGCTTTTGAAAGTTCCATTTTAAGACCTTGTGCAAATGTGTTAACAGCCGACTTACTTGCTGAATAATATGTTCGAAAAGGAACAGGGAAAATGGCTGCCGCGGAAGAAATTATTACAATCTTGGAATTTCTCTTCATCATTGGGAGAGCATATTTACATGCATTCGCCGTGCCAAAAAAGTTAACATCAAATTGACGTCTTGTTGCGTCTTCTGGCAAGAGTTCAATAGCACCTGAAACACCATAACCGGCGCAAGTGATAAGGATATCTATATTACCATATTTCAAAAAAATATCGTCAAAAACTGCTTTAAGTGCTTTGTCATCGCCGACATCACATTGATAATCTTTTCCACTCAAGGATATATCGATAACAGTGTCACCTTTTTTTTCAAAACGCTCTTTGAGTCCTGCTCCAATTCCGCTGGATGCACCTGTTATCACCACCGTTCTTTGTTCAATTCTCATAAATTTTCCTTTTTAAATTTGGTATATGATATTTTTAGCATATTTTCGTTTTTTTTCAAAATGATTTGACAGATATTTCAAAAAATGTTAACATAGCATTAATTTATCTTAAATTTGGGGTATAATTCTTTATGACTAAATTTTAATAAAGGTAAAAGGAAACTAAAATGAATAAAACAAAAAGAAATTTAATTTTGAGTTCGGCAATAATAAACATCATTAATATGATTTTCAACTTTGTTGTTGTCATAATTTGTATTGTCAATCCGGAACTCATTGCTCAATCGGAATTTTTAACACTTTATCTATACTCATTTATTTACTACACTGCATATTTTGCTATTGTCGAATGTGTTGTGGGGCTTATCGGAAGCGTTTGCTTGATTTGGTCGGTAAGAAAAAGTGGTAAATATTTTCGTCGCTCGCAAGGTTATTACATCGCAGGACTTATCGTTGTCATTCTTGCAGGCGGGTGGATACCTTGGATTTTACTTCTCATTTCAATGTTTATTCCAGATATCATTGTTATGAATATGCCAAATGAAGTTCGACGCGAAGAAAGAATTATGGAGCGCGAAGAAGAAGTAAAAAAGAAAAAAATTGAAGAATTGAGAAAACTTAAAGATGATGGAGTTATCTCAGAAGAAGAATTTAATCAAAAACTTATGGAATTGTTGTAAATTAAATTCTTAAAAAACGCCGACTTTTTTGTTGGTGTTTTTTTTATTCTCATAAATTTTCACATTTATTTAAAATTTTTCCTTACTTGCAACAACAATAAATGGCACGCCTTTTTGCACAAATTTCGGAGTGGATAATAAAATGTTATTGTAGGAGTTGTTATGAAAAAACTTTTGGAATTTGAAAATGTCAACTACTTCTATCAAACAAAAAATGATGAAATTTTTGCATTGGATAATATATCTTTTTTTGTTAAGGAACAAGAATTTGTTTCTTTGGTTGGGCCGAGCGGCTGCGGAAAAACCACAATACTTTCTTTAACCGCCGGACTTTTGAAGCCGAGTTCAGGAAAGGTTATTTTGGATGGTGAAACAAAAATTGATACAAAAAAGATTGGATATATGTTTCAGCGAGATATGCTTTTTGACTGGCGTACAGTTTGGAAAAATGTCACGCTTGGACTCGAACTTCAAAAACCGAAAGATTTGGATAAAAAACTTGCTTTTGCTGAAGAATTGTTGAAAAAATATAACCTTGACGCCTTCAAAAGCAGGCGACCGCGCTCATTGAGTGGTGGTATGCGACAAAGAGTAGCGCTTATTCGAACACTCGTTATGGAACCAAAACTTCTTCTTCTCGACGAGCCGTTTTCGGCGTTGGACTATCAAACACGTCTTTCGCTATGTGACGATGTTGCGGAAATTCTTAAAAACGAGAAAAAGACGGCACTTTTGGTTACTCACGATATTTCAGAAGCAATTTCATTGTCTGATAAAATCATCGTGCTTTCTTCTCGTCCGGCGCGTGTTAAGGATGAAATTGAACTTAATCTTTTCGGCGACACACCACTTAAAAAGCGAGATGATGCAACTTTTCGCAGTTACTTTGATTTAATTTGGAGAGAACTTACTAATGAAAACGAAAACGGTATATAATTTTTCACAATCTCACAAAAAATATATTAGACGCCTTAAAAAAGACAAATTTATTATCATCTTTTTTCGTATTTTTGTTTTGGTGGCGTTTTTTGGACTTTGGGAACTTTTGACCTACTTCAATGTGCTCGACCCCTTCTTTTTCTCAAGCCCGTCACGTATCATTTCTATGCTTGGCGAACTTATTTCCGCCGGCACACTCTTTCACCACACTTGGGTTACACTCTACGAAACTTTGATTGGTTTTGCAATTGCCACAGTTTTAGGCTATCTTATTGCAGTGGCGCTTTGGTGGAACGAAAAAGTGCGAAAAATTTTTGAACCGTATATCATAGTTCTAAATTCTTTGCCAAAAATTGCGTTAGGACCGGTGATTATTCTTTGGGTTGGTGCAGGAACAAATGCCATTGTGCTTATGTGCATTTTGATATGCATTGTCATCACCACAATGTCGATGCTTTCGGCGTTTCTTGCGTGTGACGAAGGAAAAATTTTGCTACTTAAAAGTATGCACGCCAACAAATTCCAAATCCTTTGGAAATGCATACTTCCAAATTCAATGCCAGATTTTATTTCCGTTTTAAAAATCAATGTCGGCATGAGTTGGGTGGGCAGCATTATGGGTGAATATTTGACAAGTAAAGCGGGGCTTGGATACTTGATTGTTTACGGCGGTCAAATTTTCAAAATCGATTTAGTTATGTCCGCCACCCTTGTCCTTTGCATACTTGCGTTTTTGATGTATTTTCTTGTTAGTTTGCTGGAAAGACGATATAAAAAATAGCATAAGAAAAATAGCGAGCACCGATGAAACGGGATAAAAATAAGACACAATGTATGAAAATCCACATTCACTTAACAGGTAAGGGAAAAAAATGGAGATGGATAAAAGTGCAACTTCGTTTTTTATAAAACCCGACAAACTTTCTTTCAATGTTAGGCAAAGCGATAAAAGTGTTGTGAAACATCCAACGAAGATGACGATATACGAAAGAACAAAAAAGAAAGAATTTCCTTGACACAGATACAAAAATGGCATCTCGGCATAGTAACTTTCGGGGTGCGTTCTTAAAACAATATTTCCAAATGTTAAAAATGCAAAAAGAAGAAGTGAAGAAAACAGACTTATCAAAAAAGTCTGTTTTTTGGTGAGTTCTTTTCCGGCTTTTGCAATGATAAAGGTGCTGGTGGAAAAATTTAGAGCAACATATAAGGGCGAGTAAAGAAAACCGAGTCCGTTTTCTGTTTCCATAACATATTGCGATTTTTTGAAGGACAAAAAACACAAAATAGTGAGAAAGATAAAGGCGCAAATTGGCATAATGATGGCGGTAAATCTCTCCAAAGTTTTCATACCTTTCAAGGTGATATACAATGTCAAAATTAAAAGTCCGCCGCAAAGGAGAAGGTAAATAAAATTATTCGAAAATGAAAACAAATTTTTCAAACCGGCAAACATCGACGCAGTAAAGACAATGGAAATAAACATCATAATGATGTTGATAATTTTCAAATTTTCCATTTTTTTCGTGACTTTTCCACCTTTTAAAAGGAAGAGATAAAAAAGGCAAAAGAAAAATAGGCAAGCAAGAAAAATATATAAATACGAAAGATTGCCGAATCGACTAAAAAAGACAAATATCTCTTTTCCGCTCGAAAAACCAGAACCGACAATCGTGCCAAAAATAAGAAAGACAACTTTCCAAATTTTTTTCATAAAAAAATATATGAAAAGTGCTGATTTATTATGAACCACAAATATTATTTGTTTCTAATTTTCCTTACTAATATTTTTATTATTTAAGTGAAAAATTTTAATATTTTTATTATTTATTAATTTATTTTTTTAATATTTTTATTATTTGTTAATTCATTTTTTTAATATTTTTGTTATTTAATAAAATATTTTTTTAATTTTTTTTACTTATTTTTTCATTCGAAAATTAGCATTTTTTACTGAATTTTGTTTTATTTTATAATTTTTTATTTTACCAATTTTAAATATTATTCAATTTAAAAATTTGGCACATTCTCTTGAATATAGAATTTTTTCAAAATATAATTTTTGCGAAAGTTGCAAAGGAGGTAATTGTGGAAGAAAGCGAACTTAAAAAAGCACTACTTAAAAAAGCGCTGGGCTTTAGTTGTGACGAAGTTGTTGAAGAATATGCGCTGGACGAGAACGGTCAACCGGTTTTAAGTAAAAAGAAAGTGACTAAAAAATTTAATCCGCCGGATATTGTCGCGATGAAGTTGTTGCTTGAAAAACAGGATTTTTTAACCGACGAAAAACTTTCACAGATGACTGACAGTGAACTTAAAAAAGAAAGAAGGCGACTTTTAAAACTTTTAAAGGAGGAAGAAGAAAGTGAAAGTTGAAAAATGTAATCACCGGGTCAAGTGCGACTTTTGTGGATGCAAAAATTTCGCCAATTATTATCTTTCCACAAAAGGTTTCTTCAAAAACGAATTTGCGTTTTGTGAAACTTGTATGGAAGAACTTTTTGAAGAGATGTCGAAAATTTTTGTGCCAAAAGCAATTGAGTCACATTTTAAACCAGACAGAAAAGTGAGAAGGAGGAAAAATGAAGAAGGTTCAAAATAAGGTTGTCAAAGAAGTTTTGGAAGATTTTTCCAAAAGAGTGGCGGAAAGAAAAAGTTTCGATTTAACTTGGAGACTTAATATGAATTTCTATATGGGTAATCAATTTTGTTCGGTCGGCTTTGGCGGACTTATTGATGACCCTGACAGAGAATATTTTTGGCAAGAAAGAGAAGTGTTTAACCATATTGCACCGAAAATTGATATTCGACTTGCCAAACTTTCAAAAATAAAACCAAAAATGCGCGTAATGCCGGCAAGTAACGATGAAAGTGATATATACACCGCCACAATGTCGAAAAAAATCCTTGATTCTGTATCGCGAAAATTTGGTTTATCTCAAAAAATCAATCAGGCAACAAAGTGGAGCGAGATTTGCGGGACAAGTTTCTACAAAATTTTTTGGAACACCAATCTCGGTCAAGTCGTGGCAATTGAAGAAGACGGGCGAAAGATAAGAACGGGCGATGTGGATATTTCGGTTTGTTCACCATTTGAAATTTATCCCGACAGTTGTGTTAACGAAGATTTGGAAGATTGTCAAAGCATAATCCATGCCAAAGCCTTTTCGAAAGAAGAGATAAAGGAAATGTATGGTGTTGATGTGGAAGGGCGAAATATTAGCATCTTTTCTCTCGACAATACCAGCAATCTCGGTGGTCTCGGCTATGTTGGACATAATCAAAGATTGATTGAAGTTACCAAGAAAGAGGCGGAACTTGTGTTGGAAAAATATGTACGTCCAACACAAGAATATCCAAACGGCAGACTTATTATTGTGGCGGGCAGAGAACTTATCTACGACGGCGAGTTGCCATACATTAACGGCGGCGACGGCAAACGCGATTTTCCGTTTGTTAAGCAAACTTGTTGCGACAATGTCGGCTCTTTTTGGGGTATAAGTTTGATTGAGAGAATGATACCAGTTCAAAGAGCATACAACGCTGTTAAAAACAGAAAGCACGAATATCTTAACCGCTTAACAATGGGCGTCTTGTCGGTGGAAGATGGAAGTGTGGATATTGACAATTTGGAAGAAGAAGGTTTGGCTCCGGGGAAAATTTTGGTGTATAGACAAGGTGCGACGCCACCGCAATTTTTGGAAAACGGTAGTTTGCCAAGTGATTTTGAGCAAGAAGAAGAGAAACTTTTAGAAGAATTCACCACAATTAGCGGAACAACAGAAATGGGGTATATGGAAAATGCTGTTTCTTCTTTAAGTGGAACAGCTTTGGAACTTTTGCTCAACGAGAACGAATCACGCTTATCTTTCACAACGGACAGCATAAAGTCTGCGATAAAAGAGATTGGTAAGCACATATTAAGGCAATATAAGCAATACGCCAATTTTCCAAGGCTAACTAAAATCATCGGTGAAAATGGTGATGTGGAAATTTTCTATTTTAAGTCTAGCGATATTTCCAGCGATGATGTTCAACTTGAAACCGAAGTGGAAAATAATGACACATTGACTCAGCGACGCGAGATGATATACACCTTGCTCGACAGGGGAATACTCTCGGACGAAGACGGTAAGATTTCGCCAACAAACAAGAATAAGATTATGGAAATGATTGGATTTGGAAACTGGGAAAGTGCTAAAGATATTGAAGTGCTTCACATCAAAAGGGCGGATAGTGAAAATCTTGATATGATGGAAAAAGTGAAGGTGGAAGTTAAAGAAATTGATGACCACAACATTCACATCAACGAGCATATTGCGTTTATGCTTTCCGGCAACTTTTTGAAGGAAGCGGATGAAGAAACCGAAAAAATCTTTATGGAACACATCAATAGACATAAAAATCTTTTAAAGGAAGGGTAAAAATATGGAAGAAGACGAAAAATATTGGGAACAACCGGAAGATTTTGTTTTAGACGACAAAACAGATGGCTCCCAACAAGGTGAAATCGAGATGGATACAGGCACAGAGAGTGAAGCGGATAAAGGCGAAACTATAGGTAAATTTAAAAATGTTGAGGCTCTACTTGATGCGTATAACAATCTCGAAAAAGAATTCACCAAAAAAAGCCAAAGATTAGCCGAATTGGAAAAAGATAAGGTGGAAGAAGAAAAAGAGAGTGATTTAAAACTCGACGAAAAACTTCAAACATTCCTTTTTTCGAACGGTGAGGCAAATTCATATTCCGATGAACTCAAAAAAAGAGTGCAGGAAAATGAAAGTCTTAAAAAAATGGACGACCCTTTCAGTTTTGTTTGGGCAGAAATGATTTTTGAAAAACTTAAAGGTACAAACAAAGATGGCGGGGAAGTCACGGACTATGTTTTTAATAACGAAAATATTAAAAATGCTGTTCTTGAAAAATATGTAAATCAATTAGCGGAAAACAAAGCACCAATCAAGATATCTTCGTCGGGGAAGCGGGTGGCAACACCGGTTGCCACTCAATCTCCGAAATCTTTAAACGAAGCGAAGGATTATCTTAAAAATTTGTTTTCCTAAAAAATAAAAGGAGAAAAAAATGGTAACATTATCAAGTGCGGAAAATGCGCTTAGAGAAGTGTATTTAGGTGTTGTTGCAAACCAATTAAATGTGGCAGCAAATCCACTTCTTGCACAAATTAAACATTCCACAAACCATATCTATGGCAAGGAAATTAGAAAAGCAGCACCAATCGGTATTAACGGTGGAATTGGTGCAGGGGATGAAGACGGTGAATTACCAACAACTTCCAGCACAACTTATGCTAGTTTTACATCTGACCTTAAAAACCTTTACGGGAAATTTGAAATATCCGACAAAGCATTTAGAGCAACCTTTAATAGTGTCAACGGGTTTATCAATCTTTTGAACGATGAAATGGAAAAACTTGTTGAATCAAGCAATTTCAACCTTGGCAGAATGCTTTATGGTGACGGCTCTGGCGCTTTGGCAACAATTAGTTCATCCAACGTTTCAAATGGATACATTAGAATAAGTGACACAGTGAACAAAATTGTTGAAGGAATGGTTATTCAAGCCGATGTCGACGACATTTTGTTTAAGGTTACTTATGTTGACAGAGATGACAATTTGGTTTACACCGACAATGCAACCAAATATGGCGACGCATCAATTGCAAATGGTGGTAAACTTTATATACAAGGCTCAAAAGACAAGGAAATTACCGGTATTGAAGGAATATTTTCAAATAATACTTTGTATGGACTTGAAAAATCGAGTTATAAATGGCTTAATCCATATGAAAGCAGCACATTGACATATCTTTCCGACACGGCGATTCAAACAGTGATTGACCGTTTGGAAGATTATGCAAACTCCAACATCAATTATATCGCAACAACAAAGGCGATTAGACGACTTTATCAAGAATACCTTGGTGCTTACAGAAGAAACATTGATGTTACAGAACTTAAAGGTGGTTTTAAAACAATCACATACAACGGAATTCCTGTTGTTGGTGACCGTTTTGTTAACGATAACACAATGTATTTCCTTAATACTGACGATTTCACAATGTATGAAATGTGCGATTGGAAATGGTTGGAAGATGAAAGTGGAAGAATTTTGAAACAGAACCCTAACTACCCAACATATTCGGCAACTTTGGTTAAGTATGCTGAACTAATTTGCGACAAGCCAAGTGGACAGGGTAAACTTTCAAATATCGCTTCAACTTTGACTGCTGAAAGTGAATAATTAAAAAATGAATAAAACATTTGAAATATACAGCGATTGCCAAGATATAATCAAAAGACTGAAAGAAATTGATAAGGACTATTTTGTCGTTTACAATCTTTCAAGAAAAACTTTTGAACTCCACAATCATTCACAAAAGGAAGGGACTTTTTGTTTGACCCTTCCTTTTGAATGTTTGGATGAAAGAACTCTCGATTTAACAAGAAGAACTCAAAGTGAAAAGCGAGATGAACTCATCAAAGAACTTGATAGAGAAAACGAGAGACTTGAGAAGGCAATCAAAAGGCGTATTTTGAATGAAGCGGAGGCTATGTTAAATGAAAGTTAAAGAAATCCTTGCATATGCGAGCGAATTTATTGGGGAAAGGGAAATTGCTAAAAAACTTGCCAGTTCTGAAACAGAAACATTTTCAAACAGAGAGCAAGAAAAGGTGGATGCGCTTTTAAGGTGTTTTAATTTTGTCAACGAAGAGATTGCCAGCGATTATCTTCCATATCTTACAAGAGAAGAAATAAATGTCGATAATTCAATATTAAATTTTTCTTCTCTTTCAAAAACTCTCATAAACATTTATTCAATCAAAGGAAGATTCCATAATGTGAGATATCGACAATATCCAGATTATGCCCAAATTTTTGGAAAAGCGAAGGAAATTGTCTATTCTTTTCTTCCAGATAAACACGAACTTGACGACGAGTTTGAGTTCTATAATGGCTTGTCGGCGAGAATTTTTGCCTATGGCGTTGCCAGTGAATATTTTTTGATTGATGGTTTAAGTGAGGATGCGGAGATATGGGAAGAGAGATTTAAGGAAAGTTTGTTTGTTCTTTCAAGAAAAAAGAGTGAAACAAAACTTCCAAAAAGGAAATGGTTTTGATTTTCTATAAGAACTTAAAAAAACACAAAAAGACCACCGAAAAAAATATTACCTTTTCCATATTTAAAAACGGTGTCGTTTCCAACGAAGACGACCTTATCTCCAAACCAAATGAATGTAAGACTTTTTATAATTTTACTCTTGTTGACGGAGCATTAAAAACAGGTTTAGGGTTCAAAGATATTGAAGTTCCGGAAACGGAAGAAGATTTAACAGATGTGCATAATTACGATTTTTCATATGTCAACATCACGGAAATTGCCACAATCGATACTTTTCGATATAAACATTTAACGGATGATGTGTATTATTATCACATCAACATTGTCGATCAAAACAACAAGCTTTGGATTTGCGCAGTGATTGATGATATCGGCTATCCAGTTGTAAAATCAAATTTGGATTTTTCGACTATTCTTTCCACTTTTCTGTATCGTATAAATGACTATGATTGTCTTTTATATTTCACACCAGATGGAATGATATATTCGTCGGCTTATGAAACCAATTTATATATTAATGTGCCACCACTTCTTTCGTGTGCAGTGCATTATGACCAGTTTTTTGGTATTACTGACACGAACAGAAACGAACTTATCTATCAAGACAATTTGGATTTGACAAATTATGATGGCGCGGATAACAAAGAAATTGAATTTCTCGATCAACGCGGTGCGTTTAACAAACTTGTGACTTTTAATGATTATATCTATCTTTTTCGAGAGTATGGAATAACTAGAATGTCGCAATATTCCACATCAGGAAATTTTTCTTTCACTCATCTATACACATCCACTTCAAAAATATATGAAAATTCCATTTCGGTTTGTGGCGATTTGGTGTTTTTTGTGACGCGTGATGGAATTTATTCCTTTAACGGTTCAAGCGTTAAAAAAATTTGTGAAGACTATGATTCATATTTTAAAAATCTCGACAATACCAATTGTTCGTCGTGTTCATTGGATGGGAAATATTATCTTGCAACAAGATGTAATTTTAACGACGACGTAGTTTTGGAATGCGAAAACGAAACGGGATATGTAAACAATGTGCTTATTGAAGTTGATATTGAAACGGAAATTGTTGATATTTTGCGTGGCGTGGATATAAAAAAGGTCACTGCGCTTGATGTGCCGTATTTTAGCAAAATTATCGCTTGTTTTAATGGAAACAACAAAGGGCATCTTGGTGAACTTACACACAATGGCAAAATTTTCTCTGCTACCAACTCAAAACTTTGGCAGTCTTTTAAAACCGACCTAGATTTCAAAGGAAAACTCAAACGCATTAAAGAAATTATCTTAAACACCGAAACCAATTGCGATGTTTTGATTGAAAGTGATATCGAAACCAAAACCTATTCTTTTGAAGGAAGTTCAAAAGAACAAAGATGCTTTGCAAATGTTAGTGGAAGGAATTTTCAAATAAGTTTCAAAACCAGCGAAGCAGAGTGCCATATTTCAAAACCGATGATTGTGTTTGATGTTATATCGTAAGTTGATTTACACCAATTATTTTAAATTTTATAACCGAGAACTTTTTTACTTAAAAGGAGAAAATAGGATGATTGATGATATTTTAAGTTTAAAAGAGAAAAAGGAAGGATGTTTTGGAAATATGGAATGAAGTGTTGAGCATGGTTGTGAGCAATGGTATTTTTGCTATTTTATTTGTTTGGCTATTTTTCTATCAAATGAGAGATTCGTCCAAGCGAGAAGAAAAATATCAAGAAACAATTGAAACTTTAACAAAAAATCTTTCCACTTTGGAAGAAGTTAAAGACGAACTTTTGGATATAAAAGAATTCTTAAAGGATGACGACTTTGAAGAAATTGTTTGAAAAAATGAAATCGTATAGTTTTTGGGTGTCTTTCACAGGTGCGTTAATAATTTTTTTGAATTGCCTTGGAAACATCTTTGGTTTTAAAATTGAAAACGAAGTTATTGAGAATGTGATAATATCGTTTGCTGGAATTTTGGTTGTTTTTGGACTTGTCACAAAAGATACTGCGTCCGACAGTGATGAAACGGGTGACGAAAGTGAAGATGTTATTGAAGAAAACGAAGAAAAAGATGAAATAAATGAAAATGATGAGTAAAAAATCAAGGGAAATGAAAAATTTCCCTTTTTTTATTTCTAAAAAATTGAAAATTGATAAATTTTGGTTGTAAAAAGAAAAATTTTATGATAAAATAACTTCAGGTGGGTGAGTATGAAGAAAATTATATATACAGTTTTGTCCATTCTTTCAATAATTTACATTTGTTTTTTGATTTTAAACATTTTTATTCAACAAGGTTTGTGGCAACCGGATATGGGCGGCTTTGAAAATTGGTTTAATCTTATTGTTAACTTTGGCGGTGTTGCGATAATTTTCTGCTTTGCGCTCGTCAATTTCGCGGGAAATCCATTGAAGGTGGTCTTTTTCATCCTTTTGATTTTGGTTATTGTTGTTTACATCATCGTTATGGCGTGTCCGGATGTTATTTACAGTTGGTTTTCTTCGGTAAATCCAATTGTATAGAAGGTTGGCGATGAAGAAATTTTTGATTGTTGACGGAAATAGTCTTGCAAACAGGGCGTTTTATGCGATGCCTTATTTATCAAACATCAAAGCGCAGCCATCTGGCGCACTTTTTGGTTTTGCAAATATCTTGATTAAACTTATCACCGAGAAAAAGCCGGATTATATTGCCGTATGTTTCGACCACGCAAGAAAAACTTTTCGAAATGATTTGTATGCAGAATATAAAGCAACACGAAAAGAAACTCCACCCGACCTTTTGAAACAATTTCCAGCAATCAAAGAGATGCTGGAAAAGATGCATATTAAAATTTTTGAGCAAGAAGGGATTGAAGCGGATGACCTCATTGGCACGCTGGCAAAACATTCGCAAAACGAAAACATTCTTTTGTCGGGTGACAGAGATTTGTTGCAACTTGTGGATAATAACACAACCGTTTGGCTCACCAAGAAAGGTGTGACGGAAATTGAAGTTATGGACACGCCGGCTATAAAAGAAAAATATAACCTTTCACCGTCTGGTATCATTGACCTAAAAGCGCTTATGGGTGACAGTTCGGACAATATTCCGGGAGTTAGCGGAGTTGGTGAAAAAACCGCTTTATCTCTTCTCGACTCATATGGCGATTTAGATGGAATATATGAGAATTTGGATAAAATCCAAGGAAAACTCAAAGAAAAACTTGAAAATAGCAAAGAAAATGCCTATCTTTCCAAACAACTTGCCACAATCAAAACTGATTGTGATATAGACTTTGACATATCAAAATGTGAATACGTATTTCCTTTCAGCAATGAAGTCCGTGAATTTTTTGAATATTGGAATTTTAACTCTTTCACAAAACGCGAGGACCTTTTCGACGAAGAAAAGTTGCCAAAACGAGATGTGGAATTTGTGCTCGTGAACTCACTCAACAAAATAGATGAATTGAAAAAAGAGATAAGCGATAAGTTTGCTTACAGCATTTCCGAACTTATGTTCTCGCCAAACCCTAACAAAGTTTTTTATCTCGACAAAAATCCCGACCTTTTCACATCTTTTATCGACTTAAATGAAGTGCTCCGAAAACTTAAATCGGTGTTTGAAGATGACGACGTGGAGAAGATAACGCTTTCATCCAAAGATGATATGAAAATTTTGAAGCGACTCAACATTCGCTTATCTAACTTTTTTGACCTTGAAATTGCGCGATATGTTTGTTTCACGCAGGTTTCGAATAGCCTATCCAAAAATCCTTCCGACTTTTTCGATTTAAAAACAGAATTTGAAAATCTCATCAAAGAAAAAGATGTGGAATTTATCTATCACAACATTGAAATACCGCTCGTGGAAGTTTTGTCGGAAATGGAAGAGAAAGGTTTTAAGATTGACGAAAGCATTTTGGATGAAATAGACGGTAAAATTTCGGCGGAAATTAAGGAACTTGAAGGTGAGATTTATAAAATAGCGGGCGAGAAGTTCAATATAAACTCACCAAAACAGGTGGCGCACATTTTGTTTGATAAACTCGAAATTGTGCCATACAACAATAAAAAGCGCTCGACAAGTTTTGCCATTTTGGACGATCTTCGCTTTGACCACGAAATTGTCAACCTTATCATTCATTATCGCAAGGTATTCAAACTCAAAAGCACATATATCAATGTTTATAAAGAAATTTGTCAAACACGCGGCAATGTTATTCACACGGTGTTCAACCAAACACTGACCAACACAGGCAGGCTTTCAAGTTCGGAGCCGAATATGCAAAACATTCCAACTCGCGATGAAGAAGGGAAGAATTTGCGAAAAATCTTTATCTCAAAGTTTGAAGACGGGCTAATTTTGTCGGCGGACTATAATCAAATCGAATTGCGACTTTTGGCGAATATGGCGCAGGAAGAAACGATGATTGAAGCATATCAGCAAGGAATTGACATTCACAGCAAAACGGCAAGCGAAATTTTTAATGTGCCATTAGATAAAGTGACGGCAGGTATGCGTAGAGATGCTAAAGCGGTGAATTTTGGGATTGTGTATGGCATAAGTGACTATGGTTTATCGCAAAACATCAAAACTTCGCGTGTAAAGGCGAAAATTTATATCGATAGTTATTTCACGCGTTATCCGAAAATTAAAGAGTTTATGGATAATAATGTCGAATTTGCCAAACAGAATGGTTATGCCAAAACCTTGTTTGGTCGCATTCGAATGATTCCAGAACTTTCATCTTCCAATTTCAATGTGCGAAAATTTGGTGAGCGTGTGGCAATGAATATGCCACTTCAAGGCGCAGCGTCGGATATCATCAAACTTGCAATGATTGCAATTTTCCGAGAACTTCGAAATATGGAAAGCCACATCATTTTGCAAGTCCACGACGAACTTGTTATTGATGTTAAAAAAGAAGAATTGGAAAAAGTGAAAGAGATTGTTAAAAGTTGTATGGAAAATGTCAAAGCCTTCAAAGTTCCACTCGTGGTTGGAGTTGGCGTTGGAGATAACTTGTTTAATTGTAAATAGGTTTTTTGATAAAATTTACCAAAATTTAAATTTTTGTTTTTTTAAGTATTTACGAGAAAAATTTTGGAATTTTCTTTGTATTTTTGAGATATTTATTGTATAATAATCGTATGAAAAAGTTTTTGGTTTCTTTATTTACAATTCTTTTTGCTTTGTCTGCATCAGTAACCGCTGGTGTTTTGTTGACGCAAAACAGTGCGGGGGGGGGGAATTGATAACTCGGTTTCTGAAAGCGTGACCACAACGGCGGATGCGCCGACATATACGGGCTATTGGACAGACGAAGGAAATTATGCGGATGATTTTGCTGGCGGAACTGGCACGGAAAGTGACCCTTATTTAATTTCCACAGCGGCGCAACTTGCTTATCTTGCTTACCAAGTGAATTTTGGTGGATATAATTATGCCGATACATATTTTTTGCAAACAGTAAACATTGACCTATCTGCGTATTATTGGGATGCGATAGGAACTTTATCATATTACTTCCGCGGACACTATGACGGGGGTGGATATACCATCTCTGGTCTTTTCACGCCGGCAGGTTCTTCCAGCACCTACTCTTACCAAGGACTTTTTGGATATGTTCGTGGCACATCAAGCAGTAGTCGTGCAACCATTGAAAATGTCAATGCTGATGGTTATATTCAAGGTTATCTATATGTTGCTGGAATTGTTGGATATGCATATTATTATGTCACAATTTCTAATTGTTCATTTTTAGGTGAAGTGTCTGCTTCAAGTTATGTTGCTGGAATTGTTGGATATGCATATTATGCCGATATTTCAGGATGCTATAACACAAACAGTGTGACGGGAGTGTACGACAGTTTCGGTGGTATTGCGGGTTATATTTCTTATTCAAATTTATATAACTGCTACAATAGAGGTAATGTGACGACAACATGGGGTGAATACTATTTGGGCGGAATTGTGGGATATATCGAGCGTTCATATGTATATAAATGCTATAACACAGGTTCAGTGAGTGGTGGTAATTTTTATGTTGGCGGTGTTGTGGGTAGTGGTTCTTCTAGTTCATATATATATAACTGCTACAATACAGGTAGTGTGACCAATCTTTATGGTAATTATGCTGCTGGCATTTTGGGAAATGGTTCTGGCACAACGGTCTCTAATTGTTATTACAATAATAGTAATTTAAGTGGAATTGCGGATGGCGGTGGTTCAGGTACTACATACAATTCTGCACTTACCACAAATGCAAAAACAGAAAGTTGGTACACCAATTCATCAAACTGGAATAATTCATATCTTTGGGATTTTAGCAATGATTGGATAATTATTAGTTCAATGAACGATGGCTATCCAATTTTGCGTTGGCAAGTAACTTATGATAATCAATATTACTATCGCGATTCGAACGGAAACTTAACTTCAACCACACAATCAAGAACCTATAGCACAAGTTTCATAACATTATCATCTGTCAGTGGAATATATTCATCAAATGGTTGGAGTTTGGCGGGCTGGGCAACAAGTAATTCAAGCACGAGCGCAACTTATTCAGCGGGTGCAGAAGTTTCAGATTACAACTCAACCACTGGCGATCTTTCGTTTTATGCAATTGCTTCGCGAACAATCACATTAACTTACGACGCCAACGCGGGAAGCGATGCAGTTTCTAATCTACCAAGTTCGCAAAGTGCGACGCAGAATTGGAATATGTATGGCGGAACAATGAGTACATATTCATTGACGGTTGACTCAACTCAACCGACACGGACGGGTTATACCTTTCAAGGCTGGTCGACAGATAGTTCGGCAACCACGGTAAGTTATGGAAGTGGTGCCACTGTGAATTTTGATTACAACAGTTCGGAAAGTGTCACGCTCTATGCTGTTTGGATACAAAATACGGTATATTACTATCGCGATTCGAGCGGGAACCTAACTTCAACCACACAAGAAAGAACTTATGGCACAAATTTTACCACATTATCATCTGTCAGCGGAATATATTCATCGAATGGTTGGAATTTAATTGGTTGGGCAACAGGTTCTTCAGCAACAAGTGAAACATATGGTTTAGGCGAATCAGTTTCAGCGTATAACAGCAGCACTTCACAAGTTGAGTTGTACGCGATTGCCCAGCGAACAATACAAATAACTTACAATGCCAACGCAGGAAGTGATGCGGTTTCTGGTATGCCAAACACAACTTCGACCACGCAGTATTGGAATATGTATGGCACTTCAAGTTCATATTATAGCACATATTCACTGACGGTTAACTCAACTCAACCGACACGGTCGGGCTATACCTTCCTTGGTTGGTCAACAAATAGTTTGGCAACCACGGCGGATTCAAGTTATGCAGGTGGTACCACTGTGAATTTTGGTTACAACACTTCAAACTCAATTACACTCTATGCTGTTTGGGAAGCGAATGTTTATACCATAACTTTAAATCACGAAAATGGCGATAATTCAACAGATATTTATGTAAAATACGCCACAGGTTTTTATTCTACCAGCGCTGCAACATCTGGGTCTGAGATAACTTCGGTTACACTTCCAACAAGAAGTGGTTACTCTTTCCAGGGCTATTACACCGGACAAAACGGCACGGGAACACAAGCGATTGACGAAAATCGTAACATTGTTATTTCCACCACATATCTTGATGACAACTATAATATTTATGCATATTGGACGGTTAATGTACCAGCATACTACGACAACGAAAACGGATATTGGTATATTGAATATGGATATATGCCGCAGACTAAAGTGACCGATTCGACAACTATTACTGCGC
>CAZFRA010000013.1:0-28646 GCA_964521165.1 uncultured Lachnospiraceae bacterium
GCGCAGTAATAGTTGTCGAATCGGTTACCTTGGTTTGTGGCATACTGCCATATTCGATATACCAATATCCGTTTTCGTTGTCGTAGTATGCTGGTACATTAACCGTCCAATATGCATAAATATTATAGTTGTCATCAAGATATGTGGTGGAAATAACAATGTTACGATTTTCGTCAATCGCTTGTGTTCCCGTGCCGTTTTGTCCGGTGTAATAGCCCTGGAAAGAGTAACCACTTCTTGTTGGAAGTGTAACCGAAGTTATCTCAGACCCAGATGTTGCAGCGCTGGTAGAATAAAAACCTGTGGCGTATTTTACATAAATCGTTGTCGAATTATCGCCATTTTCATGGTTTAAAGTTATGGTATAAACAATCGCTTCCCAAACGGCATAAAGCGTTACACTGTTACTCACATTGTATGAACTTGAATATGTATATGTACCATTTGTTTCATATGTTGCACTACTCGCACCTGAATCCGCCGACCAACCAAGGAAGTTATAACCTGTTCTGGTGGGGATTGTCGATGTTAACGTCATACTGACGGTTGTTATAGTGTTGCCATACATATTCCAATACTGTGTGCCGGTGGTAGACGGTGTGGAAGAGAAACTTCCACCATTGGCGTTATATGATATCGTTATCGTTCGCGAAGCAATCGCGTAAAACAAAAGATTACCAGTGGTTGAATTGTAGCTCGAAACAGATGTGTTTGCTGAATGAGTGCGCGATGTGGAAGTTGAGCTGTTGTAAGCCCAACCATACAAACTCCAACCATTGGAAGTGTAGTAAGAATAAGTGGACGACGACGGCGTTGTGAAATTTGAAGCATATGTTCGACTTGCTGTGCCGTATGTTGCCGTTCCGCTTGAATTGCGATAGTAGTAATAATTTGTGTATGTGCTTGCTTGCCAAACAGCGTAAAGCGTTACACTGTTACTCACACTATATGAACTTGAATATGTATATGTATCATTTGTTCCATATGTTGCACTACTCGCACCTGAATCCGCCGACCAACCAAGGAAGTCATAACCTGTTCTGGTGGGGACTGTCGATGTTAACGTCATACTGACGCTTGTTATAGTGTTGCCATACATATTCCAATATTGCGTTCCTGTGGTGGAATCTCCAGAATATGTTCCACCATTGCCGTTATATGATATCGTTATCGTTCGCCGGGCAATCGCATAAAACGAAAGATTACCAGTGGTTGAATTGTAATCTGAAACAGTTTCGCCTGCTGAATAAGTTGCGCTCGTGCTTGAAGAACTTGTTGCCCAACCATCCAAACTCCAACCATTTGAAGTGTAGTAAGAATAAGTGGACGATGTCGACATCGTGAAACTTGAAGCATATGTTCTACTCGCTGTGCCGTATGTTGCCGTTCCGCTTGAATTGCGATAGTAGTAATAATTTGTGTATGAGGAAGGTGTCCACTGTGCAGTGGCAGTGTAGGTATAACTTCCATTACTACTGCTTGGCCACCTTAAATCACTCCAAGCTATGCTAGTTCCTGCACTATATGTGCCAATTGTTCGTGAACCGTTTGTGACTAGCCAACCATTAAAACTGTAACCCGTTCGTGTCGGTGCACTCGCTAATGTTAAACTTTGCCCTGCATAAAAAGTCTGAGAACTCGGGGTGGTGCTGCCACCATCCGAATCATAACTCATACTAAGAGATGCACGATATTTTATATACCAATTTCCCGAAAATGTGCCACCAACCGAGCTTGATGGTGCGGATGTCGAAGTTATTCCACTTCCATAGATGTATACATATGTCGATGTGCCAGTTGTCTGTTGTGAAGATTCAAATGTAGTACTGGTGTTAATACTCCAACGAACATAATTGCTTGCAGTATTTCCATAAATCCTAGCATATCTTTGCACACTCATACCATATGAATATGAAAAATATACTAAACTTCCAGCATAATAATCACTACCAGAGCCTCCTGAAACATCATATCCATACGCCGCCACTGTGGTCGGAGTATTAAATACTCCCCAATTCTTCGTATCGCCATGATCAGAACCGCCATCACCTTCAAGCCAACGAATAGTAAAACGACCAACATACAAACTATATGTATTATTAAGTGCAGTGTAAGAATAATAACTAGTAGAGGACGAACTCCACGGAGTAAGTGCAATTACCTGAACCGTAAAACTAACACTTTGGGCAGAAATTTCATCATTGTTTAAATTTTCATCATCACTATTTTCGTCAGAATTTTCTAAATCTTCGCCACTTTCGGTTTCCGGAGTCGTCGAATTCCCCCCCCCCGCTTGTTTGGGTGTATGTTGAATCACAGCCGGCAAGTAACAAACCACCGCCGATCGTGGTGGTTATCGAGCAAAGAAGTATAAAAAAGTACATTAAAAACTTTTTCATATAATTATTATACCAATATTTTTTGCAAATACCAAACATTTTTCGCATATTTAATGGAATTATTTTTAAATCACAAAATATATCAAAAATTACTAACAAAAAAACAAAAATAAAAAAAATTTGAAAAAAACAGCAAAAAATACGCAAAAAACGCAAAATTTTTAGAAAAAAAGTGTTTTTTTTATCATTTTTTTGGTATTTTTTTAATTTTTTTCTTAGTTTTCGCTTCCTTTTCTTTCTTTTTGAAAACTTTAAAAAATTCCACAATGGCGAGAATTATCAAAAAAACTCCAAAGATAATTTTCAAAATTTTGGAAGAAATTAAACTCATTAAAAAAGCACCAAGCACGGAAAACAGCACGCCGGGAATCATAATGTAGTATATATTCTTAAATTTTATGTATCCATTTTTATAATGTATGAACAAAGAAAAAATTGCCATAACAAGAAAACTGATGAGATTGATGCCTTGTGCAAGTTTTTGGTCGAAATTTAAAAATATTGTGAGAATTGGAATGAGAAGAGTGCCGCCACCCATTCCAAGTCCGCCAAAAATGCCAGAGACAAATCCTGCAAGGATATAGAAGAAAATCATCATATGTTCACCAAATCAACCTTATGCCGCCAAGTAACATTATTATGGCAAAAATCACCCTTATCACTTTTGTTGGCAAAAACTTCAGTAAGAACGAGCCGACAACGCCGCCAAACACCACCCCACTTCCAACCGTGGCAAGTGGAAGCGTTTCAAGATTCCCTGAGAGAAGATATATAACCGCGCTTATAAAAGAAATTGGGAAAATAATCGCGATTGCTGTCGCGTGCGAATATTTCTCTTCCAAATGAAGCACATTTTGAAGTATAGGGACACAAATCATTCCGCCACCACCGCCAAAAAATCCATTGATGACACCGATAAGCGTGCCGCAAAAGATAAGAAGAAAAATATCCTTTGCCATCAATTTCTCTTCTCTGGTTGGCAAAAATTGCCCTTTTTTCTCTAAATTTTTCGACAACATAATAATATTATTGATAAATTTTGAGAAAATATTTGATTTTATTTGATAAATGTATTATAATGTTAAAGTTAATACAATATACAGGTGGTTTATGAGAAAAATTAGATTAAGACTTTCAAAGGTATTCATTTTCATCTTGGCACTTTTTTTGCCTATTTCTTTCACTGGGATTATCGGCTCGTTTGCCACAATCTCTAATTATTACGTAAGCGCTGAAACTTCAAAAATTAGTTATTATCTCAACTATATTGAAGATGTTTCTGTTACTAACAGTAACTTTAACGCCAGCACGGTTTCAACAATCAGTCAAAGCCCTTCTGGCTGGACAAAACAAGAAAACGACGGAAAAACAACTGCGGGTATTATCAATGTCAACAACTTCGAAAGTTACAAAGACAGCACTTATTATCTTTCGGTTAATCCGGGCGCAAAAGGTAACGACAACCAAATTTTGATGATTAACTCTAAAACTAGCACATCAGAAGGTTCACCGGCAAGAGAAGGTTTTGCTTCCAACTCTATCAGTCTTTCGGCAAATTCTTACTACTCTTTCCAAGTTTCCTTTAAAAGCGATTCAAACTACACTGAAAACATAACCTACACCGCGCGCGGTGGCGATAACGGTGTCAATCAAGATGTAACAATCTATCAAAGCAATTTCAACAGTGTTGATTTTGATGATTATGTTCAAATAACCTATTTGAACACGACTTATTATGCATACAAAACTTTAACAGAAGAAGATACAATTTCTAATGATTTGGTTATGCCGGACGATGAAAGTGGCATACCTCAAGCGACACCAGAAACTATCACATCCACCAACGCGTTTTATTACGATAGCGAATATGTTGGTTTTTTGTATGACATTGACAACGACGGCACAACCACTCCAATTTATGTTTCTGTTGACGATATTGTAAGTATAACAATTGGTGCAACTACAACCATTTTAACAAGTAGCGACGACACATCTTCAACTACCACCTTAGGTGAAAATGTAACGATTGATTTTGATAATGTGGTAGATTATGAAGACTATTTGCTTTTCTACCATGATAGCCTACCTTACTACATCTCCAAAACAAGCGCAAACTATACCGTTTCAACAAGCGCAACTTATTACACCTGCGACATCACCTTCAATCCTAACACGAACAGTTACACAAGTGGTTCTTATACTCTCCCAGAAGGTTCGCAATTCTATTCTCAAAACACTGAATACGATTCTGAAGGTGACTATGGTACTGGTTCAGTTTATATCAACGGACTTGTGGACGACGACGGTAATGAAGTTTTACTTTCTTTTGAAAAAGTAATTTCAACCGAATGGACAACTTTCTACTTCTTCATTGCAACTGGTGATACCGAACAAACTGTCACAATTGAATTGTGGCTTGGAAGCGATTATAATTCGCTCTCAGGTGCGAGTTCAAGTTCCGGTGTTGTTTACTTCGACGAAGTTAAAGTTTTTCAATATAGCGAAAACTATTTTTATGACACATATTTTAACTACCTTCAAAACAAAGTCTATGGGGAAGACAATTTGTGTAGTGTGAAATATACAAACTTGAAATCCTATGACGAAATTGAATTTGGTGAAGAATATAACTTCGATTTTGAAAGCAATGATGATAGAGGACTTAAAGGTTTTAAAAAGACAGGTGGAAGTGGCAGCGCGCAAATCGTGGCTTTGAGTAAGGATGAATTTGAAAACGAAACTGGATATAACTACGCAGGCTCTAACCTTAATGTTTACGAAAGTTTTGATGAAAACGGCACGGTTAGCGTTACAAAAAACACACAAGCACTCGCCCTTTGGACTGACGGCGATTATGTTGAAGTGACCACCGAAAATGGCATTGAAATTGAAATGCATATGATTTACAAAATTACTGTCGATTTCAAACTTATCGATGTAGATGGTTCGGCATATCTCATCGTCACTGAAAATGATACAATCTATACTGAATATAATCTCAACGAAAATCTTTACACCACAACAAGTGGAAGTGTCAGCGGTTCGAGCAATGGTTCTTCCAACTTTAACAACTCATACTCCACTCTCACAATCTATGTCAAAGGTTCTGACCTTTATAATTCAGAAATTAATTTAACTTTCGCTCTTGGTTCAGAAGACGAAACTGCCACAGGTTGTGTGGTTTTTGACGATATTCGCGTGGAAAAAGTGACCTACTCAGAATTTTCGGAAGCATCCAGCACAGTAACTCTTGGCGAAATTTCCAGCACACTTTCCATTGACAACGGATATTTCAACTATGTGGAAATTGACGGATACGATTATCCTTTAACTCCTTCAAGTTGGACAATTGAAAAAACAACAACCAACAGCACAATTTACAGCGGAATTATTAATACAAGCGAAGAAGAATATGCAAAATATAAGGCAAAATATGAGGCAAAATCAGCAGAATATAACAGGGACACCGACAATCCATATTACTGGGCAACTTTTGCTAATCCAGGCTCAGCGTTGTCAATCGGTTCTGAAAACTCAAACAATATTTTGATGCTTGCTAACCTGTCGCCTGCTGGTCAAACTGTCACATCTCCAACTTTCTCGCTGAGCGCAAGTTCTTATTATCATTTGAGTTTTAATTATTTGGCACGCAATGTATCATCATCAGATGCAAGTTTTGTGCTGAAGATTTACACCGAACAAGGAATTTTATTGTATGAAGACGAATATTTCAGCACGACGTGGGCGGATTGTGATATTTACTTTGAAACCTTCAAAGGCGCTGAAACGGTTTATTTGGAAATTGAATTTGGCAGCGAAAGTGAAAAAAAGAGTGGAATTGTTTATTTAGACAACTTTGAAATTGAATCTATCGACGCTTTGCCAACAAATAATTCTGCAACCCTTGTTGATATGACCGATTATTACATCAATCTCTCAACAAACAATATTATTGACGAAGGTGATAACATTGCTAACTTTTCTTCCAGCGCCTACACAGGTTCATCAAATGGCGACAACAGTGATGGTGGAATTGTAACGAATAAATATTTGCAAGAGCAAAGATATACCGAATTTGTGGTTGATACTGAAAATAACTTAAATCTCTTCTATATCCAAACAAAATCTACCACAATACACACAATTGAAAGCGTTTTTAATTTTGACCTTACAAGTGGATCATATTATCAATTGTCGTTTATGTTGCAAACAAAATTTACTTATACATCTCATCAAACTTTACCAGATGATTTTGACATAAATGACTGCTCTTTTGGTGTTACAATTGGTTTGACAAATTTCGACTATATAGGGGAACTTAAATCTAATGGAAAATATCAAGAATTTATAATTTACTTCTATGCCACCGAAGATACCACCTCCCAACTTCTTATCGCCCTTGAGAGCCACTGTGAGTATACAACTGGAACAATGGTTATCTATAACCTGACCTTTGAAGAAATTGGCACTGACGACGACGTTCCAAGCGTTTACACTGCTGCTGAAACTTCGATTTCTAGAAGTGACTATGATGTGAACGAAGCCCGTGTTGCTATTGCAAGCTACTCCGAAACTGAGGAAGAAGAAGCTGAAGATGACGACGGTTCTGACTCCGATACCACAAGCGAAAATGACTATGCTTGGCTCTTATACATCTCCTCAATCATCACCGGACTTGCAATTATTATCGCTATTGTTGGTTACTATTTAAGAAAGATCAAAATCAAGAAAATTGAAATAAAACGCAAAGAAACTTATGACAGAAAAGGTAGTTTGCACAAAGATGTTATAAGACAAGAAGCTGAACAAGAAAGAGCAAAAGAGATTGAAAGACTTGAACAAGACATAAAGAAATTTGAAATCGAACTTGAAAATGTCGAGAAAGAACACAAGGAAAAGGTTGTTAAATTGAGAAAAGACGATAGGAAGGTTGTTTCGAAATCAACCGAGAAAGAATTCAAACTCTTCGCTCAAAAGAGAAGCGTGATAACCGAAAAGATTGATATCTTGAAACATCAACTTGAAAATGTTAAGTCGCCTGAATATCTCCTTTCACTCGAAAGAAGGAAATTCTTGGAAAACGATGCAAAACAACGACAACTCAAAAAAGAAAGCAAAAAAGTGAATAAAGAAAACGAAAAAGCGGATAAAGAAAACGAAAAATCCAAGAAGAAAGGTGAATAATTGAAAAGGTCTGAAAAAGACCTTTTCTTTTTTATGTTGACAATTAATTTTGTTTTAGATATAATAAGATAAGTCAAGGAGAATTTAAATGGATAAATGGAACAAAAGATTTATGGAATTAACTGAACTTATCGCCACTTGGTCAAGTTGCTTGAGAAGGCAAGTTGGCGCGGTGATTGTGAGAGATAAAAGAATTATGACCACCGGCTATAACGGCGCGCCTGCGGGCGTTAAAACCTGCCTTGAAAAGGGTTATTGTTTACGCGACAAAAAACAAATTGCCAGTGGAACGCACGCTGAAATTTGCTATGCTGCACACGCCGAACAAAACGCCATTATTCAAGCGGCAAAAGAAGGAATTTCCTTGAAAGGTTGTGTTTTATATTGCACACATCAACCTTGTGTTGTTTGTGCAAAAATGATTATCAACGCGGGCATAAAAGAAGTTATCTTCAAAGAAGGATATCCTGACGACTTCTCGGTTGAGATTTGCAACGAATCTGGTGTCAAGCTCACGCGCTATGAAGATTTAGAAAAAGAACAAAAAATTCGAGTGTATAAAAATAAAGGATAATGCCAAAAACATTATCCTTTTTTTATAATCCTTATATTTTAAAAATCGTCATCATCGTCATCTTCATCCGGCTCTTCGTCTTCATCATCGTCATAGTCATCAAAGTCGTCATCTTCATTATCATCGTCAAATTCGTCTTCATCAAACTCCTCATCAAAGTCGATGTCTTCATCGTCAATCGTGTCGTCAAAACCGATATCGGTGTCGATATCGTCATCCAGCAAACTGTCACTGTCAAGGTCGGTGACCGATGCCATATCGCCCGTTTCTTCGTCTTCATCCACAATTTCTTCTTCGTCGCGGTTCAAATAATCTTCCCAATCAGCATTCATTTCGCCATCTTCGCTTTGGTGTTCTTTAAGGCACGTGGAGCACATAATCTCGTCCGGTGAAATATAGTTCGTTTTGCAAATTGGGCAAAGTTCAAGGTCTAAATCGCTGGTGTATTCATCCTTTTTCGCCGACAATTCTGCCTTGCATACACTGCAAAGTTTTTCCTTTTTTTCGATGTAATTAAGTTCGCATCTTGGGCATCTTATATAAATAGGTTTCTTCATATTTTCTCCTTGTAAATTCGTTTTATATTCTACATTTTATGACGAGATATGTCAACTATTTTTCGCATTTTTTTGCAATTTTAAATTTGCTTCGGCTTGTGAAGGTCTTATATAAACTGGATTTATCTCTTCAAGGTTCGCTCTCTGACCCTTTTTAACTAAAAATTGGACATAATCCAAGAAGTTTTCAGTGGTGATTTCCACATAGTCGGCATTTTCCAAAGAATAATCATCTTTCAGGCAGACTTTTTGCTCACTTATCTTCTCTAACTCGCACCTTTCTATCATTCGTTCTTCTTTCACTTTTAAACCATTTTCGTCAAAGTTTGCCACAAAAATAAGTCCGGAAAGTGCGTTTAGAATTGTGACAAAACTATGCTTATTCTTTTGACTATAAATATATGCCATAAGCGACAAAGAAGATACTGGATAAAAACGCGCGTTTTCACGAACACAACCAATCGCCTTTATAATCGCTACGCCAATCCTTATCCCTGTGAAAGAGCCGGGACCGACCACAACGGCGAAATCGTCAATATCGTTAATATCAACACCTGCCTGCAAACAAAGTTCGTCAATTGTTTTTAAGACATTTTCAGAGTGTTTACTCTTGGCATCAATTGTTCGTTCAAAACGCAGTCCGTCGTCGCGTATTATGCCGATATTCGCGTTCATAAATGCTGTGTTAATCGCTAAAATCATACATCTAACCTTCTTTTATTGTAATTTTCCTGCCGTTTGCAGTTATTTTCTCAATTGTAATGACATAATCCACTTCTTGTATTAGGCCTTCAACATTTTCCGCCCATTCCACCAAACAAACACCGTCAAGACGCGTTTTGTCGAAGTATTCTTCAAAGCCGACTTGCAAAGCATCTTCCATTGATGAAAGTCTATACATATCAAAATGATAAATAGGAAATTTTCCGTTGTAGGTGTTGAGCAAGGTGAAAGTTGGACTTGTCACAACATCGTCACTACCAAGAAATTTGACCAAACTTTTAACAAAAGTAGTTTTACCACTCCCCAAATCGCCTTGCAAAATAATAATCATTGGCGGTTTGACAACTTTGCCAAACGCCTTTGCCAGCGCATCTGTCTGCAATAAATTATGGCTCACCATTTCAATTCTCATACATCTTCCTTTATCTTAATTTTTTTCTTTTTGCTTTTTTCGTAAAAATACTTTAATAGAAGCCCCAAAACGCCAAAAAACACGGCAAGACCAAACCCTGCGATAAGGTCAGTGAGATAATGTTTGCCAAGATACATCCTGGAAAGCATCACAAGTCCAACAAAAACGACAAGTGCCAGTGTTATCCAAACACGCATCCCCTTCTTTTTGAAACGTGAGAAGAGATAAGCACCTAAGAATATGGCAATCATCGTCGCGCAAACCGTGTGCCCGCTTGGCATACTGAAATCGTTTACCACATCGCCGATACTGACAATAACATCGGAAACAACATATGGTCTTGGTCTGGCAATCACTTCTTTCAAAATGTTTTGCGTAAGGTATGCGTAGCCGTAGGTAAAAAGAAACCAAAAGGCGTAACTTTTCTTTGTGAATAAGAAAAATACAACCAGTGCCACAGCACCAACATAACTTCCGAGCATTGAAATAACTTGGAAAGCAGCGTCGAAAAACGGTGTCCTTCCTGCCTGCAAAAATTCGATTATCGCGATTTCAAAACTCATAGCAATATTTTACCAAAATCGCTAAAAAAACACAAATATATTAACAAAAAACACAAAGTTATTTACGAGAATAACAAAAAAACAGGCATTGCCTGTTAAATTATTTCCTTTCTCTCACTCTCTTTTTCTAAAATTGTGACAAGATTGCACGAGACTTCAAACGCCATCCGCTCTTCGTTTTCGCCACTTTCCAGTTTTTTGATATATTTTCGAGATTGAATGCGTCCCGAGATTTCAATCTTCGACCCAACCGGCAAATTTGCAACAAAACGCGCATTCCTGCCCCAAAGTATGCACGGAATATAGTCCGACCTGTGATTATTTTGCCGATTTACTGCCAAAAGGATATCGCAGATTTCCCTGTCGAACGGCGTTGTGCGAAAGACCGGCGTTTTGCAAATATATCCAACCAAACGAACACTGTTTTGGTCGGGTAAAGCCGTTATTACGACATTTTTAGCAAAAAAGTGCAAAATAAGTTTGTTTTTATCATCAACATTTTTGTTGTGGCTGCGATATTGCCCTGTCAGTAAAACTTTGTCACCAACCTTCAAATCTTGATTTAGTGTCCGCTCACTAATCGTCACCGGAATCACATCTTTCACCTTGGAAAGCCTTTCCACTTCCATTTCAAAATCTAAGAAATTTTCACCTTCAATTTTGTGTGTCACGATTGGATTTTTGGTTATAATCCCCACAATCTCGGCATAATTCGTTTGTTTTTCATCAATTTTCATCTTTATCTCCTTTAATTTGTGTGCTGGATGCCATTTCTGTCGACGATGTAATCGCTTTCATAAACAAGGTCGGAAACGCAACCTATTAAGTAACCCTTGTTTTGCAGAGTAGTCAAAATAAGTCGAAGCCCTTCAAGAATGTTGTCGGAGTTGTTATGCATCAAAATGATAGACCCATTTTGCACTTTACTTGTCACGCGTTGGCACATCTCGCTTGCGGAAAGCCCCTTCCAATCTAGCGTATCCACATCCCACTGAATTGTTTTCAGCCCCAATCCTTCGGCGACTTCCAAAAGCGTGTTATTATACGATCCGAAAGGTGCACGGAAAAGCGACACAGTTTTACCCGTCACATTTTCAATTTTTTCGATTGATGTGGTAAGTTCTTCTGTGATAGAATCCTTCGACAAGTTCACCATATCGGGATGCGTGTTGGAGTGTGTGCCGATTTCACAGCCAGCGGCGTCAATCTTTTTCACCATATCTTCATAATCGTCCACCCAAAAGCCGACAAGGAAGAAGGTGGCAGTGACATTGAACTCATCAAGGATTTCCAAAATTTCTTCGGTTTTATCCGCACCCCACGCGGCATCAAAAGTGATAGCAACGCGTTTTTCGGTTGTGGAAACGGAATAGATTGGCACTTTTCGCGGCGCATAACCGAAAAAAACTTGCGCGGAAGTTGCGCCGTCGATAGAAAGCGAAAGTAGAACGGCGACAAGAAACATAATAATTCCAATTTTGATAGTTCTTGATTTGATGACACAGAAATGCATACAAACCTCACTTAGATTATAGAATTTTGTAAAGAAAAATCATAGAAAAAATTTGCCTAAAAAATTTGAAAAACAGAAAGATTTGTCGAAAGATTAGACTTGTCTTACAAAACAAATATATTACCCAAAAATCGCAAATAGAACAAAAAAAGAGACAATGTCTCTTTCTTGTTTTTTAAACATAAATTTTGAAATATTAACCTAGAAAATAAACCTATTCAATACAAACAAACTCGGTGAATTTAACCGTGAAACGCATACCATACACGCTGGTTGCAAGTTTTTGCGTTTGACTTCCCGCGCGGGAATATACATATATGTTGTTTAGGTTTGTGCCAAGGTCGCGAGTGAAGTAGTACGAACCAACGCTAGATAAATAATCCAAAACCAAGTCAGAGAAGGTTGTGCCCATTGTCCCTAGCGCATTTTGAATTTCTTCCGCAGAAGAAAGGAAGATATATGCTGATGTAGATGATGAGGTCGTTCCGCTAGTTCCGAATGTTTGCACATCTGCATTGAACTCTCCGAGATACCCTGAAATGTTTTCTTGGAAGTTGGTTACATAAGAATTGGTTGTTGAATAACCAGATTCTAGTCCGACATAACTATCCGCAAACGCGCCAACATCAACAACACTTGCGGTGACCATATAATAATCAAAACCTGCGGTGCTAACTTGCACAACACTTCCGCTTGTAAGTTCGTTGGCAGAATAAATTATCCACCTAATCGGTTCTACAAGATACCAATTCTCCAAAATATAGCAATATTCATTATCGTTGTAAACAACTGCGGTATATGATTCTCCTGCAAAATAATAAGTTCCACCCCCAGTGGTTGCCGACCCTAGCGCAGTAATAGTTGTCGAATCGGTCACTTTAGTCTGCGGCATATATCCATATTCGATATACCAATATCCGTTTTCGTTGTCGTAGTATGCCGGTACATTTGGCTCCCAAACAGCATAGAGTGTGATTGAGTTTGAAGTGTTGTAACCAAAATTCACAGTGGTACCACCTGCATAACTTGAATCCGCCGTGGTTGCCAAACTATTTGTTGACCAACCAAGGAAGGTATAGCCCGACCGTGTCGGTTGAGTTGATGAAATTGTAAGAGAATAATTGGTTATATATGTGCTCGTTGTTCCGCCATACATATTCCAATACTGCGTCGCACTTTGCGAACTCGGCAGATTAGAAACCGTATCACTTCCTGCGTTGGCATTGTAAGTTATTTGTATTGTTCGCGAAGCAATCGCATATAACACAACTTGTGAAGTGCTACTGTTATACGCCGAAACTGATGTGTTTGTTGAATAATAGTTCGAAGTTATGCTTGTGCTTGAATCACTTGTCGACCAACCAATTAAACTCCAACCATTTGATGAATATATTCCACTGACAGATGATAATGTTGTGAAACTTGAACCATAGGTTCTTTCTTGCGTGGTTGAAGTTAAATTCCCGCTCGAATCGCGATAATAATACGCCGTATTTTGTATCCAAACGGCATAGAGCGTGACACTTGCCGAACTGTTGTAGGCGAAACTCACAGTGGCACCACTTGCATAACTTGCCGTGCCAGTCGAACTTGTCGCCCAGCCTTGAAAAGTATAGCCTGTCCGTGTCGGTTGAGTTGATGAAATTGTAAGAGAATAATTGGTTATATATGTGCTCGTTGTTCCGCCATACATATTCCAATTCTGCGTCGCACTTTGCGAACTCGGCAGATTAGAAACCGTATCACTTCCCGCGTTGGCATTGTAAGTTATTTGTATTGTTCGCGAAGCAATTGCATAAAACGAAAGAGTATCGGTGCTTGAATTGTAATCTGAAACTTCTGCACCCGCTGAATAAGTTGCGCTCGTGCTTGAAGAACTTGCTGCCCAACCCGCCAAACTCCAACCATTTGAAGTGTAGTAAGAATAGGTAGACGATGACGGTGTTGTGAAACTCTCACCCATATACCTATTTTTTGTGCCGTATGTTGCCGTTCCGCTTGAATTACGATAGTAATAATTTATCGTGTAAACAAATGCTCGCAGTGCCGGATACCCATCGTTAATATCGCTATCCAATATCCAAACATCATCAAAATCCCACGGATATGAAGAATTCCAAGTGGAAGAAGATGTTGAAGTATACCAAGAAGTTGTTTTTGCACTTGAAACAATTGTTGATAAATACTCTGCACTTCCGTCTGAATCACTGCCATTTATCCCACCAATATTCTCACAATCTCCACCATAGTAGCAGTTGTATACATATGAATAATTATTATATCCCACAACTCCGCCAACATAATCACCACTTCCACTCACACTGCCTGTGTTGTATGAGTTATATACATATGGAGAAGATGATGGAGTACCATAATTATATCCCACAACTCCGCCAACATAGGTAGAACCACTCACTGTACCTGTGTTGTAGCAGTTATATACATATGAAGAAGTCCTATTATATCCCACAACTCCGCCAACATAGGTAGAACCACTCACTGTACCTGTGTTATAGCAGTTATATATATATGAAGAAGTCACATTATATCCTACAACACCGCCAACAGAGTTACCATTTCCAGTCACACTGCCTGTGTTGTATGAGTTATATACATATGCTCGATAATAATTATATCCCACAACACCGCCAACAGAAGAAGAACTTCCTGTCACACTGCCTGTGTTGTAGCAGTTATATACATATGAAGAAATATAATTATATCCCACAACTCCGCCCAAAATACCAGTTCCACTCACTGTACCTGTGTTGTAACAATTCGAAATTGTGGCATATTGACTAACATATCCTACAATTGCACCAACATATCGATACCCTTGGATATTTGAATTGATTATGCTAACATTGGAAATTGTGGCATATGAACTTGAAGTGCCATAAACATAACCAAAAAGACCTTGATAGGAATAATTATCGTCAGAGCCTGATTGCGTATAAAGTCCAGAGATGGTGTAACCACCGCCGTCATAGTGTCCGCGGAAGTAATATGACGAAGAATAGCCTATCGCATCCCAATAATACGCAGATAGGTCAATGTTTGCTGTTTGCTTAAAATATGTATCAGAATATGTTTGACTATTAAAATTCACTCGGTAAGCAAGATAAGCAAGTTGCGCCGCTGTGGAAATTAGATAGGGGTCACTTTCTGTTCCACTTCCGCCAGCAAAACTGGTAGCATAATTCCCTTCATCCGTCCAATAATAGTCCGTATATGTCGGCGCATCCGCCGTTGTGGTCACGCTTTCAGAAACCGAGTTGTCGATTCCCCCCCCCGCACTGTTTTGCGCCAACAAAACACCACCTATTGAAGCGGTTGTAATAAACAAAAACGCAAAAATGCACAGGAGAATTCTCTTCATATATTTATTATAATATCTATTTTCTCAAATTCCAAACATTTTTCGCACATTTAATGGAATTATTTTTAAATCACAAAATATATCAAAAATTACTAACAAAAAAACAAAAATAAAAAAAAATTTGAGAAAAATAAATAAAAATATCAGAAATATTTGATTTTAAAGCAAAAAAACAATTTAATATCTTGCAATTTCGACAGTTTTCGACAAGTAAGGCAATAAAAAAATTGAAAGTTAATCTTCAATTTTCTCATAAACTTCGTTGATATGAATCTTGTGAAATTGTTCGTCTTGCAAAATTAAACTCTTTTCCAACCAGTATAGCGAGAGTCCAAAAAAGACATAGAGCACGCAAGTTACGCCAAGTGCTATCAACAGGAAGATTGATGTGTTGCCGAGCATAAGATCGAACACCCCGCTCAAAAGAAGGAGTGCTGACGATAACACTCTTCCAGCACCAAGCGACAATTCCAAAAAGGAAGTGTTTTCCAAAATGTGATTATGCAGCGACAATGTGCGCGCCACAGATGCCCGTCGACTGTCCGAAATGGAAACCAAAATGGTGTTCAAAATTATGTATACCGCATAGAAAATGACAATGGCAACTATAGACGTTCCCGTGGTGCAAACAATAGCAATAACCGCTAGCGAAACAAGAATTATTGACGGGAAAAGGAAGGTTTTGGCACGCTTTTTGCGGTAGTAGCGAAGATACAAAAACATTGTTACGAGCGAGCAAAGTGTAAAGACGGATTGCAGTGTGCCGAGCGAAGCGTTGGACTGAAATGCCACCCAAACCAAAATGGTTAAGAAAGTGGTGAAGGTGTCGGACGACGCCCCACGAAAAAAGTTCGAGAGATACGCCAGTTTAAGCGGTAATGTGCTTTGCTTATTCTTTTTGATATACCTTCCAAATTTTCGCAGATTGAAGGAAAGTTTATATACCTTTTTCGGTTTAACAAGGAACGAGAAAACAACAAGCGTCACACAAAGAACGACCATAATGAGTGCCATAATCGAGAAGTTGACATCGGCGATGTAGCCAATCGCGATTGGAAAAATTATATAAGTCGCCTGATATGCAATGCGCTTAACTGCAAAAAAGCGGACTTGATGCTTGCTGGATATTGTTTCTGCGGTTAAGTTGTGATAGCCTGACGAGTAAAAACCAAAACTGAAACCATACACAAACGCCACGAGTGGCAGGAATGTGATAAGATTGTCGCCAAGAAGATAGATAAACAAAATTGTGCAGGTAAGCCCGATTGAGCCGATCGAAACGAAAATACTTTTGTTGTGGTTTTTGAGAAAATATCCCGTCCACAAATATGACAGCCCCAAAACGGCATAGTATATCACATAGAAGAGTCCAACTTGGATGATGTTATACGCTGTCCCCTGCCCCAGCGAGTCGTTTTTCAAAATGTTCGCCACTAAGAAAAGGTCGACAAAAATGAGTATAATGCCTTGCAAGCAATCACACACAATTATCGATATTGAACTTAGGTCGAATATTTTACTTTTTTTCATTTTGTATCCTTTTCTTCTTTTTTACCCTTACAAACCACTTCACAAGTTCATAGTATGGTATAACGAGAATTGAAAGCGCAATCACAAGCAGCCATTCCCACCAACTTATTGAACAAATACCTAGTGCATTTTGAATTGGTGTTATCGGTGCAATAACGATTATCACTGTAAGCAGTGCGGAAACCAAAAAGCCGATGTTTAAAGTTTTGTTTTTGAAAGGATTTGTGCTAAACAAACTGTTTTGGTCGCTCTTCAAGTTGTAGGAATGGAGTAGTTCGCTGAAACATAGATATAAGAAACAAATCGTGGTGACATTGGTGTCTGAAAAATTGAAGACAAGCGTTAAAATGCAGTATAACCCGAAAAGCATGATAAATTCATATATCGCCGAACAGAAAATGTGGAAACCAACTTTACCTTTGAATAAGTTGCCAGTCGTTCGCTGCGGCGGTTCTTTCATTATGTCAGGGTCGGCGTCTTCAAACCCGAGTGCCAAACCAACAAAAGTGTCGGAAACAAAGTTTATCCAAAGCAGCAGCGCCGGAGTGAAGAGAGTATGACTCGGAAAAATAAAAGTCACCAAAGTGAGCACCAAAAGTTCAGCAAGGCTGGTTCCCAAAAGAAATTCGAGAATTTTTAAGATTCCTTGATAAATTCTTCTACCTTCCTTTACTGCGCCAACAATAGTCGCAAAGTTGTCGTCTGTGAGAACAATGTCCGCTGCTTCCTTTGTGACATCTGTGCCGGTGATACCCATTCCAATTCCAATATCCGCCGCCTTGATACTCGGTGCATCGTTAACACCATCACCAGTCATTGCCACTATCTTTTGATTTGCTTTTAGCGCTTTGACAATCTTGACCTTATGTTCTGGACTTACGCGCGCGTACACCTTATAATCATTAACAAACTGTACAAATTTTTCGTCTGGAATTTTATTGAGCTCTTTGCCGGTTATCACATACTTTTTGTTCGTGCATATTCCAAGTTCTTTGGCAATAGCAAAGGCGGTGTCTTTGTGGTCGCCTGTTATCATTATCACTTCAATACCTGCTTCGTTACATACCTTTATCGCGTCGGCAACTTCTTCACGCGGCGGGTCAATCATTCCAACAAGCCCGATAAAAACAAGGTTATTTTCAGTATTTCCCGAGTTGTGTCGTTTGATATCTTCTCTTTCCACTTTAAAAGCAAGTGCCAAAACACGCAAGGCATTGAGCGCTAGATCGGAATTTTTTTCGTAAATAAGTTCTTTGTCTTTTTCGGTAATTTTTCTTATTTTGCCGTTATCATATATTCGCGAACAATTTTCCAAAACATTGTCTAGCGCTCCTTTAGTATATACTACCTTTTTGTTGTTTACAAGGTTGATTGTCGACATCATTTTACGGTTGCTATCAAATGGAACTTCATCCACGCGAGTAAACTTTCCTTCGTATAGATCTTTATTCGCACCGAAGACATACCCGCAATGCACGAGCGCCACTTCGGTCGGGTCGCCAATGCAAACCAAGTTGTCATTTTCAAGTTTGATTTGCACATCATTACATAGCACCATACAGCGCACAAATTCCTGCACAATTTTATTTTTTCTAATAAGTTCTTCGGCAATTTTTTCATCATTCGTTTTGGAACTGTCTGCATATATTTTGCCGGTAAAGTTGAGTTTGTTAAAAGCAGACAATTTCTCATCAAGGAAGAATGCCTTCTTGACCGTCATTTTGTTGAGAGTTAATGTGCCAGTTTTGTCGGTGCAAATAACTTGTGTGGAGCCAAGGGTTTCCACTGCCGGAAGTTTTTTCACAATCGCACGCTGGTCACTCATTCTTTTAACACCACGCGACATCGTCACTGTCATACACGCTGGCAAACCTTCTGGTATCACACAAACAGCAATTGCAATTGCAATCGAGAAGGAATGAAAAATATCACCACTTAAAAAAATGTTGGCAATAAAAATTATTATCGCCATCGCCACAACAATTCCTGTGAGCCAATAACTTGTTATACGAACCCTTTTCGTGAGTGGGGTTTCATTCTCTTTAATTTCGTCAAGTGCGGTGGCTATTTTACCCATTTCAGTTCGCATTCCAGTGTCAGTAACCACGCCAACGCCGCGACCATAGGTCACCACACTGCCCATAAATGCCATATTTATTCTGTCACCGATGATTGTTTCTTCACCCAAAATTTCATCGGCATATTTTTCCACCGCTTCACTTTCGCCTGTTAGCGCGCTTTCTTCAATCTTCAAACTTTCACTTTCAATGATACGAATATCGGCAGGGACAATATCGCCGGCTTCCAAAACCACAATATCGCCGACAACAAGTTCTTCACTTTTGATTTTATGGATAGCCCCGTTTCGACGCACCTTGCAATATGGTTTCGTCATATTTTTGAGCGCTTCCATTGCCTGTTCGCTCTTGCGCTCTTGCCAATAACCGATTATAGCGTTTATCATTACCACAAGCATAATGATAACGGCATCAACAAATTCTTCCACCGAATTTTGAACAATACCGATGATTACACTGATGATGCAACTGGCAATCAATACCAAAATCAGAACATCTTTAAACTGCCCCAAAAATTTAACAATTTCACTTTTTTTCTTTTTACCGACAAGTAAGTTTTTGCCGTCTTTATCTAAACGCGATTTGGCATCAATAGAAGTAAGTCCGCCTTGCGAACTTTGCACTTCTTCCAGCACTTCTTCTTTGGATAAACTAAATGGTTTCATTATAAGTATAATTATATCAAATAGGTCGAATTTTACAAAACGAAAATATATATTTTTTTTAAAATATTAGGTAAATTTTTTTGGACACAAAAAAGACCTTGCATTTGCAAGGTCTTCTCTATTATTCTTCTTCTGTTCCTTCGTTGTTTTCTTTGTTTTCGCGTTTTTCAATTTCTGTTTTAAGTTCTTTGATTTCATCTTTAAGTTCAGTGTTCTGCTTTTTCAAAACTTCATACATTTTCTTAAGAAGTGGATATCTATCCGAGTTCTTTTCCATAACTTCTTCGCAGTGTTGAACGGAAATTTTAAGTCCGTCAAGAAGGTCAAGGTCTTCGGCAAGTTTCTTTGCTTTTTCTTCGTCGATGTCTGCATAGTTATTAACACCATAGTAGAGCATAACGTTTTGCTTAGCCACCAATGCTTCTCTTCTTTGAAGTTTCTTCTTATCGTTTTCGTAAGTCTTCCAAACTTTGTTAAGTGGAATGAAGTCTTTTTTGCATTGTTTAAACTCTTTTTCGTTTGCTTTGAGTTTTTCTTCCAAAATTACCAATCTTTCTTTCAATTCATCAACCGGAGTCAAAACTGCTGGCTGTTCTGGATTTTGAATAGTTTCCAAAAGTTGACGTTTTGCTTCTTCAAGTTCTCTACACATTTGTTCATATTTTTCTTTTTCACGGAGAAGTTCTACTCTTTCTCGTTCAAGATTGTCGGCAACTTCTTCAGCAGTTTCTTCTTCTGCTTCGTCAGCAACTTCTTCTTGAATTTCATTTTCTTCAACTTCTTCTTGAACATCGTCTTCAATTTCTTCGTCGGACACTTCTTCAACTTCTTCAGATTCTTCTTCTGCTTCTTCTTGTTGTTCGTCTTCTTCTTGAAGTTTTTTAATAAGTTCTTGGCGTCTTCTTTCAAGATATTCTCGTCTTTCACGATTCAATCTTTCTTCTTCCTCTTCGCTTATTGTTTCATCTTCCTCTTCGCTTTCAACATCAACAACATTACCTTCTTCAAGAAGAGCAGTTTCTTTGTTTTGGTCCAAACTGAAACTTTGCATTCCAGGTTGAGCATTGGATCCTTTAGTTTCCGATGTTGTTCCTTTTCCGTTTTTCTTGTTGGAATAAATCAAGATTGCTTCCCAAATAAAATAAACAATCAAACTTGCAGCGACAACCACACCCAAGATAATGAAAATGTCGTAGATTGTTGCTTCAATACTAATTGCTAAAAGAGTATTCATAAAATCACCTTCCTTAAATAAAAAATTTATTCGTATCTATTTTAACACACATCGTTTAATATGTCAATAGCAAATTTTGAAAAAAGTATGATTTTTTAAAAATTTTACCAAAAAAACACAAATTTTTGTGATTTTTGCTAAAAATTTGGTAAATTTTCCACTTTTTACCTATTTCTACATGATATATATTAAGTAAAAATATGAAAAATAACAAAAAAAGTTGAATTTTATATATAAAAATAAAAAAATAAGCCGCAAACGGCATATTTTTTGGTGGAGGCGTCGGGTTATGCTCCCGAGTCCAAAACTCATTTTTAAGACTTTTCTACATATTTAGTTTATGTTTGAAATTCACAAAGAAGTTACCCATAAACAAGTTTTCTTCGCTATCCCTTTAAAATTTTTCACTCATATAAGGAAGAACTTTGAATGAAGTTTTTGCCAGTCTGACACCAAATTTTTTGCTGGCAAGGCAAAAATTGGCGAACTAGATTATGCTCTAGTCAAGCGTCACCGACAACTTAGGCAGCGCAAGGCATTGCTTTCATTGTGGTAACATTGTTTTCGTTTTCTGCGTTTATTTTACGCCTGCTCTTGTTTAAGGCGTAAGAACGAACCGCCATATGCTTTATGTCTTAAAAATCAAGCCCTGTCGAAACTGAATCGCCCCCAAATCAGCGTTTTGAAAAGCGTTCAATATCTCGCTTAACTTGCTTCTCTTTTAAAGTTTGACGTTTGTCATAAAGTTTCTTTCCTTTGGCAAGAGCAATCTCCACTTTAACCAAGTTGTCGCGGTTGAGATATATTTTCGTAGGCACAATGGAATATCCCTTTTCTTTAACTTCGCGTTCAAACTTTAAAATTTCGCTTTTGTGAAGTAGAAGTTTCCTATCTCTTCGCTCTTTAACTTTGAAAACATTTGCTTTCTCGTATGGTTTGATGTAAGCATTTTTTAAAATCATTTCACCGTTTTTGACAACGACATAACTGTCGGTTATGCTCACACCGCCCTGTCGAATAGACTTAACTTCGCACCCTTCCAGCGATATACCCGCTTCCACGCAATTTGAGATAAAGAAATTGTGAAAGGCCTTTTTATTGTTTGCAATAACTTCCATTTCCTATCTCCTTATGCAAAAAAGAGTAAAAAAGTGGCAGAAAACACAAAAAAATTGAATTTTTTCCGTTTTTTTACATATTTTTGCTTCCATTTTTATTATAGCACATATACAAAATTTTTGCAACTAGACAATTTTAAAATCTATATCTCGGCTATGCAAATTCACACTCAAAAGTTCCACTTTGACTTTGTCGCCAATCGAGAAAACATTGCCAGAACCTTTAAGTTTGAGTTGTTTTTCCAAGAAAATGTAGGTGTCGTCTGGAAGTGCTTCCATTCTTACCAAACCTTCACAAGTGTTTTCAAGTGCCACAAAAACACCAAAACTTGTCACCGAAGAAATTGTGGCATCAAAAATTTCGCCAATCCTATCCTTCATGAGATATGCTTTCCAAAGGTCGTCGATATCTCTTTCTGCCATATCGGCATTTCTCTCACACACACTCGACTGCTCGGAAGCATCGAAAGTTAAAATTTCCAAATCTTCCTTGGCGGAGTTAGTAAGTTTTTTGTGAAGATAATCCTTGATTATTCTGTGAATGGTTAAGTCTGGATAACGGCGTATCGGCGAAGTGAAGTGACAATAGTCTGAAAGAGCCAAGCCAAAATGCCCCAAGTTTTGATTGAGATACTTCGCTTTTTGCATACTGCGTAGAAGCACTTTGTTGACAACATCTTGCGTGCTTGTTTCTTCCACAGTGTTCAAAATCTCTTGGAAATATGCCGGCGTTAAATGGTCTGGCACTTGCGGATAACGCACACCAATACCCTTTAAAAAGTCGCAAAGAGCAAAAACTTTTTCCTTTGTTGGCGATTCGTGAACACGATAAACAAAAGGTATTTTCAAATCACTAAAATGCTTTGCGACGGTCTGATTGGCAAGCACCATAAAGTCTTCAATGAGTCGATGCGCTTCATTGCGTTCGCGGCGAGCAATATCCACTGCCATTCCATTTTCGTCAAAAACGAATTGAACTTCTGGAATTTCCAAATTGAGTGCCCCGCGTTTTTCTTGATTTTTTTCCAAAATATCGCAAAGTTCTCGCATAATTTTGAAATGCGGTAAAAGATTTTTGGTTTTTGCATTGGTTTTGTTTTCAACAAGCGCTTCGTAAACTTCTTTGTATGTCAATCGCGCTTTGCTTTTGATAATACTTTCGCAAATCGTATGCCCAACCACCTTACCTTCAAAATCGACTCTCATTATGCAAGAAAGGGTCAATCTTTCCACTCCTTCATTCAAGGAACAAATGCCATTTGAAAGTGACTTTGGAAGCATCGGCAAAACAGAAGTTGGAAAATATACGCTCGTGCCGCGTCGATACGCTTCTTCATCAAAAACAGAGCCGACAGGAACATACTCGCCGACATCGGCAATATGAACACCAAGTTCATAATAATCTTTAAACTTCTTGATAGATATAGCATCGTCAAGGTCTTTGGCGTCAGCGCCGTCAATTGTAAAGACAACTTCATTCGTCAAATCCAAACGATTTTTCTTTTGCTTTGCCGAAATTTCTTTTGGCAGTTTCTTTTCCGCTTGAACGACAATATCCGGAAATTCTTCAAAAAGGTTATGTTCGCGAATAAGCGACAATTCCAAAGTTTTAACATCGTCCACCATACCTAAAATTTCAGAAACGGCACACTTAATTTTTCCTTTGTCTGTTCGGATTATTTTCGCCAAAACCTTCATATCTTTTTTGATTTTCAGCCCGGTTTTCATAATTGGAAAATCTTGAATAATCTTCCTATTATCCGGCTCCAAAAAGAAATTGTTTGCCACAACATTGACAAGCCCAACGATATTTTCGAGTTCACGATAAATGCTCACCACTTCGCCGTCGGCACCTTCGCTTGTTTGAGAGATAATTTTGACAATCACCTTTTCGCCGTCAAGCGAACCAAGAGTTTTGTTCGCCGGAATGAAAATATCGTCCGGCCTACCCTTAACTTTCACAAAGCCAAAACCTTTGTTAGTGCCAGAAAAATCCCCTTTTACATATCCGCGTGAAGGAATAGTGATGAATTTATTCTTCCTTAGTTCAAAAATATCGCCATTTGATAGAAGTGAATAGAAGATTTTTTTAACTTCTTCCACCGAGATATTGAGGCTTGTGGAAAGAAATAAAAATAGTTTATCTTGATTTGTGAAGACTAAACTATTTTTTTCCAAAAGTTCTAAAATTTTTTCTTTTTTGTTCATTTTTTATGTCCCGGAATATAACAAATTTGAAACGAGATACAAAACCGCACAAACAAAAATGATGCACCCCATTATGATTGTTATAAGTTTAAGTTTACCGTCACGCGAACCACCCCTATTTTGTGAATAATATGAATCACGGGTGCCAGTGATCGCTTCCGTGCTTCCAGCATCTTCAGATTGAAATAAAATTGCTACAATCATAATAATTGCACAAACTGCAATGATAGAAAACAGCACGATTCTTATAATCGGCATTGAATTTGATAACCAAAAGGCGACTTGTTCTTGTTCGTCCATTTCTCCCCCCCCCTAAAATTAAGCAAACTTTGCAACACATAGCACCGCAACCACGGCGAAAATAACCAGCATAAAGATAAATGAGCCCCATTTGAATTTGATATCGCCATTACTATAAGTGGATTTAAGAAAGGAAACGAAAATCAAAAGCCCACAAATTGTCAAAATTGAAACCACGGCGTAAAAAGCTGTATCTGTCCAATCGTTGACAATCCAATAACAAAAATCTTGCCATACATCGCAAAGCATACTACTCATAATCTTATCCTCGCTCGTTAATTTTAACATAAAATTTTAAATATTTCAACTATTTTTAGTAAATTTTTATAAATATCTCTCATTTTGACGATTAAAATCATAAATTAATTTAAAATATTTGCATTTTACGACAAATTTTGCTAACATATATTTGTATGTTATAAGGAGAAAAGATGAATAAGACAAAAATTATATGCTCAATCGGACCTGCTTGCGACAGTGAAGAAATCTTGGAAAAATTGGTGAAAAATGGTATGAATGTTGCCAGATTCAATATGAGTCACGGCACACACGAAAGCCACAAAAAAATGATAGATGCTGTGAAGCGAGTACGCGAAAAACTTCATCTTCCAATCGCTATTATGATTGATACAAAAGGACCGGAAATAAGAATCCGCGACTTTAAAAACGGCAAAATCTTTTTGAATACCGGCGACGAATTTACTTTGACCACCAAAAACATTGTTGGCAATCAAAAAATCGTGAGTGTAACCTACGATAGATTACCAAAAATTTTGAAAGTTGGCAGCCGAATTCTTCTCAACGACGGCATAATTGAATTGGAAGTTAAGAATGTGAAAAAAGACGAAGTTGTTTGCGTGGCAAAAACAAGTGGCGAACTTTCTAATCGCAAAAGTATTAACTTACCAGGCATTAAAACAGATATGCCATATTTAAGCGAGCAAGACAAATCCGACATTCTTTTCGCCAAAGAAATGGATGCCGATTTTCTTTCGATATCTTTCGTAAGTTATCCAGAAGATATTAAAGATATCCGTAAATTTTTAAAAGAAATCCACTTTACAAAAGTGCAAGTCATCTCTAAAATTGAAAGTGAAGAAAGTATCAAGAATTTTGACGCCATTTTAAATCAATCGGACGGCATAATGGTCGCGCGCGGTGATTTAGGTGTGGAAGTTGACTTTGTTAAACTGCCAATTCTTCAGAAGCAAATTATCAAAAAGTGCAACGAGCACGGAAAATTTTCCATCACTGCCACACAGATGCTAGAAAGTATGATTCACAATAAGCGCCCAACCCGCGCCGAAGTTTCCGATGTGGCAAACGCTATATTTGACGGCACCTCTGCCATTATGCTTTCTGGTGAAACCGCTTCTGGCGATTATCCAGTCGAAAGCGTCAGCACAATGAAAAAAATAGCCATTGAAATTGAAAAAGAACTCAAATATCACATTTCTGAATTTAAAACCCACAACACTTCATCGAGCATTGGTTATGCTGTTTGCAGCATTGCAGAAACAGAAAATATTAAACTTATCAATGTTGTCACAAAAAGTGGTATGACCGCAAAATATGTAAGTAGGTTTAGACCAACAGTGCCAATTCTCGCCTGCACGCCAGACAAAAAAACATATCATCAACTAAGCATCCTTTATGGCGTCATCCCTGTCCTTGAAAAAGAATATCGAAATATGAACGATGTTTTGAATAACGCAATGGAACGCGTTAAGCAATCCAATTTAATTAAGTGTGGTGACAACATCGTTCAAACCGGCGGTATGAAAGCAGGCAAGAGCGGTAGCAACCTTTTGATGGTTAAAAAAGTTAAATGAAAAAGCGACTTGATGTTCTACTATACGAAAAAGGATATTATCCTTCGCGCGAAAAGGCAAAAGAAGCAGTCAAATCATCTCTAGTCAAATTTAATGGTAAAGTTATAACCAAACCTTCTCTCGAATTTGACGAAATCAGCGAATTTGAAACCTCGCCTTTTCTTTTTGTATCACGTGGCGGAGAAAAACTGCAAAAAGCTTTGGAAGAATTTCAAATTGATTTGCACGACAAAACAGTTTTAGATATTGGAGCGTCCACCGGCGGTTTTACCGATGTTTGTTTAAAAAATGGCGCCAAAAAAGTTTATGCCGTCGACACGGGAACCGACCAACTTGACCAAACACTCAAAACCGATGCCCGCGTTATCAATCTCGAAAAGACCAATTATCTCACTCTCAACTGTACAAAATTTGATATTGATTTTTTGACGATTGATGTGTCATTTATCAGCATAACAAAACTTATCGACAAAATTTCCAAAGATTTTGAAAAGATTGAAATCGTAGCGCTTATCAAACCCCAATTTGAAGTTGGATTGGAATATGCAAAAAAGCATAAAGGTATTATAAAAGATGAAAAAATACATCAAAAAGTGCTAAAAAATGTAAAAAATGCCTTTAAAAATGCAAATTTTTCTATTTTAGGCACAATAACATCGCCAATAAAAGGTGGTGACGGTAATACAGAATTTTTGATTTATGTCAAAAAATAAAATAACTTTTTCATCAAATTTTTGAATTGATTTTATTAAATTTTAAGTTGATTTTAAAAAATTATCATCGAAATAAATTGAAAAACAAATCAAAAAAATGATGCAAATTGCATCATTTTTCTGTACCTTTTTATTAACCATCCAATCTCTTAACAGTCAAAATGCAACTGCCATTCGCTTGCACTATGGTTGTGCCTGATGGAGCAACAGTTGTCGTTAACGCCAAATCAATGGTATCACCTGCCGAGAGCGTTGCTATCGCACTTGTGGTCAGAGTTGCATTAAATGTGCCACCAGTGGATGTAACTGCACCCGTCACTGTTGTGATTGTTGGCGTTATTGCAATTGTGTTTTGCCTTGCTTCCGCACTAAATGAAAGTTCTTCTGTTGCCGTCAAGTCGATATTGTAGAATATCTCATAAACGCCCGCATCTGTAACACTGATAGCGTTTGTGGCATCAGTCGTGTTCAAAAGTGGAAGCGCAGTGTTAAGTTCAAGCGGAACATAGGTATTCGCTGCTGTGAGTGTTGGGGTTTGTGTTGCATTGTTATATAGTCCGCCATATGCTGCCAAACCGCCACCCGTTGCACCAGTTGGTCCAGTAGGACCAGTGTCACCCGTTGCACCAGTTGGCCCTGTTTCGCCGGTTGGTCCTGTTTCGCCAGTCGGTCCAGTATCCCCAGTTGCGCCGGTAGCACCAGTAGGTCCTGTTTCGCCAGTCGGCCCGGTAGCACCGGTTGCACCAGTTGGTCCAGTATCCCCAGTTGCGCCGGTTTCGCCACGCGGAATAGTGAAAAGTAACTCCACAGTTCCAGTCCCCGTCACCGACTGCACAGAAGCATCAGTGCCCGGATCGCCAGTTGTTGTCGTTCCAACTGTTACCGTTGTCGTTTCGCCTGTCGGACCAGTTACGCCAGTTGGTCCAGTTGGTCCAGTATCGCCAGTTGCACCGGTAGGTCCAGTTGGTCCAGTATCGCCAGTTGCACCGGTTGCACCTGTTGCGCCAGTCGGTCCCGTGGGACCAGTGTCACCCGTTGCGCCAGTCGGTCCGGTATCACCTCGCGGAATTGTGAAGGTAAGTTCTGTCGCATCACCAACAGTTGTGGCAACCACACTTGCTTCGGTTCCTGGAAGCCCTGTTAAAGTTGCACCAACAATAACTGCCCCTGCCCCTGCGGTGCCAGTTGCACCCGTTGCACCGGTAGCACCCGTGGCACCAGTTGCGCCGGTAGGTCCAGTTGGACCAATTGTTGCTCTCACGGTTGGCACACCATTATTGACAATAATGTTTCCACCAAAACCATTATTACAACATCTATTAAACATATCTTTTCTCCCTTGTAGTTTGTGGTCATATTCGACCTATAAAAGTATATTAAAAATTATGTGATATTGTTAAAATGCTTAATAAATGATTGGATGTTATTTCAAGGTTTTTACCTATTTTTTAAAAAATACCGAAAAAATTGCAAAAAATTAAGAAAATAATTGATTTTTTTATATTTTTACCGTATTCAATTTTTAAAGTTAATACAAATATAACATGAATCATTCTTGTAAAATTGTTTTAAATATAAAAACGGAAATAATGAAAGATAATACAAAAACTGCAATAAAAAAAAGAGTGAAGGGTATTCACTCTCTTTTTTACATTAAATAGTTT
>CAZFRA010000014.1:0-20744 GCA_964521165.1 uncultured Lachnospiraceae bacterium
TCACTGAGAAGTGATATTTTTTAATTTGGGAGAGAGTGTTGTTCGCAAAAGTTATAATCGACCAAGATGCCAAAGCGCTAGACAAAGAGTTTGAATATAGCATTCCAGATGGGATGCAGGTTTTGTGCGGTCAGCGTGTGATTGTTCCGTTTGGGGCAAGATTTTTGCAAGGTTTTGTTGTTGGCATCTCGGACACTTCTTCATACGATGAGAAAAAACTCAAAAGCATCTTGTCCACTGTTGATGGTTTTCCGGTGATAAAAAAAGAAATGTTGGCACTTATGGATTATATGGCTGAAAAATTGCACCTTAAACTTGCTTCCATTCTTCGTCTTTTTTTGCCTAGTGAAATGCGAACGGGAAAGGTTAAAGAACTTCTTGTTCGATATTGCGAATTGGAAGAAAATTTTGAATATCCTTCAAAAAATGCCAAAAAACAAGTGGAAATTGTGGAGTTTTTAAGAGAAAATGGGCGAGAAAAATTTACTGAACTCTCTACCAAGTTTGGTTATGCACCACTTGCAACTCTAATCAAAAAAAGTGTTGTTAAGGTATATTTTGAAGAAGTCAAAAGGCAGATTGATTATGACCGAATTTCTGGCGAAAAAAAGAATCTAACCGACCTTCAACAAAGGGCGGTTGAAACGATTTCGCAAAACAAAACTTACTTACTTCATGGTGTCACTGGAAGTGGAAAAACGGAAGTTTATATGAATCTCATTGACAGAGCACTTCAAAAAGGTAAAACTGCATTGATGCTTGTTCCAGAAATTTCCCTAACACCGCAAGTTTTGGCAAATTTTAAGGCGCGTTTTGGCGAAGCAGTTGCTTTGATTCACAGCGGGCTTTCTGCGGGCGAGCGTTTCGATGAGTGGCGAAGAATATTTTTTGGCGAAGCAAGGGTGGTTGTTGGCGCGCGCTCTGCAATTTTCACACCACTTGAAAACATTGGTATTATCATAATTGATGAAGAACACGAGCAAAGTTACATATCCGAGAGTAATCCGCGATATGACACGCACGATATTGCACTTTTTAGGCAAAAATATAATGATTGTATTTTGGTTTTGGGGAGCGCCACACCTTCCATTGAGAGTTACACCAAGGCGCTTGATGACGAATACACACTTGTGGAAATGCCAGTTCGTGTAAACGGAATGGAAATGCCTAAAATTGTTGTTATTGATATGCTGGAAGAATTGCGTCACGGTAACAGCGAGATTTTTTCTATTCCACTTATGGCAGAACTTGGTAATATTGTGGAAAAGAAAAAGCAGGCGATGATTTTCATTAACCGTCGGGGGTTTTCTTCTTTTCAGCGTTGTCGAGAATGTGGCTATGTCGCAAAATGTCAAGACTGTGATGTTTCGCTTGTTTATCACCGCTATGAAAACAAATTAAAATGTCACTATTGTGGAAAGAGATACAAAGCGCTCGATATTTGTCCAAGTTGTGGAAGTCACAACATAAAGCAAGGCGCTGTTGGGACTGAACGAGTGGTGGAAGAACTCAAAAAATTCTTTCCTGACGTGGCAATTTTTAGGATGGATAACGACACGACATCCACAAAAGGTGCACATAGGAGCATCTTGGCGCAATTTCGGGAAGTTAAGCCCGCCATTTTGGTTGGAACGCAGATGATAGCCAAAGGGCACGATTTTGAAGATGTTATTTTGGTGGGAATTATCGATGCTGACCAGAGTTTATATCAAGCAGACTATCGCTCCATTGAACGTACTTTCCAACTTATCACGCAAGTAAGCGGGCGTGCCGGGCGGAGTAAGGACCAAGGAAAAGTTATTTTGCAAACCTATTCGCCACGCCATTATGTTTATCGCTTCGCGCAGAATTATGACTTTAAGGGTTTCTTTAAAAAAGAGGCAAATTTGCGAAAAGTAACGAATTTTCCGCCATACACAAAGGTTCTTCGCATTTTATTTTCGCACGAAGATGAAAATATTGTGGCAAAAGAGATAAAAGTGTGCTATAATAAAGTGCAAGAAGTGAAAGAAAGATTTTTAAACGATTTTGTCTACCTTGATGTGATGAAATCGCCACTCAATCGAATTAAAACCAAATATCGCTATCAAATTCTTATGAGATTCAAACTTGAAAAAGCAGAAGAGATTGAAAAAAAGATTTATGCCTGCGTTGATGAAAAATGCAAAAGTTCTGTGTTTTATGAAATGAATCCAAACAATTTGAGTTAAGGAGAAAAAAGTGTCAGTTAGAAACATTGTTAAAATTGGAAATGCCACGCTTAGAAAAAAGTCAAAACTGGTTGTTGATTTTGACGAGAGTTTATCTACGCTTTTGGATGATATGAAAAACACAATGAAAGAAAAAGGCGGAGTGGGAATTGCTGCTGTTCAAGTTGGGGTTTTAAGGCGAGCAATTATCATTGAAGTGGAAGAAGGAGAATATTTGGAAATTATCAATCCTGAAATTATCAAAACGCGGGGAAAGGTTGTGGATAACGAAGGATGTTTGTCTGTTCCGGGTTTTTATTGTGATGTCGAAAGACCAAAATATATCAAAATCAAAGCGCAAGACCGAAATGGAAAAGAGTTTATTTTTGAAGCAAAGGACTATATCGCGCGATGTATTTGTCATGAAATTGACCACTTAAATGGTGTTTTATTTGTGGACTACACCAAAGAAGGTCAACTTTATCGAGATAAATTTGAGAGGTTAAATTGATGAAAATCTTGTTTTTTGGAACTCCACTTTTTGCGGAAATTGTCTTGCAAAAACTTATGGAAAAACATAAGGTTGTTGGCGTGGTATGTCAACCGGACAAACCAGCAAATCGCGGTAAGAAGATGCAGACACCAAACATTGTGAAATTGGCGAAGGAAAAGGGAATTGCAGTCTATCAATTTGAAAAATTAATAGAACATATCGAAGATTTTAAGGTGATTGATTGTGACCTTTTTGTTACGGCGTCATATGGAAAAATTCTGCCAAAAGAACTTTTAGATATCAAAATGTGCATAAATGTTCATCCGTCAATGTTGCCAAAATATCGCGGAGCAACGCCAATTCAGTCGGCGTTTATAAATGGTGACAGAACGACGGGTGTTACGATAATGAGAACATCTGTTGGAATGGATGACGGTGATATAATTTTGCAGAAGGAAGTTAAAATTGGCTTAGATGAAGATTATCTTTCCCTTATGCCAAGGCTTGCTGAAATTGGCGGAGATATGTTAATAGAAGCAATTGAGAAAATAAAAAATGGCACTGCCATATTCCAAAAACAAAACGAAAAAGATGCCACTTTTGTTCAACTTATAAAAAAAGAAGACGGGTTGTTGAATTTTGAAGAGTCCGCTAGCAATTTAGTGAATAAAGTGCGGGCATATGTGGAATTTCCGGTGGCATATTTTTTTGTCGGCGATGAGAGAATAAGGGTTTATAAAGCGGAAGCGGTGGATGGTTTTGAAGAACTTGAAATCGGTGAAATTTTTACTTCAAAAAAAGAGTTTATCGTTAAAGCAAAAGATAAGGCATTTAAGATTTTGAGATGTCAAGTTGCAGGTGGTAAAATTTTGGATGTTAAAGATTTTTTAAATGGATATAAATTTAAAGAAAAAAGGGTAAATGGATGCTTTTAGATCTAAGTCTTGAAGAAGTAACTGAATATGCGACAGGCATAGGCTTGCCCAAATTTCGTGGTAAGCAGATTTTTGACGCGCTCATCAAGGCAAAAACGTTCGACGAAATAACAAATTTACCAAAAGATATAAAAGAAAATATCATAAAAGATTATCCACAGTGGAAGATAGTTAAACTTTTGGAGAGCAAGGACGGCACAAAAAAAATGGTACTTAAACTTACCGATGGAAGTTTGGTGGAAAGTGTTTTACTGGAATATAAATATGGCAACACGGTTTGCGTTTCCACACAGGTTGGTTGTCGAATGGGTTGTAAATTTTGCGCATCCACAATTGGTGGTTTAAAAAGAAATTTATCGGCGGGCGAAATTTTGCTGCAAGTTCTCGTTTTCAACAAAATGTTAGGCGGAAACGAGAAAGAGAGAAAGGTGACAAATGTTGTCTTAATGGGCTCTGGCGAACCGCTGGACAACTATGAAAATGTTACAAAATTTTTAAGACTTATCACGAGCGAAAACGGGCTTAATATCAGCGAGAGAAACATCTCACTTTCCACTTGCGGATTGATTGAGAAAATTCGACAACTTGCCGACGATAACTTCAAAGTTACGCTCACAATTTCTCTTCACGCACCGAATGATGAGATAAGAAAAAAAATTATGCCGGTGGCAAATACATTCAAAATTAAAGATATTTTGTCGGCGTGCGACTATTACTTTGAAAAAACCGGCAGACGAGTGATTTTTGAATATGCACTCATCGAAAACATCAATTCAAGCGAAGAAAACATAAAGGAACTTGCCAGGCTTTTGAAAGGACGCAGTTGTTTAGTCAATTTCATTCCACTCAATTCAATCAAAGAGCAAAACCTTATCGGTGTAGCAAGAAAAAGAGCGTATTATCTTTCTACACTTTTGGAAAAAGAAGGTGTGAATGCTACGGTCAGACGCACAATGGGAGAAGATATTGAAGGTGCGTGCGGACAACTTCGCAATAAACTTGGAGGTGTATCTTGAAAGGTTTGGTATTAAAGAAAAATGCCGACAAGTTCACAGTGAAGGTTGGAAAAAATCGCGAAATATGCACTGCGCGCAATTTGAAGGAACAGGGTATTTTTGTCGGCGACGAAGTGGATGTGGAAAATGGTGTGATAGAAAAGGTGTTCGAGCGCAAGAACTTGCTTGTGCGACCGCCACTTGCCAATGTCGACAAGATGATAATCGTGATTGCCAAGACTCCAAAACCTGACTTTTTGTTGGTGGATAAACTTTTAGTGTTTTGCACTGTCAATGGAATAAAACCTCTTCTTTGTCTTAACAAAAGCGATTTAGGGCAAGAATTTGTTGATTATGTGGAAGAAAACTATCAAAATGCCACAAAAATCATCACTGTCTCCACTTTGGACGAAACAGTTTTCAAACTCGAAAAAGAAGTGGAAGGAATAACAACGCTTGCTGGGCAGAGCGCGGTGGGAAAATCTTCAATAATAAACGCCCTACTAAAAGAGAAGGTGACGGCGATTGGTGATTTTAGCAAAAAGGTAGAGCGAGGAAAACAAACTACGCGCTTGGTGGAGTTGTATGAGATAGCAAAGGGGCGATACCTTGCAGACACTGCTGGCTTTTCCAAACTTGATGAAAGGCTTTTGGATGTTGATGAGTATGAATTGAGAAAATATTATCCAGAGTTTATTGAGCCGTCGCATAATTGCAAGTATAAAAGTTGCTTGCATCTTTCACCGATAGACTGTGGTGTTTGTCAGGCGGTTAAAGATGGGAAAGTAAGCGAACTTCGCTATGAAAACTATAAAATTTTGCAAAATAACATAAAAAATGCGATAAAATTTTGATTTTTACTTGATGATTTTTGCTAGAATAATGTATATTTTATTTAAAGGTGGTTTATGAAAAAATTTGTTGATGTGGCGGTTTCGACCGATCCGATTGAAGATTATCAAAGTATTGTGGAATATGCCAAGGATATGCAAGGTCACGCAGATTTTTTGCATTGCGACATTATGAATGAAAATTTCGTCGGTAAAAGCACTTATGATTACAATGTTGTTAAATCAATAAACAGTGCAAGTGCGATTATGCTGGACTGTCATTTAATGGTGGATGAACCGGCAAATGATGTCAAAAAATATATCGACGCCGGTGCAAATATTATCACTTTGCACTATGAAGCGTTTGAAGATAAAAATTTGCTTGCCGAAGTGCTTTCATATATCCGTGAAAATGGAATTTTGGCGGGTTTAAGTATCAAACCGTCCACACCGTTCAGAGAGATACGTGCATTTGTGTATAATGTGGATATAATTTTAGTTATGGGTGTTGAACCTGGAACGAGCGGACAAGCAACTTTGCCACAAATTTATGACAAGGTTGCCGAAATTGAAAAATTTAAAGAAGATAACAATCTCAATTTCAAAATTGAATTTGACGGCGGTGTTAACGAAGGTAATGCGGAAAAGTTGCGAGAACTTGGTGTGGATATCTTGGTTTCGGGCGCGTATGTATATAACGCCAAGGATAGAAATAAGGCGATAAAGTTTTTAAAAGGAGTGGAATAAGTGGAGAAGAAGGTGAGAATCATTTGTTTTGACTTCGACAATACATTATATATCGGCAGTGTTTGGGGAAATCTTAAACAATATATGATAGACTCTTTGAGTAAGTTTATAGAAAAAAATATTGCACAACGTATAGTTGAAGAATCTATTGAAATAACGGGCAGTATTCACAGCGATGTAATTGCCGAACTCGTAGAAAAGTATGGTTATGATTCACAACGCTATGTTGATCATATGAATGAAGATATCTATATACACACCGGCGAAGTTGAACCAATTTCAAATGAATTTTTGCGAGATTTAAGTAAGAAATATCCAATCTATTTGGTTTCAATGTCGGACAAAGTTTATATTAACTACTATTTTGAAAAATATAACATTGACAAGAAATGCTTCAAAGAAATTGTAACAACAAACCTTGTGGCGAAAGATAAAACCAAGATGCCAAATTTGAAAAAAATCATTGAAAAGGAAAAGATTAAATCAAGCGAACTTTTGATGGTCGGCGACTCCAATGTTTATGATATCGAACCAGCGAAGAAAATTGGTGCGCAGACCTTGCGTTTTGATGAAAAAAATTTCGACCAAATTTATGACTATTTTACAGAAAATAGCATTCTAGATTGTGAAAAATACAAAAAATGTACTGTAAATTGTTAAAAAAAACAAAAAAAATTAAAAAAATGCGATATTTTACATAAATCACTTTTTGATGTTGAAAATATAATTATGTATTTTAACTATCACGCAAAAGTGAAAAGATTGATAAAAGAAGGCAAGGCGATAGGTTATGATATATTAAATTCCTATCATAACATTTCACCCTGCCTTCTTATTTATTTTGAAAACGAAAAAGCAATACCAATTCGTCAAGCCCACTTCGATGAATATTTGAAACTTTTGCACGAAAATGGAATTTATTAAAAAATACTTATTGGAGTTTATTAGAATAAGTTAATATAAAATTTTAATAAAACAATATTTTTGGCAATAAAAAAACACCAAATTTTTGGTGTTTAAACAGTTGCATTTTTCTTTTTTCGAGCCTTTTTTGCTGGTGTGAAAACCTTATTAATCAGAACGTCCAAAACATTATCTATTTTTTTGACTTCATCTTTTTCCAATGATTTTTCAATATTGTCAAAAATCATCTCGCCATAATTTGCCTTGCTGTCGTAAAACTTAAAGAATTTGTCGGTTGGAACAAGGCGATATTCTCTGCCGTCATTTTTGCTCTTCTCTTTTTTGATATAACCTTTTTTGATGAGTTGCTTGATTTTGTAGGTTGCGTTTGGTGAAGATATATCCAAAAATTCAGCAAATTCGGATATTGTTGGATTGTTTAAGAGATAGACGCATTCAAGACAAAAATAGTCGTACGAAGAAAGGCTGTCGTCGGTTTTATCCTTCAACCTTTTAAAGACGTTTTTGTATACCATCAATTTAAAATTTTTATATATGCAGTCAAGTTTGTTTTTGGTTTTCAAATTTTCTTCCTCCAATAATCTATATTTTATCACATTTTTGATTTCAAAAGCAAGCAAAAGCAGGAAAATATTTTAATTTTTTTAACTATTTTTTGCAAAAAAGTTGAGAAATTAAGTAGATTTCTTATTAAAAACATTTCCAATTCGAAAAGTAAATAAACATAAAATACTTGATTTATTTTGAAAAGGTGTGTTATAATACCATTGGTCCTATGGTCAAGCGGTTAAGACGCAGCCCTCTCACGGCTGAATCAGGGGTTCGATTCCCCTTAGGATCACCAGATTTTTTAGATTTTTAAAACAAGTTGTTTAAGCTCTCTAGCATATTTTTTTGCCTTATGGAGCGACGGATGTTCCACCATTATGCGAATTTTGTTTTCCGTTCCACTCGCACGCACCAAAACGCGACCGGAAGGAGAAATGTCGCAAGTTATATCGGAGATAAATTCTCGCAACTCTTCGTTGTTGACGACTTTGATTTTATCATTGACAACCACATCCAAATTGCATTGCGGTAGAAGTTTGGCGTCAAAAAGTTCGGAGAGTGTTTTTTGTTCTTTGCAAATGCAATTTGTCAGGGTTATGGCGGTCAAAATGCCGTCGCCGGTACTGATTTTATCTCGCAAAATAATGTGACCAGATTGTTCTCCGCCTAACATTAAATTCATTTTTTCCATTGCATCAATAACATATTTATCACCAATATCGGTGCGGATAAGGTTGATTTTGTGTTTGTTGAGTGCCGACATAATACCACTATTGGTGTGACTTGTGCCGACCACTGTGTTGGCATAGAGCCGATTCTCACTCTTAAATTTTTTTGCGAGAATATAGAGAATTTTATCGCCGTCAAATATTTCGCCATTGGCGTTTACGGCAATCACTCTGTCGGCATCGCCGTCAAATGCAAAACCTAAATCGCCGTTTTTTCTTTTCATTAAGTTTTGCAGATTTTCAATATGCAAACTTCCGCAGTTTTCATTGATAAGTTCGCCGTTATTTTTGCAGGCAGTTGTGAACACTTTGGCACCAAGTTTGCGAAATAGATAAGGGGCGATTTTATAAGCGGAACCGTTGCTGGCATCCAAACAAATTGTGAGATTTTTCAAATCATACTCACAGTTGGAAAGCAAAAAATTGACATACTTTTTTGATAAATTTTTTTGTTTGTATTTCCCAAAATGTTCACTTTCAAAAGTGGATGAGAAAAAATTTTCCAATTCGCTTTCTTCTTCGTCGTTCATTTTTCGTCCACTTTTTTGAAAAATTTTTATGCCGTTATATTTTGGCAGATTATGTGATGCAGAAATCATAATGCCAAAATCAAAAGTGTTTTTTGTTAAAAAAGAAATTGCCGATGTTGGCACGATTCCAACATCAACCACGTCGCCGCCACCAAGCATAACACCACTGGCAAGCGTACATTTGAGAATATCGCTTGAAAGGCGAGTGTCAGAGCCTATTAAGATTTTGGGGTTTTTGACTTTTTGTGTTAATGCATTACCAACGGTTTGAGCGAGTGAAGTGGTTAAATTTTGTCCAAAAATGCCACGAATTCCGTCTGTTCCAAAAAAATTTCCCATATTTTTCTCCTATCTAATTATAGATATGAGATTGAAGATTTTATTGTTAAATTATAGTTTTTAATTATGTTAAAGCGAAGCACGAACAGAATATTTTTGCTTTTTTGAAGGCGTGATGCCTTGTGTATTACTTAAAAAACTTAGACAACTAAATTGATAAAATTAAAGGATAATAAATAAAAAATTTTTCAAAAAATTACTGAAAATCATTTGACAAATCACAAATTTTTTTCCAAAACATCTTGACGCGGGGAAGATAATTTGTTAAAATAAACTTGAAAAAAGAAAAAGGAGAAAAATATGGTAAAAGAAGTAGAACATCCAAAGCTAATTGTGCTTGATGATGGTTATTATGCATTATATAACTCGGACGGGACAATACACCCAAAAAGATTTAAATTTGTTGGCCGTTTTCGTGAAGGATTGGCGGTAGTTCAATTAGATGATGATAAGTGGACTTTTGTTGATGAAAATCACAAACTTTGGCCAGAAAAATTTGAAGCTGTTCTCTATTTTTATGGAGGTTTGGCGGTAGTTAAATTAGATAATGGTAGGTGTACCTTTGTTGATAAAAATCACAAACTTTGGCCAGTAACATTTAAAGATGCTTACTCTTTTTATGAAGGATTGGCGATCGTTCAATTAGATGATGGTAAGTGGACTTTTGTTGATAAAAATCGCAATATCTGGGAAAAAGGATTTGCAAGAGTTCACTCTTTTTATGAAGGATTGGCGAGAGTTCGTTTAGGTGATGGTAGCGAAAAATTTGTTAATAAATATCAACAAATGTTTGATACAGAAGAATTAGGAAGAAAATGTGTAACTCTCATTAAAAGACCAGAGAGTATTTTGAAATGGGAAACAAAAGATTTTAAGGATGAAAAATTTATTAAAGCATGTGTTGAAACAATTAAAGGCGGTTTAGTTGAAAAAATTGAACAAGAAGACGAAGTTAACGATAATTATGCCAAATATTGCAAAAAATTTCTAATTTCTGTTAGAGATAAAATTGAAGCAGAAAGAGAAAAAATTGAACAAAAAGAGAAGAAACCTGATGAAAAGAAACAAGAAGTGATTAAATTAATCAAAGATTTTAGTTTGTAAGAAGCAGAGTATGAAGAAAGAAGAATTTTTGAAAATGATTGATGAGAAAGTTGATGAAATTTTAAAATCGCTTATTAGAAAAGGAAATAATTAAAAGTGCCATAAACCTTATGGCATTTTTCATTTTAAAATTGTTTGTGATTTTGTTTGTTTGTGATATAATAAAATTGTGAAAATCACAAGTGCGAAATATTTAACAAGTGTTGTTAAAGAAAAAGACATCTTAAAAGATGAAGTTGTCGAATTTGCTTTTGTTGGCAGAAGCAATGTTGGCAAGTCTTCTTTCATTAACGCGTTAACTGGTGTTAAGAATTTGGCGAAGACCTCGTCAACACCTGGGCTTACCAAAATGATAAACTATTTTCTTGTCAACAATACTTTCAAGTTTGTCGATTTGCCGGGCTATGGCTATGCCAAAACTGGACAAAAGCATATCGCGAACTGGGCTGGGCTTATGGAAAAATATCTCTTAAATTCCGAACTTTTAAAAACAGTTTTTGTGCTTGTTGACAGTCGCCATAAACCAAGCGAATTGGATAAAATGATGATTGAGTTTTTAAATCATTACCAAATTCCATATATTCTCATTGCCACAAAAGTGGATAAACTTGCCAAAAGCAAAATTCCGCAAAATTTAGCAAAAATTGCCAAAAGTCTTGGCGTTAGGCGAGAACTCATCCTTCCTTTTTCCAGCGAAACCCTTTTTGGAAAGGATAGAATTTTGGAATATATCGAAAGTGTGACATATAAATAATAGCAAAAAAGGTGAGATATCTGTTTAAGATATTGAATAAAAGTTTGGTTTAATAAAATTTTTAAAAAAATGTAGTAAATTCGTTTGCGTTTTTATTATGTTTTTTTGTATAATTTACTCGAAACTAAAAGTTTAGAAGGAGTTTTTATGAAAAAGTACGTTTATCTTTTTAAAGAAGCAAAAGGTGACAACAAAGCACTCTTCGGTGGTAAGGGCGCTAACCTTGCCGAAATGACCAAAATTGGTCTACCTGTGCCACAAGGCTTCATTATCACAACCGAAGCGTGCACAAAATATTATGAAGATGGGAGAATGATAAATGAAGGTATTATGACTCAAATTTATCAAAAACTCGCTCAAATTGAGAAGATGACAGGAAAGAACTTTGGTGATGTTGACAATCCACTTCTTGTTTCTGTTCGCTCTGGCGCAAGAGTTTCAATGCCAGGAATGATGGATACAATTTTGAACCTTGGTCTTAACGACGAAGTCGTGGAAGGTCTTGCAAGATTAACAAACAATCCACGTTTTGCTTATGACTCGTATCGTCGTTTCATCCAAATGTTCAGCGATGTTGTTATGCAACAAGACAAGTCGAAATATGAAAGAATTTTGGACGAAATCAAAGAAAAGAAAGGGGTTAAATTTGACAAAGATTTGACTGCTGAAGATTTAAAAGAGATTGTTAAACTCTTTAAAAAGTTATATAAAGATGCTCAAAAACAAGACTTCCCTCAAGACCCGAAAATTCAACTTATTGAAGCGGTTAAGGCTGTGTTTAGGTCTTGGGATAATGAAAGAGCAAATGTATATCGCAGAATGCACGACATTCCTTATAACTGGGGAACTGCTGTGAATGTTCAATCAATGGTGTTTGGGAATATGGGCGAAGACTCCGGGACAGGTGTTGCTTTCACAAGAAATCCTTCAACTGGCGAAAACGCTCTCTATGGCGAATACCTTATGAACGCTCAAGGCGAAGATGTTGTTGCTGGAATAAGAACTCCACAACCAATCGCAAAACTTGAAGAACAAAATCCAGAAGTTTATAAAGAATTTGTCGCTATTGCAACAAAACTTGAAAATCACTATAAAGATATGCAAGATATGGAATTCACCATTGAACGCGGTAAACTTTATATGCTTCAAACCAGAAATGGTAAGAGAACAGCAAAAGCGGCTCTAAAAATTGCTGTTGACCTTGTTAAAGAAGGTAAGAAAACAGAAAAAGATGCTCTTTTGATGCTTGATTCAAAACAACTCGATGCTCTTCTTCATCCAACCTTTGATGATGCTGTTGTTAAGAAGGCAAAAGTTATTGGCGAAGCGCTCCCAGCTTCTCCGGGTGCTGCAAGTGGTAAAATTTGCTTTACTGCTGAAAAAGCAAAAGAACAAGGCAAGAAAGAAAAAGTGGTTTTGGTTAGACTTGAAACATCCCCAGAAGATATTGAAGGTATGGCTGCAAGCCAAGGTATTTTAACGGCAAGAGGTGGAATGACATCTCACGCTGCCGTTGTTGCTCGTGGTATGGGAACTTGCTGTGTTGCTGGTTGCTCTCAAATTAAATTTGCTGATGATGGAAAATCTTTCACTCTTGGTGGAAAGAAATATAAAGAAGGAGATATTATCTCTTTTGATGGCTCCACAGGTAAAATTTATGACGGAGAAATTGCCACTGAATCTGCTAAAATTGTCGGCGAATTTGCCACAATTATGGAATGGGCAGACAAATATCGCAAATTGAATATAAGAACAAACGCCGACAATCCTCGCGATGCTTCGGTTGCCTTCTCGTTCGGTGCAGAAGGTGTTGGACTTTGCCGAACTGAACATATGTTCTTTGAAGCAGACAGGATTCCTGCAGTGAGAGAAATGATTGTTTCCACAACAACTGCGGAAAGAGAAAAAGCGCTCAAAAAACTTCTTCCAATGCAAAAGAAAGACTTTAAAGGCATCTTTAAGTCAATGCAAGGTCGTCCTGTAACTATTCGTTTCTTGGATCCACCTCTTCACGAATTCTTACCACACGAAGATGAAGAAATTAGGGCACTTGCAAAAGAAATGAAACTTACTTTTGAAAGTTTAAAAGCAACAGTTGAAAGTTTGCACGAATTTAACCCAATGATGGGTCACCGTGGACTTCGTCTTGCTGTGACATATCCAGAAATTGCTAGAATGCAAACAGAAGCAGTTATCACTGCTGCAATTGAAGTGGAAAAAGAAGAAGGATTTAAAGTTGTTCCTGAAATTATGATTCCACTCACTTGCGATAGCAAAGAATTTAAGTATGTTAAAGACATTGTGACCGAAACGGCAGATAAAATTTTGGCTGATAAGAAGGTGGAAATGCAATACAAAGTCGGCACAATGATTGAAATCCCGCGTGCAGCAATCACCGCTGACCAAATTGCAAAATACGCTGAATTCTTCTCATTCGGAACAAACGACTTAACGCAAATGACATACGGATTCTCTCGTGATGACGCTGGAAAATTCCTTGATGTATACTATGAAAAGAGAATTTTCGAAAGCGACCCATTTGCTCGTCTTGACCAAAATGGTGTTGGTAAACTTGTTCGTATTGCCGCTGAATTAGGTAAGAGCACAAGACCAGATATTAAACTTGGAATTTGTGGTGAACACGGTGGTGATCCATCGTCAGTTGAATTCTGCCACAGAATTGGACTCAACTATGTTTCGTGCTCGCCATACAGAGTGCCAATTGCGCGCCTTGCTGCAGCACAAGCAAACATCAAATACCCAAGAAAGTAATAAGAATATCAAAAAAGGTGGACAAAGGTCCAGCTTTTATTGTAGGACTATAAAAAATGATTTTTAGGTTTATATATAAATAAATTAAATACATATCTTTATTTATATAATAAACATTTTTTATTCAATATTCTTTGTTAAGTCATAATAAATATGATATAATGCATAAAAAGGAGAGAGTATGTTTGACCAAATTTTAGATAAAGACGAAAAAGTTGTGGAAATTTTAAAACCTAACAAAACAAAGTTTTTTGTGAAAGTGTTTCTTGTTTCTTTCATTTCACTTCTATTAGTTATTGGTATTTTTACTTTTTATTTTACGATTCCTTTAATAGTAGGAGAATCGACCAGCTTTGCGTGGTTGGCAATACCTATCGGTATTTTGCTTATTTTGGAATTGCTTGTTATGATTTTTGCGTGTATGTGGTATAAAAAAACTTTTTATGCCTACACAAACAAGCGTATTGTTATACGAACGGGTATCATCGGAGTGGATTTTAAATCTCTGGATATAAAAATGATTGGCGCCGTGGAAGTTTATGTGTCTTTGCTTGATAAAATTGTTGGTAACACCGGAACACTTCGTTTTGGAAGTATGGCAAATCCTATCACATCAGTCAATGGTGCAAAAAATGCATTTATTTTTGCGCATATCAAAAGTCCGTATGATAATTACAAAAAAATCAAGGAGCACATCGAAGCACAAAAACAAAATTAAAAAAAGAATAAAAAACCACCATTTTGGTGGTTATTTTTTATATATTGAAATCTATATTTTTTTGTCCTTGTTCGTATTTAGCATAATTACTTACAACATCTCTTTCTGTGAAGTTTTGATTCTCAACAAGAGTTTTGTATTTGGCAATTGTTCTTGCTTTTTTAAGGAATTTATTTCCGTCATTTTCACAGATAAATTTAAGAATGAAATCTCGGTTCTCTTTGTCAGTTTCTGCGTCAAATCTATCCAAAAGATTGTTCAAATCTGTGTAAGTGGTTATTGTTTGAGCAGGGTATGGGCAGTAAGCATCTTTTTGCGTGAATTTCAAAAATTTTAAACTTTTCTTATTTAAGCATATATCAAGAAGCTCTAAAAGTGACAAAGACCATGTGTCGCGCGCTTGTCCGTTTTGATTAAGGATATAAAATGGACAAACCTCGAAGTGTGCGTTGGTTGCTGCAAATTTTTCAGTTTCTGCTTGCATAGTTTCATTAGATTTTAGGTAAACAAGAGTTTGTTGACGCATATTTTTCTCCTTTAGGGAAATTATAGCATGAACAAATTTGCTTGTCAAGATTAAAATTTAAAAAAATCAGCCGATATCGTTTATCGAAACATCGCCACATAGCACATCAAAATAGGAAAAAGTTTGGAGTTTTTCGTCAATCTTAATTGTGAAAACGCTTGGATAGACATCCGTAATCGTCGCCGTTACAATATCAATTTTCTTCCTACCGCGATTTATTTTCATCTCCACAATTTGCCCTTTGAGATTTTTTATTTTTTCCTTCACTTCGTCAAGTCCGTGAATTATTTTTCTCATACAAACCCCTTTACATTTATTTTTTTCACTCTAATTTTTGCCAACTTTTAAAAATTTTAAACTTTTTTGTTCTAACTGCGAAAAATCAGAAGTATATTATAATAGTTTTTGATTTTGGAGGGGTTATGTCTTTTGAAAAAAACAAGTTTCAGGTTGTGAAAAAGAAAAGGTTGCCAAAAAGCGAATTTAATGTGGAGTGCAATATCTCAACTGAAAGCGAGATTGGAAAAATTTTCTCGGTTTGTCACACTGCGCAGGTGGAAAGTGTGGATGTTGTCAGCGGGGCAGTGAATTATGCTGGCACAATAGAAATCTGTCTTTTGTATCAAACTGTGGACGGCGAAATCAACACACTAAATTCATCTTGCCCTTTTTCTTCGAAATTTGAAGATTCGTCGATTGTTGTAGGCGACAAAGTTGATATTAAGTGCGAAATAATGAGTCATTCAGTTGATAGTGTAACGAGTTCCAACATAAAAATAAATTGCACCGTGGTGCAGTCGGGTGTGATTATCCTTTGTCGCGATGTCGAAACGATTATGCCGCTTGACGATGATATTTGCACTCTCAAAGAAGAAATCTTTGTCAATACCTTTATCGGCGAAGCGAACGAAATCTTCACAATTGAAAGTGAAGTTTCCATAAAAGAACCAATTAAAAAAGTAGTTTTGTGCGAGAGTCAAGTATTTATTAAAGACACCGAAAGTGGTGTTAACTTTGTTTCTGTTTCCGGCGAAGTGGAAAATCGTTTGCTCTATCTCACCGAAAATGGCCGTTATGAAACCACATATATTATAGAGAACTTTAAGGAAGAAATCGAACTCGAAGGCGTTGGTCAAAATTCTATGGTAGAAACACTCGCTCAAATCAAGTACAATCAAGTTAAGTGTGGCATTGATGAGCAGGAAAAGGGCATCAATATAAAAATCAGTGTGCCGGTTGAAATTAGAATTTGTGCATATGAAGAAAAGGAAGTTGATGTCATCAAAGATATTTATAGTACTCGCGAAGAGTTGGATGTTTCCACTTCATCATTTGATATGTCTAAATGCTTACCGGCAGATATGTTTGAAACTAAAATCGATGGGAACCTAACTCTCGACGAAGATAAACCGAGAATCGATAAGGTGCTTTTTGTTGCCGGAACTGAACTTGTTGTTTCGAATACCTATATCCAAAATAACGAAATTTTTGTGGAAGGCGTGGCAAAAGCAAATGTTGTCTATCTCAACGATGAAGAAAATTTCAATAATTCCGTGGTTGTTGAAGTGCCATTTGTTGTATCCGATAAAACTTCAGCAGTTTGCGAAAATCCAAACATCGCTGCGAGCGCTGTGTTGTATGATGTTGACGTTGTGGCGAAAAAGGGTAGAGAACTTTTCTTTGATGCAAAATTGAAAGTGCGAGTGTGGTATGACTGCGAAGAAGTGTCTGCTGTTATTAGCAGCGTGGAAGCAAAGGGCGACTTAATTGAGCGAGATTGCAGCGTTGAACTTGTCTATGCAAAAAGCGGAACGGAATTGTGGGATATTGCCAAACAATTCAAAGTTAGCGAAGAGATGATTCAAATCCAAAATCCAGAATTAAACTTTCCACTTGCGGAAAATTCCAGCATTGTACTCTATTTCCAAAAAGTTAAAAACTAAAAATTTAAGAACTATCATATTTTGATAGTTTTTTATTTACCACTTTACTATCGTTTTATGATAAATAATAAAGATATATAAAAATCATCAAAAAACGCAAAAAAATTAAAAAAAATTGCGTTTTTTTTATTATTTTTCGTCAAAAATTACCACAAGAGGTTGTTATGAAATACATTTTGTCTTTAATTAGTGTGGTGGCGATTATTTTAATTTTAGTCTTTTGCAGTGCAGCTTCGTCTACTGAAACGGAATATTTTAGAATTCATATTCGTGCAAACTCCAATTCTGCTGTCGACCAAAATGTGAAGTATTTGGTGAAGGATGAGGTTGTGGAATATCTTATTCCACTTTTGAGTGATGTGGAAACGAAAGAAGAAGCCGAAGAGGTTTTGGCAGCGAATTTATCAAATATTGAAGAAGTTGCGGATGCTGTTTTGGCGGCAAATGGTTTCACATATTCTTCCAAAGCATACATCTCGTTTGAAGAATTTCCAATGCGAGAATATGACGATTTGGTTTTGGAGCAAGGGTTCTATGATGCACTTATTTTGGCTTTGGGCAGTGGTGAAGGTGACAACTGGTGGTGTGTGGTTTATCCACCATTTTGTTTTTTAGAAACAAAAAATTCTGAAAATTATGTTTATATTTCAAAAATTTGGGAAATTCTAAATAATATCATAAATTAGGAGGGGATATGAAAAAACGAATTTTTGCTTTGATTTCTGTGCTCGTCTTCTTGGTGGCAGGAATCGGCATAACAACGATTGTGCTGGGCACTTACCATGCCGCGACCGTGTCGGCATATTCGCTTACCACAAGTCAAATACAACTTGTGCAACAAAGGTTGAAAAATTGGGGATACTATACGGGTAGTGTTGATGGGATTTATGGAAGTTTAACAAAAAGCGCGGTTATGAAGTTCCAAAAGAATAACGGCTTGCAGGTAGATGGTATTGTAGGGCCGGAAACTGCAGCAGCAATTGGTTTTTACATATCAAGCGACGACAGTTCTGTTTCTAGCAACGATTTGTATCTTCTTGCAAAATGCGTATATGCCGAAGCGAGAGGGGAAAGTTATGTTGGACAGGTGGCGGTGGCAGCAGTTGTTTTGAACAGAGTGGAAAGTGAAAAATTTCCAAACACCATTGCTGAAGTCATCTACCAGCCTTATGCATTTACGGCAGTAACTGACGGACAAATCAATCTTGAGCCTGACCAAACCGCTTACAATGCGGCACAAGATGCGCTTAATGGTTGGGACCCTACATACGGTAGTTTGTATTATTATAATGCAAGCACCGCCACAAGTTCTTGGATATACACTCGTCAAGTTGTCGTGACAATTGGGAATCACGTGTTTGCAATATAGGGGGTATTTATGAGTGAAAACGAAAAAATGGTAAAAAATAACGAAAAAAATCAAAAAAAATCAGTTCTAAATCAAAAAAATGACGATTTTTCGGATTTAAACAAAATCCAAATGCAAGAAAAGAGAACAAAAAAATATAAAAGTGCGGTTGTTGGTTTGACAGTTGCTGTCAGTATTTTGGCTGTGACTACCGCTGGGCTTGGCATTGCTTATGGTGTTGCACAAACACAATCTAACACTTATGCTACACAACTTGAAAATGTCTATCAACAAAGTTACTATGATTTAGTGGATAATCTCAATAATGCCGATACCGAAATAAGTAAACTAGTTAACTCTTCGGATACCACTTACCAAAAGAAACTTTTGTTGGAAATTGCCAACTCTGCAAAAAGTATGCAGGCAAGCATCGCGCATCTTCCGTTAACTGGTGAAAATGTGCTTGATAGCGTTAGGTTTATAAATCAACTTGCGGGTTACACGCAAACTTTGGAAGAAAAGGTGGCAGACGGTGAAAGTTTATCGAGTGAAGATCTTGCAACTCTCAATGAATTACACGAAGCCTTAATGAGTATGAAGCAAAATATGAACAGAATGTCGATGAATATGCGTGATGGTTATAGCATTTTATTATATAGTAACGAAACAAATGGTGAATTGAACACATTCACAATTGATTTCAATCAAATTCGTTCGGTTGATGTGAACTATCCAACGATGATATACGATGGGCCTTTCTCTGATTCGGTGGTAAATTCTGAAATTAAGGGTGTGACAGGAAGTGAAGTTTCCGAAGAAGATGCGTTGAAAGAAGTGGAAGAAGTGTTCAACGATACAACTTCAATTAAATATGAAGGGGATACCAATGGTAAATTTGAAACCTACAACTTTTCAGTTATAACAACTGATAATCAAGAGTTATTTGTGCAAGTTTTGAAAAAGGGTGGCGACATATTGACTGTGAGCGGACAAAATTTGTCTGGAAATAAAAATATTGATATGGAAAATGGCGAAGTTATTGCTCTTGATTTTGCAAAGCGCAATGGAATTGAAAATGCCGAAGTGGTTTGGCAAGATGAATTAAATAATCAGGGTTATTTCAATGTTGCGCCAGTTGTTGATGATGTTATTCTTTATCCGGACCTTGTCAAAGTAAAAGTAGATATGGAATATGGCAATGTCATCGGCTACGATGCTATTTCATATTTCACTAATCACACATCGCGAGATTTGAGTGGTGCAGTTCAAATTAGTGCCACGCTTCCAAGCGGTTTCACAGTGAAAGAAACACGTCTTGTGTTGGCTCCACTTGAATATAATCGTGAAGTTTTGTGTTATGAATATCAAGCTGAAAAAGATGGTGTGACTTATTATTTCTATTTTAATGCTAAAACTGGACAAGAAGAAAACATTTTAAAAGTCGTGGAAGCAAATGATTCTTTAAAATTGATGTAAAATAACAAATTTATAAAAAAATACAGCGTTTGCTGTATTTTTTAGTTATTTGTATATTGTTTTTGCTGTCTTTCCAATGCACTTTTAGCATATAATCCAACAATAAATGCGCTTCGATAAGCAGGTGTGCTTAACGTCTTCGTTATGTCAAATGTTGTATTTTTAACCATTGCCATATTTTTATCTAGTTCAACGTAGTATTGTTTCCTATGATTTGCAATATCTTGAAGCATTTCTGGGTCAAATTTTGCACATTCTTTATAAAATGCCGTCTTCATTTCTGCATATTTATCTTGAGCTTTTTCCCATTCTTCGCCTTCTAACTTATTTGCTCTGTTCTTAAGTGATGCCAATTCTTCACCCATTTTAAAAATCCTTTCATAAGGCGAGAATTCTTTTCCAAGTTCTTCAGCGTGTGAAAGTAAACTTCCTGTTCTTTTGATTTCATTGAAGTATGGACTGTTTTTGCCATTTTATTTGATGTTTTCAGTTTGCTTATTTAAAATTTTAACAAGGTGCAATTTTAGCATCTCAATATTGATACCGTTTTTAACGGCTTGAGTTAGTATGTTTCTAACCCTAAGTCTTTTGTTAAAAGAAGGGAATGATGACTCATCAGGAGATCTCATTATATGAGTCTTCATCAAAGGCGATAGCAAATGCTGTGAATAGAGTATTAGGATTGTATGCAATGTCAGTTAGTAAATCATCTTTGTTCTTGTATTCAAACGTATCAAGCGGGTAAAAGTTAAAGTTAGAATCAAATGCTGTATTTAAATAAGCATCGTTTTGCTCTGTAATAAGTTTGCTTATCTCTCTTCTATTTAATGATGTGATGTCATAT
>CAZFRA010000015.1:0-20691 GCA_964521165.1 uncultured Lachnospiraceae bacterium
AGTGGCGTCGCGTTGCTCCGCCAGACAAGCACACGCCAGCAGATTAAAACTGATTAAACTTCTTGAATTAAAGCGTAATAAAAATATATAAATTTCAATTCTCTTTTCAATTCTCTCAGATAAAACTATAAACGGCATCTAAAATGAGAGGCGGGCAGGGTAAACCCACTTTGCCAACGCCTTCTCATTTTTTTACGATGCCGTTTTTCAGTTTTTCTTTCTCATTTGTTCAATCACTTCTGTGCTTACTTTTCCCATAAAGACACCTTCGTCCCAGCATTTGAAATCATCAAAGAGTAGAAGTTTTTTGTCTTCTTGTCCTATTCTGCAAACAACATCACTATCCATAATGTCAGAGATAAAGTATTGTGGCAGTCCTTTGCTATACACAATTTTTTCACCAGTCTTTTCAATATACTTTATAAGATAGGATAGTGCATTTCCAAGTCGTCTTTCATTTTCTTCAATAGTTTCAAAATCACTGCGACCAAACCTATTATTAAAAAACTCTGATTGAAAAGTTGTTCTCATTTTATGTGCTTTTGTATCATAATCTTTCACTTCAATTATTTCTCCTGGCATAGAATTTTTAGGTATGTGAAATAATCCGTGAAAGTGAAGTCTATTGGTCTCAGGTGCTCGTTCCCAAACACCCATATAACGCCAATTTTTCCTATAACACAAATTTCTCAAACAGGTTTTCAAACTCTTTTTAAAACTTTGTTCGGTATGTTTGTTATCATCATAAGTGAATGTGCAGAAGTAGTTGAAGTTTGCGAGATTGGCTTTTCGACACATCCTTATTCTTCGACAAATCAAATTTCTTTGTTTCCGTTCAATATTTTTCTCTACAAAATCTTTACACTGTTGTTCGGTCTTGAAATAAATCAACATTTTTTCAATTATTTTCTTTTTTCTTTCCGTTATTTTAAGGTCAATAAATTGTTGATAAAAATCATTAAAAATATCTTTTTTTGTTAAAATTTTCACATTTTTTATTAATTTTTCGTTAATTTTTGCGATTTTTTCATTATTTTTTGATATTTTTTCATTTTTAATTGAATTTTCATTGATAGGTAAAGAAGGTGTGTTGTCAATAATATCCACACCTTCCTCATTTTCAACGATTGTTATTGTTTCCTCACTTTTTGTTTTTCGTTTTAAATTTGGACGAGTTGTGTGAGGAATGGCAATATAATGACTTCCGTCAAAATATACTTTTGATTCTTCAAAAACCATACAACCTCCAAAGTGAAAAATTTATTTATGTTTTTTCTTTTTGAACTCTGGTGTGTTTCGGTAAAGCAATGCATACTCAAAATCACTATGGTCTCTCATTGCTCTTTTGAGTCCTTTTGTGTCACCATTATATGAGGCTCTTTCAAGATTAAATTCACTTCTTTCATATCCCGCTTGTAATTGTCGAAGTGAACATTTTTTAGCCATTCTCTTGTGACGACTTGTGAAAAACGCCATGTTTTTTATCTCCTTTTATTATTTTCTTTTTTTCTCGACTTTTAATTTTATTGTTTTTATTGAACTGTCTTTGAAACCTTTTATCTTCTTTGTCAATCTTTTTAAAGTGCTTTCTCATATTCTTAAAAATATATTTGTTTATCTTGTCGTTATATTCTTCTGGAACAAAATCGGCTGTATCAAGAGTGTGACTGAATGTTTCATAATACTTTTCCAAAACTTGATTGATAAGTTTGTTTTTGTTGAAATTTATCATACGCTTTTTCTCCTTTGATAAAAGTTCTTTGGAAGTTCATCATCGTTCTCTTCCAAGTATTTGATATATCCTTCCAAAGTTTGCTCGGTAGGCTTTGCTTGCTTGTAATCAAAATCTTCATCAAAATGTCCTTGATAGAATTTGGGCTTACACGATTGACTGTCGTAACAGTCAAAAACATTATAGTTTGCCTGCACGATTTCTTCACGAAAACAATCTTTGTCTTTTTTTCCACTTTGCATATAGCAGTCGAATGCGGATGAATTGTCAATATTTCTCACAAGCCAAGTTAAACTGTCCACTTTTCCATAGTGGTCTTTGTGGACAGTTAACTTAACTATCTCAATGAAAGAGGATAGTTCTCTTATGTTCACATCTATAAGAGAAGGGCGTTGAGTATCTATAAAAACATCTATGTTGTCATGTCCATGTTGCTCATACCATCTCGATTGCCAGTCAGGGAAATACATACTCATTCTTGAATTCAAATACTTTTGACCTTCGGTTATACCAATGGCTTCAAAAGGTAGATTGAAATGAGTTTTTACAAAATCATTTTTAAACCCAAGACGATAAGGATTGATTCTTCGACTATAACGCTTGCTATATCTAAATTTTCGACCAACAATGTCATAGTTTGCACTAACACAATGTTGTGGTATGGTTAGTTTAGAAAATCCATTTTCTCTTTTTGACAAAATTTCGTTTGCCATACATCTGTTGCGAACATTATCAAACATCAATTCATTGAGTTTGTGAGTCATAAAACAAGTCTTGCCTGTTCTGGGTGGTGCAAAGATGATTGTTATCACTTATTCCCAATAAGCAACTGCCTTAAATGCCAAAGTGTCAAGATTGAATTCATATTTCACATTGTCGCTCGTATAAATTGTAACAATGTTTCCTTCTATTGAAATGTCAACAATTGTGCAGGAAGTCGATTTTAAACTCTTATAAATATCATTTTCAAAATCATAATATTTAAGTCCGCTGTCCTCAAAAATATATTTTCCATTGCCTATTTCATAACTTGTTTTGGTTGGATTTGTGCTTAATGTCAAATCAGTAAAACTTATTTCTCCATTATCGCTGACAGTCATTTTTGCAAAGTTTGTGCTGTCAGTTGAAACAAAATATTCGCCATTAAATTCATAAATAAAACAATGTGAACCACTTGTTGATGTGACAAGTGAAGTGTATATTGTTTCCAAGTACTTTGTGTCTTCATTAAAGATTGCAAGTTTGCCATATCTATTTGAACTTGAATCTGTTCTTGGTGAGAACAAAAGTTGTCCTTCAATGTTGTATGTCAACATATATGTGGCATCACTATCTTCATATCCAACTGTAACAACACTATCATCTTCAAATGAAACATAATAAGCATAGACCAGAGTGTATGAACTTGCATTAACCGACATTTGATACGAGTAGACAAAACCTTTTGATAACTCAAAAACTTGTCCAGCTGTTGTAACAGAAGATTGTAAAACAGTCACAGCACCATCTGTCAAATTCACAGAGCATATACTTGTTGAAGTGCCGTATCGCATAACAGCATACATTTTGTCATCTCTCACAACAAAAGAATTTTCATTAAGAAGATAATAAGATTGAATCGTTATCATTTCCTTGCTTTCTTTGTTGTATAAATATGAACTTATTGTGGTTGTGCTACTTGACGATGAATATGTTCTGGTGAGAAAGTAATAATTGCCTAAATCATAACAATAATTGGAATATGAATATTGTGTGCTTGTGATTTCAACGATTTCACATTCTCCACTTATTGTGTTATAAATGGCAAAATAATACTTGTAAGAACTTGTTGCATTGCTTGAACCTTTTATAAATAGGTTGCCGTCACAACTACCAATAAAACTCATGCTTGTTAGTACCACTTCACTACTTAAAGATATAACTTCATGATTCCCTGTTTCAATATTAAATTTGAAAAGTGTATAATTTGTCATCCATAAATACACATTGTCATTAATATTGTCTGAACAACTTGAAACGGAAGAAGAATTGAAAAAAGTAAACTCTTTCGTTTCCTTGTTCAAAAGATAACAGCCAACTGATGAAGAAGAGAATAGTGAATATTTGTCGCTTATATCGTAAATTGTGTAAGAAGTATAATATAAATCTTCTGGAAGGTTGTAATCTGTTGCGTCAAAAGTTTCGGTGTTCTCTTCAACTTGACTTGTTGTTGGTATTTGGTTATTTATGGTGTCATGAATGAAAAATCCACCAACACCACCAGCAACGGCAAGACAAATACCAAGTCCTGCCATACCTAAAACTAATTTTGTACTCATAATAACTCCTTTTAATTTTTTTTAAAAGCCGACTACCATATCGCTGTTTATTTCAGTCATTTTTTCTTGAATGAAATCGTAACGAAGATAATAGTCATAACTTGAATTTTGTATTATTGCATAAGACCATTCTCCTGTGGATTCATTAAATTTGGACGAAAAACTTGTCCAATAGCCTGTTTCATAAATCGTTTCCGTAGTTCCGTTTAAAACATCATAAACATAAACACCTTCTACATTTTCATTTGAATAAATAACTTTAATCATTGAATCATTTGCAAATATTAAACCGTAATCATAATCAAAACTCATTCGTGTTACACTCATTGTTGTTTCGTCAAAAAAGACAGCTTCAACAGAGTCATAGATAGATGAAATAATACATTTTGAATTTGATATTTTAGAGTATCCTGTGTATCCGTATCCATAAAAACTTACAACCGAGTAGCTTTCAGTTTGTTTGTCATAGTAAATAAGTCCAACTTTTGATGAGTCAAGACAACCGATTAAATAACCATTTTCAAGTTCGCAAACTACACAATTCGTCATATAAAAACTAAAATCTGTAAAGTTTGCTTCAACCACAATATCACTTGTAATGACATAGTTTTGATTGACAACTTGGTCATCAATAGTCCAACTTTCCACTCCAACCAAATTTGGCAATTCAAGATAAGAATTTTCTTCAAAATATTTTGTTTCAACATAATTTGAATTGTAAACATAATCAACTTTGTAGTATATTCCATGTTCGCCACTGCCGAACTGTATCTCGTTGCCATTGCTCGAAGTCAATTCTGTTAAGGTGATGACAAAGTTGTTTTTATTGATATAATAATTCCAATATTTCACTGACTCTGTGCCGTTTTCGGTGTAAATATAAAAGTAAGAATTGTTTGTGTTGAAGACAAATCTAATTTGAAGAGTGTCATCACAAAGAACTTCCTCTTTTTCGTCTAAAAATTGATAACGATATTCACACGAAATATAATTTGATGAAATAGTGGAATTAGAACACGGAGTATTGTTGATATATAATTGATAACTTTTGGATGAGTCAATCTCAATGGTCTTATCACTTATAATCTTGCAATAATAGGTGTCTGTGTCCAAATACTGAATAAGTTCAAGATTGCTTATTTCAATGGTTGTTTCACTAACAGAAATGGTAGGTGAAAACAATCCTGATATTCTTCCGTATATTCCACCTTCTGCGTTATAATAGATGTTCAAATTGATTGTGCAATATGCTGTAAGTACAGCAAATCCAACAGTCAAAATGATAAAGCAAGCCATTCGTGCTGATGGATATTTCACACACAGCCAAATAATTAAAAATATTATAACAACACTAAAAACTCCAATAAAGAAGTTTTTATCAAATAACAAACTAAGCATAGTCCACCTCCGTTTTGACAGTACTTCCGTCAATCGTTTCCACTGTATAACAAGTAAGAATTTTAAAGTCGGATAGATGTGAATCATCTGCAAATCCACAGAATACAATGTTTTGTTGTTTTAATTTGTCTATATTAATCTCAATCGAAAGTAGTATGTCATTTGCATATTTACTATAAATGTTCAAGAATGAGTCGCTAAGTTTTAAAACATAAGCATTATCTCTCACATTGACGAATTCAAAGTCGTAAATATCACAGTCAACAACCGTTCTTCCAATAAGATAATCGCCATTATTAAAAATGCTTGAATCTGTTTCTTCATCATCAGATGTTAAGTTAAATTGCGGTGTGCCATTAACACAACCGAACATACTATCTGTTGCATTTTGAACTCCATCTGCTGTTTTTTCAATATAGATTGAATAGAAATTTCTAACCGTTTCAGAAACCTTTGAATTCTCTTGTGAACTAACATCTGTGAAAGTCTTGCCGTCATAGATTTGATATGTGAACATATCTGGTAAATTGATGAGTGAAGCCGATTGTTTTCCGTTTGACACTGCTTGCAGTTGTTGGTATATCGTATAGGCAAAAGAGTAAATATCATAACTATAATAGTAATCATAGACAGTGATATTTCTATAAAGCGCGATTCTCCAAGAACTCACAATCTTTTCTGCTACAAAGTTAGAATTATCGTCAGTGTTGATAACATTTTTGGTGAAATTAAGTTTGTAAATGTCGTCATCAATGGAAATTAAAAATCCTTCGCCATTACCTAAACTTGATGCACCTGTAATATCATTTGTAAATAAATCGGAAGATTTATAATAATAGATTGATGCATTCTCTGGTGTATATGAACCCCAAACATTGTGATAATATTTCCAAGTCAAAGGAAATTGCCACTTAGTTGAAACAGTGTCACTCACAGAAGATGTGTCAACATTGAAAACCCAATCTTCCAAACTCTCTTCTTCTGAGTTTGCTACGAACTGAATTCCCCAAGAATAAATACTTTCTCCTGACTCATCTGTGAACCCTGAAAATTGAATTTCCAAGCATTCCAAACCATTGTTATTGTAGTTTGAAAAATACTTAATCTTGATAACATATTCAGTCACAGATTCTTCCTCTTCAGAAGTAGGAGTTGTGGTTATTGTTCCAACATAAAAAGTGTTGACTATTTCTTTGTCGGGAGCATATATAAGCACATACAACCACCAAAAATCTAAAACAGCACAAACGATAAACGCAACAATAAGCAGGGCTACAAAAACTCTTTTTAAGCTCTCCATATTTATCCTTTTTGAATAAGATTTAAAACAAAAAGCACTAAATTAAGATTGTCTTAATAGAGTGCTTTTTCGACTTTTAAACTAGTCCGTTCCATCCAAAGAAATTGAGTAGTTCGGCAAGCAAATTAAGCGCTTTGCCTATATACTCAAAAACTATGGACAGGATGGATAAAGGCCAAGTTCCCAACAGCACAACTAAAACAATAATTAAAATTGTATAAATCAACCATTTCATAACCAGCCCTTTAAAATTTTTTATTGAATTAACATATTGAGAAGCATTTTGTCAGAATTTCTATATGGCTTAATATTGCACTCAAAGACTTCACCATTTTCGTCAACTGTGCGTGCAAGATATGTGTTCCCTTTAATCACTTTCCCTGTTGTTTCATCCTTAATTTCAAAAGGATTGATAACGAGTTCTGCTTTTGTTTCAGTGCCAAACACAATATCCAAAACGGCATATCCACCTCTATCTGGCGGAATTACTGCAATACGCACTTCTTTCCCACGAATTTTACCTTTGATAAAGTATGAAAAATATTGCTTCTCATCTTTCTTAAAGGTTTCTCTTTCAACCATAATATTATTTTCTTTCTTTGCCACTATCTTTTTCCTCCTTTAAGTTTAGTTCCTTTTTCTCTTGAAAATTTCTTTGCTTCTGATTTTGAATAACCAGCTTCCATTGCCGACTTATATCTATAAAGTCCAGCATGGTCACTTTGACATTGCAAATATCCAGAGCGAAGACCTGCTTCATAATCGGTAAGTTCTTTACCTTCTTTTTGACCTCTTTGATGAACTTTTGCTCTGCGTTCATCTGCATAGCTTTTAGCTCGTTTGTTAGGCACGAGCCAGCGTCTTTCTGAATTGTAATTTGCCATTGCATTTCTCCTTTTAATTTTTGTCAATAACTGACTATTAAGTTTTTGTAGTTGAGTAAGTCAAGAATCATATATATTGAAACAAACAGTTTCGTTGGACAGTGTGAGGTGGCCACCAAATTAAATCACACAGCGTCCGCACTTTTTCTAAGATTTGTCTTGCTACCAACTACACTGCAATTATAGAAAAATGGCATAAAAAAATGAATGAACTCTCTCGTAGTTCGCCAATACCAAAATAGTAATTTACTTGAACAAAAGTTGAATAAAATGGACAAATGCTTATATTTTATGATATAATTTTTATAAATTAAAGATAAGATAGGAGAGATTTTAATGAAAAGAAAAAATAAAATTAACATAATGTTTGTTGTCTCAATTATCTTTATGGCAATTTTTATTTTGGGAACTGTCTTATCAGCCAGCTTTCACGAATTTGTTTTAACCATTATTTTTGCTATTTTATTAATTATATCACTTATAATCATATTGATTGTATCTTGTTATGCAATTAAATATTATTACTATATTTGTCCTAAATGCCGTCAAAATTTTAAGCCTACAAAAGCAGAAATAATTTTTTCATTGCATACATTTACAAAAAGACATTTAAAATGTCCTAATTGCAATAAAAAAGTTTGGTGTTATGAAGATATAGATGAAGAAAAAAAGGATTAGAATTAAATCTAATCCTTTATTTATATCTTCTTGTATAAAGTGTGGTATGAACCCGTTTGCCGTTTACACAATCTCTATTTTTGAAGATATATTCAAATTCTTTGTCAAGTTGTTTATTACGAAGATAATAAGTATCTTTACTAAAAACTCGACCATTTCCAAAATTGTCATATTCAAGATAAATTGTTTGTTTAACAATAAACTTTTTTGTGCGATAAACATTAGTCGCATTTTCCATAAATTCTGGTATTTTCATTTACTTTTCCTCCTTCATATTTTTTTGAAAAAATCTAACAAGTTGACCATTCAATTTTGAGATATACTCAACAGAATAGCCAAGTTTGTCTGACAATGATTCTTGTGTGTTATTGTCAAGATACAATGACACATAAAGGTCAAATAGTCTTGGTGGGGCAGAACGCACTGCCTCATTATATTTTTCAAGTTTAACAGCAATATCATTTTTTCCAACACTTGCAGAAACCTTTTCAAAAGTTGCTTTGCGTGAAAAATAATATCTAATATTTTTTAAATCTTCTCTAATTTGTGATAATTCCATAATATTCTCCTTTATTTTTTATTTCTGCAAGTAAAGAAAAAACCTCTACAAGCAGTTTGTCCTATAAAATAAGACCTTAACTGTTCGTAGAGGACTTTAACCTTTGACACGAACCTTACCTATATTGTAGTGAGTAAAGGATTTACATAAGCACTATTTCAACTCGACCTTACTGTGCAATATAGACGAAAAGTTTTTAATGTTTGATTATTCTCAAATAAGTTTCTTTTTGAGTGTGTTTCTTTGCAAAAACTATTGTTTTACAAACACTACAATTCCCTTTGTATGCTCCATTATTGCAGGCGTCCAAATTCATATAGTTTGAACAATTTGGGCATTTGATTTTTAATTGTTTTTTCGGCAGACTTTCCATTAAATTATTCTCCTTTCCTTATTAAATTTAACGCAACCTAAGGGCAAGACTTTATAAATAAAGTTTTCTCTATTGGTTATATTTAATAATGTGAAACGAGGCTTGTGGTTCACAATTATTAACAAAGTTAATCAATGTCTTTAATGACCTTAACGGCAACACCTTGAACAACAATACTGTCAAAATACATATCTTCCATTGATTTGTTCTCTGGATGTAATCTAACTTTTCTTTTTTTCTTATCTATATAATAGCGTTTTAAAGTTGCTTCATTATCCACAAGAGCAACAACAATTTGACCTTCTTCTGCGGTTTCTTGTCTACGGATAATGACATAATCGCCATCATTTATACCGACATCAATCATACTCTCACCATTTGCTCGAAGAATGAAGTGCTCTCCATTTCCTAAAAATTCATTTGGAATTGGAAGATAACATTCAATATTTTCTTCTGCAAGGAGTGGGGTTCCACAGGCAATACTTCCAACAACGGCAATATTACGAACTGAACTATTAGTCTTTGCCATTTTGATAGTCATAATGCCACGACTTCCACCATTGTTTTTGATAAGATTTTTCTCTATCATTTCATTCAAGTAATCTCCAACACTGCTCTTTGAAATTTGCAAAGCATCTGCAATTTCTCTGATGCTTGGAGACCTACCGTTTATAGAATGATACTGTTCTATAAACTTTGAGATTTTTTCCATTAAATCTAAATTCTTTGTTCTCATAATCAAAATTCCTTGTCTATCACGGACATTTGTCCACGATAGAAAGATTATAAAACTTTAAACTTATAAAGTCAACCACTTTTCAAAAAATTTTTTAAAAATTTTCAGGGAGGAACACCTGATTGCATTTTCGACTTTTCATAATAAGCCTTTCTTTTTTGTTTTGTTCTTACTATTTCATAAACATCTCGTGATAATGCAGTTATAAAAACTTTTATCAGTTCATCTGGTATCAAATCTTTAATAGGTAAATCGTCTATATAACATTTAATATCATTAGGGTTATCGTTTAAAATTACTTCTTTCATTTTTATACTCCTTTTGTTAAGTTCAAGACAACTATACAAAAAAAGAGTAAAAAAGAGAATAAACAAAATTGTAATTTGTTTTTACTTTACACGCATTTTATTTATACAAAACCTCAAAAAAACTTAAACAAAACTTGTAATTTTCTTACATAAAATTTCTCCTTTGTCAGTAGTTGGCGTTCTCTCTTTTTTTGAGTCAAGAGTATATCAGGGAATGCCTTGTTGGCAAAGGAAAAAATTATTGCTTAAAATCAAAAATTGAAAAATATTAAAGACAATATTTTTTTCTTTTTCTTTGTCCAACTTCATCATTCCCTGATTTTTTGTTGGTGTCAAAAAAAATGACAAAGGAGAAAATATATGTTTAAAAATCAAGTTAGAAAAAGATTAAGTAAGTTCAATTCAAAATTTAATTTCATCCAGATTTATACTTATCTTGGAAAGAAATGTGTTTGTAAAGTAATTACAACTTGCGGAAGTGTTCATTCTAATTTTTTAAACAATAAATTATTCTCCAATAAAAACAAAGTTTTGGAGGTTGAAGAATGAAAACGGCAGTTATTTACGCAAGATATTCAAGTGATAATCAAACAGAACAATCTATTGAAGGACAATTACATGTTTGTCAAGATTATGCAAAAAGAAATGAAATTATCATTGTTGACACTTATATTGACAGAGCGATGACAGGAACAAACGATAAAAGAACAGATTTTCAAAGAATGTTGAAGGACAGTGCCAAGAAAAGCTGGGATTATGTAATTGTTTATAAATTAGACAGGTTCAGTCGAAATAAATATGAAATGGCAATGCATAAGAAAACTTTAAAAGACAATGGTATTAAACTTTTGTCCGCAATGGAAAATATACCAGACACACCAGAAGGAATAATCTTAGAGAGTTTGCTTGAAGGAATGGCTGAATATTATTCTGCTGAACTTTCACAAAAGGTAAAGCGGGGTATGAATGAAACAAGGCGTAAAGGAAACTTTACAGGCGGAACTATTCTATATGGTTATAAAGTTGAGAATAAAAAGGTGTTAATAAATGAAGAAGAAGCAGAAGTTGTAAGAAATTTGTATCTTGACTTTGCTTCTGGCAAACTTGTTAAAACAATTCTTGAAGAATTAAGAAAAAAAGGAGTTTTGTATAGAGGCAAAGTATTTGCTCGTAACACTTTGTATAACTTTTTACGCAATGAAAAATATAATGGCAAATATACATTTAATGGCGAAGTGTTTACTAATATCTATCCTAAAATTATTTCTGATGAACTATTTGAAGCAGTTAGAATAAAAATTGAAAACAACAAATATGGCAAACATAAACCAGATATTGTTTATTTATTAAAAAATAAACTAAAATGTGGATATTGTGGACACATTGTCAACTCTGATGCAGGAACATCCAAAAGTGGTAAAATAAAGAGATATTATAAATGCACAGGCAAAAGGATAAACAAAAATTGTCCGCTTCGTGCTGTAAGAAAAGAAATGATTGAAGATATAGTTGTTAAAACAATTCTAACGGCACTTGGTTCAAACGAACTTATTAAAGATATTGCTGATAAGGTTATAAAACTAAATGAAGAGAGAATTGAGAAAGACTCGACACTTGCTTTACTCTATAAAGAAAAACAAAAGGTTGACGTTTCTATTTCTAATGTATTGAATGCAATAGACAAAGGCATTATTACATCATCTACAAAAGAACATTTGGAAGAACTTGAAATAAAGAAGAAAGAAATTGCAGAACAAATTGCTCTTGAAAACACAAAAGAAAGAATGCAACTTACAAAAGATGATGTTTACAAATATATGAAAACCGCAATAACAAAAAGTCCAAAACAAATGATTGATTTGCTCGTAAGAGAAATAAAACTTTATAATGATAAAGTAGAAATCTTTTTCAAATACAATAGAAAACCACAAGAAGAAAATTCATCAACATTAACCATTCACTCTGAAAAGCAAGACATCATAGTTGGAAATGAACAAAAGCAAGTCAATTTAGATATAAACTGTTTAATATAAATTGCACAAAAACAAGTGCAATTTTTTTATAGTTATGATAAACCAATATTTCTTATGGGAGTGTGGTAAATTACAAACTTTCAAAAGTTAACATAAAAAAACAAAAAATTACTATATACAAAGTATATAGTAAAACAAAAAATTTTAAGTGTTCAGTTGAGATACAACGGTTCCCGCCAAGTGCAAACAATCCGAACCCTTATGGGCTACGGGTTGTTTTTTATTTGTTTTATTTTCAAAAAGTTCGCTATCTTCTGGTATTTCTTTAAGTTTTAAATGCGTTTTCTTATCATCACTTGCATTGAAATAAATATCTATATGGTCGTCAAATAGGATAATTTTATTGATAAGCATATTAATTAGTATTTGTTTTGTTTTTGTGTTATTTTTTACAAATTTTTAAAAAAGTGTAACATTATATTATTTCAATGATTTTTATTTTGTCAAAGAATAATTATAAATATGTTATTTAACAAGTATTTCAAAATATAACAAAAATATTTTTTACTTAAGAAACTTTTTGTTTTAGAAATGAGAAGAGCTTTATAGATAATCTTATTGTGGGAGCTACACCATACAAACATTCAAGTTTTGAAAGCAAAAAAGAATATAGAATATTTGCTTGCTGTGACGAATTACAAAAATTTACAAAAATATAAATTAATTAATGGAAAAGTTAGAAAAACGCTTATAATAGAAATTAAAAAGATGTAAAAAAACAATATTGATCTGCTAATAAACAGAGTAATTGTTATCTCATGTTAAAAACAATCTCTAAATTACTACATCTTGTTTTAGTACGATTCGACAATCTAACGCTCCGGCGCAATAAATATTAATATAACCGTGGCGCTTCCTTATTGTATATATTTTTTACAAAGGTTTTTAATCTTTTTCACCAGAGTTTCCTTCCGCGAGTTCATCTCTTAATTTCATCCAAAGTTTACCTAACATATTTTTACCGGTGTGATTTTTTCCGATACCCCAAAAAGAATCTTTTTCGCTATCTTCGCACAAGGTGTAGTTGGCGCTTTCGAGAAGTTTATCTTTTATGGATGGATTTTGTTCCATTTTGGCGCGCAGTAGTTTTTCCATTAAATCGACTTTGATATTATCCCAATTTGCATCCACTTTGTCTTTGTGTGCGTCAGCAATCATCTTAGCGTCGTGCGGTGAATTACTGGCAATGATTTGTTTTGCAATATCCGGCGCAGTTGTTATAAATTTATACGCCTGATATGCGTGCTCCACTGTGGCAAAACGAATGTTATCATAAACAAAACTGAATGCAGAAAAGTTGTCTAAACAATAAAACTCACGCGTGTAAAAACCTATAAACTTGCCTTCAAACACATTTTGTGCGATGAATACATCACGAAAGTTTTTAATCTTTTTAAACCAGTTTGGGAATTTACCCAAAAACCAAACATTGTAACCTTTATCCCAGTATTTGTTTTTTGAATAAAAAATTTTATCAATCTCTATCATATCGTAGAGTTTGAAATGGTTAAGGTCGCAACTTACATTTATACCAAAAGGTTTCCAAAAACCTGTTACTCGATGATTGTGGCCGAAAAGGTTAATATAGCGTTCTTTGTAATCTTTCGGCTCATGCGTCAAGAAAAATCTTTTGCCGTTAATTTCAATTTTGTCGTTGAGTTTGACGTCCTTAAAACCAAGGCTTAAACAATATTCTCTAAAACTATCGAAATTGTTTTTAAAAATGCGACTGATAAGACGTTGTTCATTGTTGCCGATTATCAGCACCACCTGTGCTTTTATCTTCTTTACAAGATTAAGTCCGTTTTTCCAATCCGATTCTTTGTTGAAAACAAAGTCGATAAAGTCGCCTAAGTGATAAATAACATCACCTTTTTTTGCTTGTTTATTCCAAATTGTGATAATTTTTTTCTGAAAGTCCTTATAATTTTTAAACGGGCGGTTATCGCGTATTAAAATTTCGTCGCTTCCAAAATGTGTATCACTTGTAAAAAATATCTTTTTCATTTTAACATTATATCAAAAAGAAAAAATAAAAATCAATTATTGTGAGTATGTTTTATTTTAACTTTCACATTACAGCCACTTTTTGTGGAAAAGTCAGGTTGATTCTTTTAAAGAATATTTTTCGCTTTTCTTGTAGATAATAATTTCGTGGAGGTTTTTATGAAATTTAATCCTTTTGAAGAAAAAGCAAAAAGTTTGGAAAGTTGTTTGATGAGCTGGAAAGATTTAAGCCCAAAGCCATACAACAAACTGGAAGCGAGTCCATACACGCGCGTGCGCTGCATTCTTATGAACGGTACGGAATATGAAAGTGTTTGGTTTGGGCATCAGTTTCACAGACACACATCTGACAACGATTTAAGAAGAAGTTTGGCGCTGGTTCGACGAAACGAGCAGCAACAACAAAAGCTTATTGCATCTCTAAAACCGGTCGATGAAAATCTTTTAGAAACAACGATTGGATATGAGCAGTTAGCAGTGGACTTGACGGCGTTTTTGGCGCAACATGTCAGTGATAAACACATTAAATCAGCGCTCGATTTTGCGCTTCTTGAAGATTTCGACCACTTATATCGCTATGCTAATATGTTGGAAAGCGATATGAACGCAAAAGCAGAAGATTATGTTGGCGACTACACTGAAATTATGCCAGGAAGACCAACAATATCGCACCATCGTCACCCGTTCGACAGTGTGAAAAAACCGATTGATAATAAGACAGCTATGCCTTTTGACAAGTGCGCGGTCAATATTATCACTGCTGCCGAACAGCAAACGATGAATTATTATATGAATCTTGGCGGATTTTATAAAAATCAAAAAGGACGAGAAGTTTATACCGAAATTGGTATGGTGGAAGAGCAGCACGTGTCGCAATACGGCAGTCTTATCGACCCGACGGCAAGTTGGTTTGAAATGTGTCTTATGCACGAATATATCGAGTGCTATTTATATTACTCAATGCTTTGCGACGAAAGTGATGCTGGTGTTAAGAAGGTTTGGGAAATGCTTTTGGAGCAAGAGATTGCACATTTGCACGCGGCGGTAAATAATTTGAGAAAGTATGAGAAGAAAGAGTGGCAGGAAGTGATACCAGACGGCACTTTTCCGGAACTCATTTCCTTCAAGTCCAATAAAAATTATATTCGAAACATCTTGAAAGATACCGTTTTCAACACTGCGAACCGTGAAGGATATATCAATATTAATGACATACCAAAAGACGCGGACTTTTTTAAGTATCAAAACAAAGTCAACAAAAAACCAAAGGATGTGGCGAGTCATAAAGTGATTGAAGAGCATATAGAGATTTTCGGTGAAGATTATCGCGTTCAAGATAAAGAACATCCAGTCAAAGAATTACAAGATAGAACTGTTGACAATATCGAGGTTGGCAGAGTGCAAAAATAAGAAGAAAAAACAACCTTAGTCGGTTGTTTTTTATTAAGAACTTTTCTTTATTTGTTTGACTTTTAAACTAATTATATTTTAAAATTAAACCATGAAAAAATATAAAAATTATCTAGAAATAGCAAAGTATTTGCTAAAAATTGAAAAAAAAGCATATAATTCTGTCAAAAAATCAAAAGTTGATTCGAAAGACAAGCAACCAGGTTCAAAGTTTAAGAATTTTGATCTTGTCACAAACTATGATACATCCATTGAAAAGTTTTTGATTGCAAAGTTGAATAAGGCATTTGATAACCCGAAAATTGTCAGCGAAGAATTTAATTCGAAAACGGAAGTGGGTGGAACATATTTTGTTATCGACCCAGTTGACGGAACAATTAATTTTGCCAGTGATATTAACATTTGGGCAGTGCAAGTTGCGTATGTGGAAAACGATGAAATTGTGGCGAGCGCAATGTTTAATCCAAATGTTACATATTTTGCTGCAAAGGGTTTTGGTGCTTACAAGAACGGCAAGAGATTTTTTACTAAGAAAAAGCCGACAAATCGCCTATTGTATAACAATGAAACAAAATACCCTAACTTTGTCAAAATTTTTTTCGCTCTCAAAGAAAAGTTCTTACAACAAAGATGTCTTGGTGCTGCATCAACCGGTCTTGCGTGGGTTGCGGAAGGAAAACTTGGTGCATATATTTTTGATTTGCCGGCAAATCCTTGGGATACGCATCCGGGACTTCTTATCGTTAAAGAAGCTGGCGGTTGTTATGGTGTTGTGGAAAATTTACTCGTGGTAGCAAATAGCGAAAAGGTGTATAAAGAAATCGAAGTTGCTCTCAAAAAAGAGTATTCCAAAAAAACCTCTTTACGAAAATAGCTTTTATTAAAAAATGGTGTTATTGTCACTTTCTTTTATCTCATTTTTCAACTTAGTTTAGTTCATTTGAATTAAAATTAAAAACCATAATGTTCTATTTTTAAAAATTACTTCTTATTTAAAGTTAGAAAAAGGCAACACTGATGCTAATTACATTTGCATTATAATTTTTATCAAATAAACCTAAGAATTTTAATATTTATATAAACGCGAAAATATTTTTTATCTATTTTAAAAGATATGATTTTTTAGAGTTTACCATTTTTTATTTAAAAAACGGAGCACTGCTTTTACTTGACTTATATTTGATTTATGAGATATACTAACTTATGAAATAGAGGGGGAGGAGGTATGAAAAAAAGTGCGACAAAAAATATAATATTTTGTGTTTTGTTTATATTATGTGTTGCAGTAATATGTGGTGTAATTGTTTATATAATTTTCAGCAATAAAGATGAAAATACCCCCCCCACATCTCCAACAGTATGCACAGTCACTTTTGATTCTTGTGGCGGAAAAGAGATAGAAAGTATAACAGTTAATGTTGGAGAAACGATTGAAAGACCTGTTCCAACAAGAGATAATTATGATTTCATGGGTTGGTATATAGATATATCATATACTGAAAAATTTGACTTTGATACTCCTATAACGGAAGACATCACACTTTATGCAAAATGGAGTGATGATTTATCGGAATTGTATGATTTTGTCTTCTCAACAGACTTTACTTCTTATGGTATTGCTGGTTATAACGGTGAATCTTCTGATATAATCTTGCCAAGCGAATATAAAGAATTGGATGTTGTTTTCATTAATACAAATGCATTTAAAGATAATCAGTTTATAGTAAATTTAACAATTTCTGACCCAATTAAATACATATATGACTCTGCATTTGAAGATTGCGTAAATTTAATTTCAATAGAAATTTCAGATAGTGTAGTTTCAATTGGTGAAAGCGCCTTTGCTGGTTGCACATCATTATCTGAATTGGTTTTACCAGAAAGTATTACAACAATTGGAGAAAAGGCATTTAGTTATTGCTATTCTTTAAAAGATGTTCAAATTTTAGGTGATATAACTTATTTTGGAAATTCCGCTTTTTATGATTGCCAAGGTATAGAAATAATTTATTTTGCTTCAACCACAACTGGAGATTATCAATCCGACGGCGATAACTACATTTTTTATAATGCAGGAATTAGTGGTAATGGAATAACATTGACTTTAACTGCGGATGCGGTTATACCAACCGGATTATTTGTTCCAAATCAAAATTCAAACTATCCAAAAATAACAACGATTTTCTTTAAAGACGAAACGGCATCAATTTCTTCAACTGAATTTAATCGTATGCCATATTTAACAAGTATTACTGTCCCAGATAGCGTAAGATATATTGAAGTGGGCATATTTGACGAAACACCTTGGTATCAAGCACAACCAGATGGTGTGGTTTACATTGACAATATAGTTTATGGATATAAAGGTAGTTTATCAAGCAATGTTGTTATTGCAGACAATGTTGTTGCATTCGGTAACCCTATCTTTTCTGGTGTCAGTGGAAGTATGGAAAGTTTGACGCTGCCTTTTGTTGGTATGAGTGTTGATGCAACAGGTAAAGATGCTGTATTTGGTTCCATCTTTGGCGAAACTGAATATAGCAATGGAACACCGATACAACAACAATATAACACATCTGAATTTGCAATTTTTTATATAACATCAAGTTTAGAGGCTGTTATAATAAATGGTGAAAACATTGGTAATTATGCCTTCCATGGCTGCGAGAATTTAACAAAAGTAACAATAGGTGAAGAGGTTACAAATATTGGTAATTATGCGTTCTATGAGTGTGCAAAATTAACAGAAATAACAATACCTAATTCAGTAATCAGTATTGGAATATCTGCATTCTATAGATGTACAAACCTAAAAACTGCTACAATAAATAGTGGTAGTATTAGCAACTATGCATTCTATAATTGCACAAGTTTAACAGAATTAACAATAGGCGAGGGTGTTACATACATTGGTGTAAGTGTATTCTATAACTCAACAGCATTAACAAATATAAAATTTAATGCAAGAAATTGTGAAGATTTAATAAATGGTAATTATGCATTTAACAATGCAGGGAGATCTACCGAAGGTATAACAGTAATATTTGGAGATAGTGTAGAAAAAATACCAAACTATTTGTTTTGTCCTTATGGCTCTTCAGAAGCTCTAAATATTGCAAAAATTTTAATGGGTAATAATATAACCAGCATTGGTAATTTTGCATTTGCATATTGCACAGGTTTTACAGAAATCACAATACCTGATTCAGTAACTTCCATAGGAAATTCTGCATTCCGTAATTGCACAAATTTAACAAAAGTAACAATAGGTGAAAAAGTTGCAAATATTGGTAATTATTCGTTTTATAATTGCACAAATTTAACAGAAATAACAATACCTAATTCAGTAATTTCCATAGGTTCTTCTACATTCCGTTCTTGCACAAATTTAACAGAAGTTGTGATAGAAAGTGAATATGTGTATGACAATTTATCAAGCGAGACATCATCTTGTGGATATTTAGGTGAATATGCCACCACAATAAAAGTTTTAGCAACTATTGTAGAAAACAATAGCAGCAACACTTACTTAAATAATGACGAAAACTTTACAAAATCCCAAGATGGCGAATATTATGTTTACGAAAAGGTTGTTGGTGATTAAGTTAAATAATATAAATTGAAAATGTGCTAGGTTGTGTTGGAAAATTCATATTTTAATATAACACTTTTTATAATTTATTAAGTTTGTGAAAACATACAAAAATTTTAATTTGTAAATGGAAATGTTTTATTACCAGTTTTAAAATTTGTTAAAAATATTTTGAGTTTCATTCGTTTAATGATATAATATTAGTGATGAAAAAAGATTATTCTTTGTTTAACAAAACTCAAAAAGAACAAAGTAGATTGGTTTTGCAGGCAAAATATAGCGCAAGGGCTAGCGAAAAAATTGTTGAACTTGCCTTTGGAAACCTAAAAGATGATTTGCTTGTTGTTGATTTTGGCTGTTTTAATGGCAAAACAACCAAAGCCTTTTTTGAAAAATATGAACAGAAATGCAAGCGGATTGTTGGGTTTGATTTTGTTCAAAATGCCGTGGATGAAGCGAACAAAAATTTTAAAAATGATAAATATAAATTTTTCTTTGCAGATTTGGAAGCAAAAAATTTTGAAAAACAACTGCAAGACTATTTAAAATCCGAGTCGAAAGAATATATTGATGTTGCATTCTTTTCGTATGTTTTGTTGCACCTGAACAATCCTCAAAAATTTCTCAAATTGGTTTCAAAATATTCAAACGAAGAAACAGTCCTAATAATTCTAGACGCGGATGACTCTTTAAAAGTTTGTCATCCACACAATGAAATTTTGCAAGAAGAACTTGCACTTTTTCCAAAGATAAGAAATCAACTTCGATATAGCGACCGTTTCATTGGCAAAAAAATTCCAAATATGCTTATGAATACAGGATTTAAAAACATAAGTGATCACAGTTTGAGAGTTTCAACTCTTGGAAAAAGTATTCAAGAACGCCGAGATATCTATATTGATGATTTTTCATATCGCGAGAATCCACAAAAAGAAATTCTGTCAACGAAAGAAATAAAAGATTTGGAGACTTTCAATAAATTATGCAAGCGAAATGAATATTTGCTTAAAAAAATCAAAACTCTATTTGAAGACGATAAATTTTTCTATTTGCGAGTTTCTTTTATCTTTGTTGCTAAAAAATAAAACTATCTACTTTATTGAGTGTAGTTTATAAAAACTCGGCTTTAAAACTCTAAGATATTAAATTGTTTAAGCAATATTTTATTCTGTTGGCTTCATACAAAGGAGGAAATAGTAACGCAAAATTATTTGCCGAAGGAATGACAAAAAGCAGAATAACGAAAAATAAGGAAGGAAAAAAGAAAGATTTTTTAAAAATTTGTAAAAATTGTTTTGATAATTATTCAAAGTATGGTATAATACAAAAGTCAGTCGAAAGAACTGCGGTTTTGGAGATTATT
>CAZFRA010000016.1:0-18507 GCA_964521165.1 uncultured Lachnospiraceae bacterium
TGCACAAATCGATAATAACCTTTTAAAAGATATATGGGAAGAAACAACCGAAAGAGATTGGTTGCAATAAACCAAATAAAAGCATATCAGTTGATATGCTTTTTTATTTTTTTAAATTCCGAAAATCTTGATTTTTTCTTTTTACTATTTTTTATTTTCAAAAATAAAATAAATGTGATAAAATAATCTTATGAATAACAGTGTTGAAAATTTAAATATCTTATATAATGATGTTTTTGAAAAGATGAATAAAATGACAAAATTTCTTAGTTGTCATTGTGTTGACAATGCCATAGACTTTCATTATGGACATAGAATAAAAATCAAGGAAAACTTTATAAATGAAATGTACCCAATCCCAAGAATTTGTTGCCAATTACAAGGATTAAAAACCGAGATTTTTTTTGATGTCTACACGAATAAAAACTATATTGGATATATCAAACTTTATCCAAAAAAGGAAGAAATTTTATCCCTTGATTTAAACATTTTTAAACATTTAAAATATCTTGTTTATGGCTACAACTATCAGCAAGAATTATATAATTCTAAAGATTTAACACAAACAAAAATAAATATTGAAAATTCAAAAGACACAAAATTTATTATTTATGCTGATTTTAAAAATCTTGAGCAAGTTTTTAAAGTGATAGAGAGTCTTACAATAAAACCGGCAAAAATATTTTCAACTGCAAACTACAAATGCGAATGTGGACATTATATAACTATTGAGCAATACAATGGCTCATGTCCTATTTGCGAGAAAGGAAGCCCCTTCAAAAGAAAGTTTTCAACAAAATGCCCTGTTTGCGGAGCGAAATGTTTCAAAGACCAATTTGGAAATGGACAATGCGAAAATTGCAGTTGGATTTTTGACATATTTGGAAAGAAGATGAAAAATAACGTTATCTATCCCAACTTAATTTCACTAAACAAAGCAAAAAAGCTTTATATTGAAGGCAAACCTTTGAGTCCTGACTTGAATGACTTCCTTGAAGCATTCGAGTTTTATGGCGAAACAGGATTTGAATATAAAAACCTAATGTTTTGCCTATATAGATATGGTGACAATGGAATTGAATTAGGCTGGGGTCCAAATGATGACGAAGTTGCTTATTTCAAAGATAAAGAAGACTTTATGCAAAACGCAAAGATAGGTGATGAATATGTAAGAGAGATTTGGGACAAAATTGAAAACCCTTGTTATTTATAAAATTTAAGCATATCAACTGATATGCTTTTTTTATATCAATCCACAAATAATAAATTACTTTTTACATTTAAAACATACTGTCCTAACTTGACATCTCTCTCGCCGTAACCACGCGTCGATGACAATAGTATATAACGCTTTCGGCGAACTCGTCGCTTTCGCCGCATAACAAACGCCAACCACAAAACAAATTGTAACCAAAATCACCAAAAGAATGGCACAATGCGCCTTTTTATTGTTAAGAACTTCATAATATATTCTATTTTTTATATCATCCTTTTAGCATAAATATTTTTTACCATTAGAAATCAAACAAACACAAATTTTCCAAAAAAACAAAAAATCTTAATTTTTATAAAAAAAGATAAATTTTGCAAAAATGTTGTTTTTTTGACAAAAAATTGCAAAATTTTCTTATAAAAAATATGTTTTTTCGATTTAAACTTTTTAATGAGGTTATAAATGAAAAAAATTAACATAAACAAAACGTTAAATGCTTTACTTCGATTTGTGCTTTTTGTCTTTCTTTTTTATATTCTCTTCCAAGCAAATATCAACGCCATACTTTCGCCGTTTGCATTTGGAATGCTTTTTGCGCTCACTTGGGCGAATCAAAAAGTGTTTTTGCTTGCGCCAGCGTATCTCATCGCGGGATTACTGAAAGAATTTTCGTTGGAAAGCGCGATAGTACTTCTTTGTACGCTTTTTGTGTTGATTGTTCCGTATTTTATTCACATATTATGCAAAAAAAATATGCGAAAATGGGAGTTTGGCGTTTTTGCCGTTTTAAGTCAAACGGCACAAGTGGTTTTTGAGATTATTTCTGGTTTTTCTCCGATACTTTCGGCTATTAATATTGTTTTGGGCACGCTTTTTATGTTTTCTTCAATCGTTATTTTTGAAGCCATTATTATCCGCGGTTTCACAAATAAGTTGACCACTTTGGAACTTGTTTCGCTCTTTGTGATTGTTCTAAGTTTAAGTGCCGGTCTTGTTAATTTGAATTTGTATAATTTTTCCTTTTTAAAACTTTTCGTTTCGTTTTTGGTGATACTTTTTGCCTTTACTTCCACGCCAATTTTGACACTTCTGGTGGCGATAATCGGCGGGCTTGGTGCGCTTCTTTCCACCAATAATCCAATGTTTGTCGCGCCGTTTGTGCTTTGGGCATTACTTGCGTTAATTTTTAAAAATCATCACCGTATCTTTATGATAATCAGCGTTTTGTGTGTGGAAGTGCTGGCAGGGCTATATTTCCGGCTGTATGCAAGTTTTGGTTTTGTGGAAATTTTGCCACTACTTCTTTCTTCACTTGCCTTTTTGCTTATTCCAAAAAATGTATTGAACGAAATCGCAGTTATTTTTAACCTTTCAAAAGACAGGTTGGCGATGAAAAATGTGGTTAACAGGAATAGGGAGATTTTGCATAAACGTCTTGGTAATCTTGCAGAAGTTTTCAACGAGATGAATATAATTTATCGAAATATGCTCAAAAAGAATATGTCAAAAGAAGATGTTGTTAAACTTTTAAATGATGAATTGTGTGCAAAAATTTGTTCCTATTGTCCAGAACGTATGCACTGTCACCGAACTTTTGCTGAAGACACAAAAAAGGTGTTTGATGAGCTTATCAATGTGGCATTTGAGCGCGGAAAAGTTACTTTGCTTGATATTCCGTCCTATTTAACGTCAAGGTGTAAGCAAACAAGTACGATTTTGGGAAGCATAAACTCACTGACAGGAGAATATAAAAAATATTTAACAATGATGAATAACGTCGACACCAGCAAAATTTTAATTGCCGACCAACTTTTAGGTATTTCCAAGGTAATTTCTTCGCTTTCCAACGAACTTGATAGTAACATTTCTTTTGATACTGTGAGAGAAAATAAAATTTTGGATGAATTAACATATCATAATGTGGTTTGTATTGACGCGGTGGTCTACGAAAAAGATATTCACACGGAAGTGGCGTCTTTGGTTGTTCGCAACGAAGATAGTTCCAAATTGCGAATTGAAGATTGTGTTGGAAAGGTTTGCGGCTGCAAAATGGCGCTTTACGAAAGTTTTCCGAGTACGCGTCCAAACTATACCGTTTTGAATTTGAAGACTGCACCACGTTTTGATTGCATTTTTGGTATTGCGCAAAAAACTAAAGAGAATTCTAAAATAAGTGGCGACACTTACACTCTCATACGACTTGACGGTGACAGAATTTTGTTTGGCATAAGTGACGGTATGGGGACTGGTGAGAATGCGGAAAACATCAGCGAACTGACACTTTCTCTGGTTGAAAATTTTTATAAGGCGGGTTTTGATAATGATATTATCTTGTCCACGGTCAATAAACTTCTAAACTTGCATAAAGAAGAAATTTTTTCCGCGCTTGATGTCGGTGTGATAGATTTGCGTAACGGTATTGTCGATTTTATCAAAATGGCAAGTCCAGTCACACATATTTTAAATGAAGATGAAATAAAAGTTATTAAATCATCTTCTCTTCCAATTGGAATTGTCAACGACATATCGCCAATGGTCAATAAGGAAGTTGTGAAAGCAAACGACTATATTATTATGATTTCGGATGGCATAAGCGACAGTTTTGAAAATGATGAAATTTTGAAAGAAGAGATAAAAAGTTTAAAAATTAGAAATCCGCAAGAACTCGCCGACCAAATTTTAAATCGCGCGTTGGCACAAAATAATGGCTATGCGGTTGACGATTTGACGGTTTTGGTTTTGAAGGTTTTTGATACCTAAATTTTATAAAATTTGAAAAATGCAATAAATTTGGCTTAAAAGTAAAATTTTTTAATAAAAAGTATTGTTTTTTCCGTAATTTTTATGTATACTTAATAAGTAAAACAAATTGGGGAAAAGTTATGGAAGAAATTTTGGATTATATAAAAAATAACAATCTTATCAAAAAAGGTGAAGTAATTGGCGTTGGCGTGAGTGGCGGAGTGGATTCGATGAGTCTTCTTCACTTCCTTAATGCCAACAAAGAGAAGTTTGATATTGAAGTTGTTGGCATCCACATTAATCACGGGATAAGAGAAGAAAGTGCAGACGAAGCGCGCTTTGTGTTGGAAAAATGTCGTGAAATGGGCGTTCGAGTTTACAAGTTTACAATTGATGTGCCAAAGATTGCCAAAGATAAAAAGTTGAGTATTGAAACTGCGGCACGTGAAGGGAGATATGGTGTTTTCGAAGCGCTTATCAAGAAAGATATTGTCGATAAAATTGCGCTCGCTCATCATCAAAGCGACCAAGCAGAAACAATTTTGATGCATATTTTTCGTGGGGCAGGCGTTGCTGGCGCGAAAGGTATGGAACCGGTGCGTAACGGGATATATATCAGACCAATGCTTCAAACATCCAAAAAGGAAATTTTGGAATATGCTATGCGCAACGATATTGATTACGTTGAAGACAACAGCAACAGCGATAATTCATATAGCCGCAACTTTATTCGCAATGTCATTATGAAAGAAGTTTTGAAGAAATATCCAAATGCTATTGAAGCTATCAACAATTTTTCACAGGCGGTTTGTGAAGATGATGACTATATCAACAGAAATTTAGACTTGAATAACCTTGTTATTGACGAAAAGTCAGCGCAACTTCCGTGCAGTATCTTCCAACTTCACAACGCGGTGTATTCAAGATTGATTTTTAAAGCGCTTAAAGCTATTAATATCAAAAAGGATATTGAGAAAAAACACATTGATATGATAAAAGATTTAGCGGAAAATCTTGATAATGGCAAAAAAATCAAACTTCCGATGGATGTCACAGTCACAAAAGAATATGGATATTTGACATTCCAAAATGTTTATGTTGAAAAACCAACTTTGAGAAAACCAAACAAATGTATGACTTTCACGGTGGATGGATTTGGAAAGGTGACGATAAAGCGTGTGCGATCGGATTCTTTTTTGGAAGAAGGGATATATTTCGACTTCCGCAAAGTTCCAAAAGATGCTGTTTGGCGTTTTAGAGAAGAAGGTGACATATTCGAGAAGTTTGGTGGCGGAACGAAAAAACTTAAATCTTTTATGATTGACAAGAAAATTCCTGCAAGAAAAAGAGATTTGATACCAGTTTTGGCAAGTGAAAATGAAGTTTATGTGATTGCCGGTGTTGCTGTGAGTGAAAAAGTTCGTGTGGAAAATGTTCCAACTTGCTATTGTGTTAAGGTGGAAAAATAAAGAAAAAGCATATCGTTTGATATGCTTTTTTTGTAACAATAAAAAAATGCGCAAAAAACGCATTTTTGTTAAGTTAAATGTTTTGTGATAAAATATTTGATTATTCAGTAACTAATGTTGGAAGTTCAATGCTATATACATTTTTAAGATTATTGCGTGTGAAATATTTGTATTTATTGCAAGCATTCTCAAAAAGAATATAAAGTCTGCCGTCTAGCACCACAATCTCTTCGCTCATACTAGGTGCTTTGATTGTTTTTACTGGAGTGTCGAGAATGTATGTTTGAACTTCTTCAGTAATGTTGTCATACTGACGAGACTCTGGGGTTACTTGGTTAATAATGTTTTCATAGAAATATATAGTGGAACTTGGAAGAGAGTATGATGTTGAAAGAATTATCATATCGTTGGTTATTACCATTCCTTGAACAAGTGATGGTGTGGAAATAGCATATTCAGGATTTAAGTCTTCAAGTCCGCATCCGGAAGTGTTAGTTGTGTTGATGTCATAAGCAAAAGTCACGGCATAGTTTGTTCCGTTTGATGTTTCAATATGATGAGTTGTGGAAGTGTCGTAGTTGCCATCACGATGGAATTCGCCGACAAGCAAAACGTTATTATATATTGCTAAAAAGTCAGCGCCGTTTGGTGCCATGAAGTATGAATCGGCAATAATTTGACCACCATTTTCCACACTGTTGATTTTGTCATAAGAAAAATAGTAAACCAAACCATCGCCAGAGAACCAGAATCCATTACCATCAGTCACCAATCCACCACAATGTCCGGTGTAGTCCACAATGGTATCGTCTTCATAGTATGCAAGAATGAAATATTTTTCTGTTTCATAAGTTTCGGCGTTTACAACATACACTCTTGACGCGCTACCGTCGGTCATATATCCGCCAACAAAAAACTTTCCTTCTGAAGTACTTTCGTGATAGTTTGTAAAGCCCTGCGGAACAAGTCCATCGGCTAGTCCAACCACTTCGAATTCTTCGCGAGCAGTGGCGTTAAATTCGCTATAATCCTCGCCAAAGTAATAAATAAAAGCAAAAATTGTGAATGCCACAAAGACGATAATCATAATAATCGCCAATGCAAAATGTGATTTTTTGATTTGATTTATTCCGTTCGTGTTTTCCATATTTCCTCCTTCTCGGGAATAGTGTAGCATATAATCGAGTAAGAAGGCAAACAAAATTTTAATTTAATTTTGGAATATTTATAATTTTATTTTGTTTTTTTTCTTTTTTTTATTATAATGTTTATATCCAATGATAAAGGAGGGGTTTTATGAAAATTGCTATTTCTGCCGAAAGCACGGTTGATTTGCCTAAAGATATATTACAGGAATTTGATATCCACACCATTCCTTACACCGTCATTATGAATGAAAAAGAATTCTTTGACGGCGAAATTGCGCCAGAAGAAATTTTTGCCAAAGTGGAAGAAACAAAGACGTTACCTAAAACTTCGGCGATAAATGAAACGCAATATGAAGAATATTTTAAAAACCTTTTGAAAGAATACGATGCTATTGTGCACTTCACTCTTTCAAGTGCACTTTCATCTTCTTGCAAGAACGCTCGAATGGCGAGCGAAAAGTTGAAGAATGTTTATGTTTGCGATAGTAAATCACTCTCCACTGGAATTGCACTGCTTGCCATTTATGCGCGCAAACTTGTCAACGAAGGTTTTTCTGCTAAGGAAGTTTTTGAAAAGACAAATGCGCGTGTGCCAAAAGTGCAAGCAAGTTTTGTTTTGAAAAAATTGGAATATTTGTATAAAGGCGGGAGATGCTCGGCTCTATCATACTTTGGGGCAAATCTACTCCATATCCGTCCACAAATTATTTTGAAAGAAGGTAAAATGGGCCCGCACAAAAAGTATCGCGGAAATATGGATAAGGTTGTGGCGAACTATTGCAAAGACACACTGGAAGAATTCAACACACCGGACCTATCTGTTGCCTTTGTGACCTACACCACGGCGACTGACGAGATGGTTAAGGCTGCAAAACAAAGTTTGATTGACCGTGGATTTGAAAAAATTTATGAAACCAAAGCTGGTGCAACGATATCGAGTCATTGTGGGGAAAACACACTTGGAATTTTGTATATCAACGACGGGAAATAAAAAATCGACTAAAAATTGCTAAAAATCGCGATTTTTAGCGAAAAAATTGATATTTTTTAAAAAATTACTCATACTTTATGTATGAGTTTTTTTAAGTCTAGAAAGAAAAAGAAGTTTCAAAGCAAAGCCGACCCGCTTGGTTCTTACACAGGTGTGCCTGAAAACCCTTACGACCCGCCACAACAAGATGCTGATGATTTGTAGGACTTGACTTAACAATCACTGTTGTGATAAGATTGTGCTATGGAAAAATCTCTCTCAAAAGCACAACTTATTGAACGTAGTTTGATGAAAAAATTCCGCAAGTCCATTTGGACAAAGTTTATTCTCGCCCTAAAAAGATATAATCTTGTGGAAGAAGGGGACAAAATCGCTGTTTGTGTTTCTGGCGGTAAAGATAGTATGTTGCTTGCTAAACTTTTTCAAATGCTCAAAAGAATAAGTGAAGTGCAGTTTGAAGTGGTGTTTATCTCAATGAATCCGGGTTATAATGAAGCGAATTTAAATCAAATTAAACACAATGTTGAAATGTTGGAGATTCCTTTACATATTTTTGAAACCAATATTTTTGACAGCGTTGTTAACATTGAAAAATCGCCATGTTATCTCTGTGCAAGAATGAGAAGAGGTTATTTATATAGTGAAGCGAAGAAACTCGGCTGCAACAAAATTGCACTTGCTCATCATAATAGCGATGTTATTGAAACCACACTTATGGGAATGTTCTACGGCGCACAAATTCAGGCAATGCTGCCAAAACTATATTCCAAAAATTTTGAAGGGATGCAACTTATCAGACCACTATATTTTGTCAGTGAAGACGACATAATTGCTTGGAAAGAATATAATGATTTAAAATTTTTGCAATGCGCTTGCCGTTTCACAGAAATGACAGAACTGAGTGAAGATGAAATTTCTCCGTCAGCACGAAAACATATAAAAAACATCATAAAACAACTAAAAAAAGAGATTCCAAATCTTGAAAATCATATATTTAAAAGTATTCATAATTGCCAAGTTGACACAATGGTGGGAGTGAAACACAACGATAAATATTATGATTTCAATGAAATTTTTGCTCAAAACAAGCCTAAAAAATGAAAAAATCAATAAAAAAGGAGAAATTTTAATAAAATAAAAAAAATATCTTGACAAATCCCCCCCCCGTGTTAAAATGTGATTAACATAACGGGAGGGGGATTATGGAAGAATCTGATATAGATAAAGTTAATAAAGAGCTTATCAATCGCCTATCCAAAGCTATTGCTAAGGGTTATGGATGTGTCCTGGTTGGATGTGATATAAGCGGAAAAAGTTATTTATTCTTATTAAAACGTACCGGCAAAAAGAATTTTTTAGGAATAGAAAAATGCAAACTTATTCTTTTAGATGATGATGATAAAAAACAAACTGACTTCAGTTTTTACGGAGATGTCTATATCGATGCGGTTGGCAATGCGGTTGCGGTTAGAGATAAAACGAATGTTGAATTATACACTACTCTTATTAAAGCGGGGAAATTTGATTATCTTAAGAATGAGCCAGAAAAATTTAAAGATCTTGTTCCATGCTTGTTTGATAAAAAATATAAAGAACCATTAAAATCAATTATCAAAATTGTTAAAAATGGGCTCAAAGAACGAGTTGGTGAGAAAGTTACCGAAGAAGATAGAACTTATGCAAGCGAAATTATGACAATTGTTGCTGAAAAAACTGAAGAAGCAAAAAAAGAATTGAAAAAAGCAAAAATTGACGAAAAAGAGAAAAGGAAATTCCAAAAACAAATCGATAAAGAGAAAAGGGAATTCCAAAAACAAATTGATAAAGGTCTATAAAAAGGAGAAATTATATGACAAAGAAAGAATATTGTGCTTGGATTGATAGCGAGTTTGCAAAACTTGAAGAAGTGATTTTTGAAGAGAAAAAAGCAAAAAAGAATTAAAAATGCAAAAATTTTTGAAAAAAGTTTGATTTTAATGAGATTTTTGGTTGAATTGAAAATGAAAAGTTTTGTTTGAATTTTTAAGAAAGTAGAAAACAATAAAAAAGCATATCAATTTGATATGCTTTTTCTTTATCTTTCTAAAACATAATATGAACCCCCGTGTTGTGTTGGTGGAAAGGTTTCGCCTTTTTTAAGGTAGGTTGTTCCACCATTTCTTCCACCGTCGCTATAAGCAGTGTATTCTCCGCTTTCTTGTACGGTTTCGCCCGGTCTATATTTTTCCATATTTACCTCCCAACAGTATTATTTGCAGAGAAAGGAAAAATATTCAAAGTTTAATAAAAATCACGTTTTTTTGCAAAAAATACGCAAATTGTATTGTTTTTTTGCGTATTTTCATAAATTTTGAATTTGTTTATAGTTTTTTTTAACTTAGTGAAAGAGAGTCTAGATAATTTTTTAAATCAATCTTTATATCATCTTCATTCAAACCAAAATCTATCATACACTTAATAAATTCAAGTTTATTTCCACAATCGAAATATTTTGCATCGAATTCATAACTTGCCACCCTGCCTTTTCTCGCTAAATTGTCTATGGCATCAGTTAGGTAATACTCTGCGTTTTTTGGAGTGCAATTTAAGATTTCATCAAAAATTTCGCTTGTTAAGATATAGCGGGCAAGCCCTACCAAATTTGAAGGGGGATCTTTAGGTTTTTCTATGATTCCTTCTATATGATAACATTTATCAAAAAGTTTTTCTTTTGTAATAATAGAAGAGTATCTTGGAATAACTTCCATAGGGAATGGTCTGGCACCAATAATATTTTTACCAGTTTTTTCATAGGCGTCGATTAGTTGTTTCATTACAGGGGCTTTTTCGTTTATACATAAGTCGTCGCCATTTACCACAACAAACGGGTTTCCATTTGTCCACTCTTTGACAGAATAAACTGCACCGCCAGAGCCACTGATATTTCCTTGATAGATAAAATCAATTTCAAGGTTATCAATGACTTCGTTCAGTTCTTTTAAAATATCTAATTTCCCTGTTTTTTTTAATTGTTCTTCCAAATTTTTGTCGTGCTTAAAAAACTCTTTAACACCTTCTTTTTCTTTTGAGATGACAAGACAAACTCTTTTGATTCCACTTTTTAACGCTTCTGTCATATGGAACAGCAAGATAGGCTTATTCCCAACTGGAAAAAGTTCTTTGGCAACTGCACGGGTTGCAGGTAAAAATCGGGTTCCTTTTCCTGCCATTAAAATAACACATTGTTCAATCTTTTGACTCATAAATACTCCTTAACACTGTGTGTTTGTAATTTTAATTTTAGATTTTCGTATTTTATTTCGTATGCAAATTTTGTGTTTATAGTTAAAAAATAAAAAATCAAAACGAAAAACTCGTTTTGATTCTAAAATTTTATGATAAAGCGACTGCAACTGCAAGAGAAACAGTTGCGCCAACCATTGGGTTATTTCCCATACCAACAAAACCCATCATTGCCACGTGAGCAGGAACTGAACTGCTGCCAGCAAATTGTGCATCGCTGTGCATTCTGCCGATTGTGTCGGTCATTCCGTAACTTGCTGGGCCACATCGCATATTATCAGGATGAAGTGTTCTTCCAGTGCCACCGCCGGATGCAACTGAGAAATATTTTCTGCCATTTTCCACACACCATTTTTTGTAAGTCCCAGCAACTGGATGTTGGAAACGAAGCGGGTTTGTGGAGTTGCCGGTGATGGAAACATCCACTTTTTCGTGTTGCATAATTGCCACACCTTCGGAAACATCGTAAGCGCCATAAATTTTAACCGTACCCCTTTCGCCTTTCGAGAATTGTTTTTCACCCAAAATTTTCAAACTTTGGCTTTCTCTGTCAAAAAGAGTATTGACATAGGTAAAACCGTTAATGCGAGCGATGACATATGCAGCATCTTTACCAAGTCCGTTAAGAATGACTCTGAGTGGAGTTTTTCGAATTTTGTTTGCCGTTTTGGCAATACCCATTGCACCTTCTGCGGCTGCAAAACTTTCGTGTCCTGCAAGGAAACAAAAACATTTTGTTTTCTCGTCAAGTAAGCGGGAAGCGAGATTGCCGTGTCCAAGACCGATTTTTCTTTCGTCAGCAACCGAACCTTTCACGCAAAATGCTTGAAGCCCTTCTCCTATTTTTTCTGCGGCTTCGCAAGCAGTTTTGGTTTTTGAAAGTAGGGCGATTGCCGTGCCGAGAGTGTAGGCGTCAACTGCGTTATCAAAACAAATTGGTTGGATGTCGCGAACGATTTTTTCAACATCGATATTTTTTTCTAAACATACCTTTTTTGCTTCATCCAAACTTTTTAGATTATATTTTTTCAAAGTTTCATTAACACAATTTTCCATTATTCACCTCTCGGATTGATAACTTTTTTCGCTTCGTCAAATCTGCCGTAGACTTTTGTCGACTTTTGAAGTGCTTCTTTGCAAGTGAGATTTTCTTCGCTTGTCATATTTTTGAGAAGTAAGCCAAGGTTGACATATTCATACCCGATAACTTCGTCGTTTTCGTCAAGCGCCATTTTGGTGATATACCCTTCCGTTAGGTTGAGATAGTGCACACCTGTTTTTTCGGTGGAAAAAATTGTGCCAACTTGGCTGGTTTTATATTTTCCTAAGTCTTCCATTGAAGTTCCAACTTCCAAACCACCGAGCGAGAATGCCGATTGACTTCTGCCGTAAACGAGTTGCAAGAAAATGTTTTTCATTGCATCGTTAATTGCGTCGCAAACAAGGTCGGTGTTAAGTGCTTCCAAAATTGTTTTACCAATCAAGATTTCGCCAGCCATAGCAGCAGAATGAGTCATTCCACTACAGCCGATTGTTTCGATAAGTGCTTCTTTGATAATTCCTTTTTTCACATTCAAAGTAAGTTTGCAAGTGCCTTGTTGAGGGGCACACGTTCCACAGCCGTGTGAAAAGCCGGATATGGAAGTTATTTCTTTGACTTGGTCCCATTTTCCTTCTTGAGGAATAGGAGATGGTCCAAAACCTGTCAAGTTTTTAACACAACTCATATTTTCTCTCCTTTAACGAAATTATTATATCAAATTGTAAGAAAATCTCAAAACAAAATACGAAATTTAGTGCGCATTACTTGACATTTTTTCTTTTTGCTGATATACTAATCGTGTTTAATCAAAATGGTGGAGCAAGAATAGTAGATTTAAAATTTGCCACACAGAGAGAGATTGGTTGCTGAAAAATCTTTGGCACTTTAAATTGAATTACACTTGTTTCAAGTTTTGCGTCAGTCCACGAACGGATATAATAAGGGTCAAAAAACAAACAAATATGCAGAATTTTTGATTAATTTCGAGCGAAAATAAGGTTTTTTGACTGAATTTAGGTGGTACCACGAACGCACGCTTCGTCCTAAAATTTTGGATTTGGCGTGTTTTTTTAATAGGAGAAGAAAATGGAAAAAGTTGAAAGAAGTCGTTTGTTTGAAACATTAAAGGAAAGAGGTTATGTTTATCAAATGACAAACGAGGAAGATGTCAAAAAAATTTGTAATGGCAAACCAACAACAGTCTATGTTGGCATCGACCCAACGGCAGACAGTTTGCACATTGGGCATTTCTTTTCGCTTATGATGATAAAATATTTTCAAGATGCGGGGCACAAGGTTATTGTGCTTATTGGTGGCGCAACGGCAATGGTTGGCGACCCAAGTGGGCGAACAGATATGCGCAAAATGTTAACACAAGAACAAGTTCAACATAATCTCAATGAAGTTAAGGCTATTGTGGAAAGATTTGTGGACACAAAAGGTGCAAATCCGGCACTTATTGTTAGCAATTCTGAATGGTTTGAAGGATATGATTATGTTAATTTTATGCGCGATATTGGCGGGTATTTTAATGTAAACAAAATGCTTTCTAACGATGCTTATGCTCGTCGTTTGGAAGAAGGCGGATTGACATTTTTGGAAATGGGTTATATGCTGATGCAAGCCTATGATTTTGTTTACCTTAATGAAAAATATGGTTGCAATTTGCAAATCGGCGGTTCAGACCAATGGGGAAATATGACTGCGGGCACAGAACTTGGAAGAAAAATGGCTTTCTCAGATGGAAAACCACGCAATTTGGAATGTTTAACTTGTCCACTTTTGACTAATTCGGAAGGACAAAAAATGGGAAAAACAGCAAAAGGTGCACTTTGGGTGGCAAGAGAAAAGACCAGTGTGTATGATTTTTATCAATATTTCTATAATGTTCAAGATAAGGATGTCGAAACGCTTTTGCGTTTGTTTACCAGAATTGATTTGAAAGAAATAAGCGCTCTTGTTTCAACCGACATAATAGAGGCCAAGAAAAGAATGGCATTTGAAATAACCAAACTTGTTCACGGCGAAGAAGAAGCAAAAAAAGCGATGGAGATGGCACAAAATCTTTTTGCTCAAGGCGGAGATGATGCACCAATCGTTAATATTGCCAAAAGCAGTTTTCCAATGAGTGTGTGCGATCTACTTTTCGCGACTAAACTTGCACCTTCAAAAAGTGAAGCAAGACGACTTATTCAAGGTGGGGCGGTAACTTTTAAAGGTGAAAAAGTGGTTGATTTTTCAATGCAAATTTCAATAAGTGACATTGAAGGTGGAGCGTTACTCAAAAAAGGAAAGAAAAACTTTATTAAAGTGGAATTAAAATAGAGCATAAATTTTGCTCTTTTTTATTTTTAATATGTTTCATATATTAAGAATTTGTTTGCCAAAAGTGGAGCGAATTTGTTAAAATGTAAATATGGGTGTAAATTTTTCAAAAAGTGTGGATATAATCGAGAAGAAATCCAGATTTTTGGGTTATCTTTTGCCGTGCCAAAGTGTGCAAGAGATTGAAAACGCACTTGAATATTTGAAAAAAGAGCACAAAAAAGCGACGCATATTTGTTATGCGTTCTCTCTCAAAAATCCATTTATGGAAAAAGCGGCGGACGACGGCGAACCGAGCGGAACGGCAGGAAGACCTATTTTGTCAGTAATTCAAAAAAAGGGTGCGAGTGACATCGCGGTTTTTGTGGTGAGATATTTTGGTGGTGTAAAACTTGGTGCAGGCGGACTTGTTCGTGCTTACACCAAAATCACAAGCGAAGTTTTAAAGTGAGAAGAAGTATGGTTATAACTGAAATTAAAAAAACAAAAAATACAATGCGTTATCATCTATATGTCGATGACAAATTTTTTGGCATATTTTTGGATGAAATTTTGGCGAAATATGCTCTAAAAACAAATCAAGAAATCGAAAAAGAAGAACTTGAAGATATAAAAAAGGAAAACGATGGTAAACTTGCTTTTTTGATGGCAGTTTCTTATCTTGAAAAATATAACGTATCAAAAAAAGGTGTGAAAAATTATCTTAAAAAGAAAGGGATTGACAAAGATGCGATTGATGTGGCGATTATCAAACTTGAAAACTATGGCTACATTGATGACAGAACTTTTGCGAAAAACTATTTTGAAACGCTTTGTTTAAATAAAGGGAAAAGGGTAATTATTCAAAAACTGAAAGAAAAAGGAATAAGCGAAGAGATAATTTCCGAACTTATGGAAAATATCGACGACGAAGGCGAAGAAGAACGCGCGCTTATGCTGGCAAATAAATTCGTCAAAAATCGAGAATATAACACAAAAAATAAACAAAAATGCCTTGCACATTTGATATATAAAGGGTATGATTATAGTGTGGCACAAAAAGTGGTGAACCAAATTTACACAGGAGAAGTAGATGATTGGATTTGACCTTGAACATATTTCAAAAATAAAAAACGCGGAAAGATTATTGGACAAATTGGCAACTTCCGGAGAAAAGGCTTACATAGCAAAATTTCAAAATAAATCCGAGAAGATTGCAACTCTTTGGTCGGTTAAGGAAGCGGTTTTTAAGTGTTTGGACATAAAGTCCGGTGAAATTTCTTTTCAAGAGATTGAACTTAAACACAAAGAAAATGGGAAACCATATGTCGAACTTACTGGCAAAGCAAAGGCACGTTTAAATGCTCTTGGCGCAAAAGGTGTGGAAATTTCGCTTTCACACTCGCTTGATTTGGTTGGCGCGGTCGCAATCATCGTGTTTTAAAATCTTTTAACATAAGAAAAAACTTTTATCTCTAAAGAAATGTTTGCAAAAGCAGACTTGATTTTTTTACGCCATTTTTCTCATATTTTTTTGAACTTTTCTCAAACTAACAAAGTATCAAAAAAATTTTAAGGGGAAAAATTATGGAAAAGGAATATGTCGAACTCTTAAAAAGGGTGGACGAAATTGAAAAAGAATTTGGTTCTCTGGAAAATTTTGCCATTTTATCAACTTGCGTAGATTTTCAACATACACTAGGAATAGGAGGGGATTTTGACTTGACGAAGGTTTATGACGACCTTGTCGAACTTGAAATTGCCGACCTTGTTGACTATCAAAATTTAAAAGGCGAATATGGAGAAAGATTTTAAGCGTGGAGAGATATATTTTGCTGACCTTAGTCCTGTTGTTGGGAGTGAGCAAGGTGGTGTGCGCCCTGTGTTAATCATCCAAAACAACGTGGGGAACAAATATTCGCCGACGGTAATTGTGTCTGCCATAACAAGTCAACTTTCAAAGGCAAAACTTCCAACACACATAGAGCTTTCTCACGAAAAATATCATCTACCAAAAGATTCGGTAGTTTTACTTGAACAAATACGCACATTAGACAAACGGCGGCTTAAAGAAAAGATTTCGGCGATTGATAACTTTAAAATGAAAGAGATTGACAAAGCAATTTTGGTTTCACTTGGTTTTGTGAACTAAAAAAGAGTCATCTCTTTTTTTTTAATTTTGGGGTTTACAAATGCAAAATTATGTGTTATAATGTTTTTGAGTTTGGAGGGGGATATGGATAAAGAAATAAATCTTGCGCGGGATTTTTGCAATTTTAAGTATTATTATAAATACGCGTCGGCTAGAGATTATTATGCTGCGGCAAGAAATTTGGAAAGAAAAGCGATAAAATATTTGCAAGAGCAAAGCGATCCAAATTTTTTGTTTAAGAATTCGGCGGAAAACAAAAACTCAATTACATATGCTGTTGAACTTGAAATGGAAGACTTTTTAGTAGAAATTCTGAAAAAATTTCCAGAAGTTTGTGCAATTAAAGATAAAGACAACAGAAATCTTCTTAGTCGTGCTGCAAAACGCGGACTTGTGGGTATGTCTGATTATGCTTGGTCAAGTGGTGACGAGAATTTAAGAAATCTTGTTATGGAAAAAGATAATAGGGGATATAGTGCAGCGTGTTACATAGTAGACTATTATTTCAAAGATAAGAAAAAACCAACTAAGACAAAAAATGCAAATAAGCCAAAAACATATTCTTAAAATTACTTTACAAAAGTTTGAGAATGTGATATAATGTCAAGGATTAAATTTAAGGAGCATTAAAGTTATGATGAATCAACCACCTATTGATGAACTTGCAGATAAAACAAAAGGAAATAAATATATTCTCTCAATTTTGGTATCAAAAAGAGCAAAAGAAATCGAAACAACAAGAAGAAATGAACTTGCCACTGCTGACAAAAAGGCAATCAGTCTTGCACTTGATGAAGTTTATGAAGGAAAGATTGTTCCAAGCGACATTAACGACTGATTTTATTTTGTTTTTTTGAAAAGTTATGATAAAATATCACTTGAAAAGTGGTATTTTTTTCTTTTGTTATTTTTCTTATTGGAGGAACGATGGAATTGTTGAACAAAATTTTGAAGAAAAAAGAGATGTCGCAAGTCACTGAAATTTTGAGAGAAATTATATAGGAAATATAGATAAATTTATTTGAAGCAAAAAAACAAAAAATAAGATAGATTAGGAGAAGAAATTGTTTGCAAATGAAATTGAGATGCCATTATAGGTTTCTTCAATAGTTCCGGTGTAGCTTGCTTTTCCTTGAGATTGCAAAAACGAAATTGATGTATCAATCAATTCTTTGACATTATTATTTGCTGTGTCATCGGCATAGATTGTGGTTTGAATTTTTGTTAAATATGATATCAAATCTTCATACTCAATGAAAGTAATGTCTGATTGTCGCTGGCTGTGGCGCTGATATATGTTGCTTTGTTCCAACCATAGTTTACACAGTCGCTAATAAAGCTGACAACTATGGCACTTGGTGATGTGTTGTCAATCAAACCACTGCGAAGCAAGAAGGTGTAGGTGTAAAGAGAAGAATATATGTTGTCATAGGTTACTGCCACAGTAGAGTTGCTGATTGAACTTGATGTGTATGGTGAGCCATAATAGGCGGTGTAAGACAAATCGTTGACATCTGTGGTTATGTTTCCACTGACAATAATGATGGAGCTCAAATCGAGAGAAAATGCCTTTTCTGAGGTTAATAAACCGGCGTTGTAGGAATTTCCAATTTCATCTATATCTTCTATGGAAGATATAGAAACAACGGCATAAAAGCCTTTGAAGCTGTTGTTAACAAAATCATATTCAACAGTAAATATTCCACCTACATAAGGCGACCACATGTAAAAATTCATTTTAATTGAATTGCAAGCAAAGTTTTCAAAATCATAGTCGGTATAAAGTGTCACTATTTCTGTGACTTTTCCCATGTCAGGAACTTCATAAGTAAGATCAAAATAGAGATAGACGCCGTCATCAGTTGTTTCTGATAATATGGTAACTGTTCCTTCATAGCCACTAATTAGCCCATTTCCCGTATAAATTTTGTCGAACTCAAAGCCATTGGCATATCCATTTGCGGTGTTGATGTTTTCTGCAAGATAACTTGTGGTATAGACAATTCTTGCGACGTAATAGTTCAATGTTAAATATGATGAAGCGTCGCTCTCCTCAAAACCAATGTCCATTGCTGAAATGCTGTTACTGCTCGTTTCAATTAAACTTTCTTCGGTTGCCATTTCAGCAAAGGTGTTTGAAACTTCTTCCAATTTGTCAGAAATT
>CAZFRA010000017.1:0-1822 GCA_964521165.1 uncultured Lachnospiraceae bacterium
AGAAAAATAAATTAACCGGGCGCCAATAAGCCAACCGCTCAATCAATGGCAACTTATATCTTTTAATCTTTTTTCCGATAACTTCTCGGCGTTTTAAATTATCTTTCTTTTCCAAATCTTTTCCTTTTTTTATAAATAAATTGGCAAGATGCGAGAGGTCACAACCGTGACTTCACATCTTTGGTGGAAGGTTGGTTTTTAGTCTTGTTTTATCCTTCCAACTGACTGTCCCGCCAAGTTTATACTCTGATAGCGGTGTGCTGAGAGTTATGCTTTTTTAAGCAATCGCGTCAAACATATAAGAGTAATCAGAATATGTCGTTTTATAACTTTCTAGTAAATTTGATGGAACATATACTGTTGCTGTGCAGTTGTTGAAAGCATAGGCAAAATCAATCTCAACAACTTCATTTGTTGGAAGAATTATTTTTTCTAAAGATGAACAATCTGCGAAAGTGTAATTAACAATTGAATTAATGGTTGCAGGTAATATAACTTCTTTTAGAGTTGAACATTTGAAAAATGTACTCCACAACCTCGTTATTTGTGTGTTAGATAAGTCGATGTACTCGATAATTGCCTGACGAAAGCCTTCAGTAACATAAGTTAGTGTGTCTGGAAGAATTATGGAATTAACTGTTGAATTAACAAAGGCGTAATCAATAGTAGTTAAGTTTGTTCCGGAAAAATCAAGAACGTCAAACGTGCATCCATAAAATGCACTAGCCGCGATTGTTTTTAGAGTTGTTGGAAAGATGATGGTTTTAAGTGATGTACATCCATAAAAAGTTCCTGATAGTTGTGTTATTGATGTTTGAGATAAGTCGACATATTCAATTGTTGTGTTATCCATAAAAGTACGAACCAGTGTTGTTATTACAATATCATTACCCTCAACTGCTACATATCCTTCAAATTCAACAGATACAAGACTCTCATAAAACAGGGCAGGGTTTTCCATAGAGTACTCAAAATACTGCTCACTGCTATTGAATTCTTGTGTTGAGCCATCAGCGAAGGAAACTTTAACAGTTTTACCATCGCCTAAAGCATTCGTTATAACCATATCGTAAGGTTCACCATCGGCAGTTTCTCCGTCTTGAATAGCGTAGGTTAAAGTTCCTAACTCTAGAGAGTATGTTGCTGGCACCACAACGGTTGTGTCTGTACCGGTGTAACCAGTAATGACGCCAACTTCACCAAAAATAAAGTCTGAAAAATTTGTTGTTACTACGGAATCAGTTGGTGTTTCGGTATCTGAACTGGAAGGCGTTTCGGTATCTGAGCCTGAGTCTGTCGGTGTGCTTTGCGACGCGCTGGTGAAATAAGAAATGATATCATCCTTAAAAACTATTCCGGCATAGACTAAACCCACACCCAATGCCAAACAAATCAAAACAATTAAGAATTTTTTAAAACCTTTCATTTTTTCACCTCCTATAATTAAATTAAGTATAAATTATTGTGTAGTGATATTGATATATATTTGTACCATCCGTCCAAACAGCAGGACCATATATATCATTATTTCCATCTATATTTATTGCCAACCAAGTTTGAGTATTAGGAATTAAAACATATTGATATGAATTAAGAGAATAATAAATGTTTGTACCATCTGTCCAAATATAGGTCCCGTATTCAGGAGTAAGACCGTTCCAGGTTATTTCGGACCAGGTATGCGTTTCTATGTTTAAAATATAACTTTCAGAATTACTGGTAAGGTAAATGTTTGTACCATCTGTCCAAATATAGGTCCCGCTAAAACTTGTTAAGCCTGTCCAAGTCATTTCGGACCAAGTGGAAGTGGCAATATCTAAAA
>CAZFRA010000017.1:1922-18120 GCA_964521165.1 uncultured Lachnospiraceae bacterium
CTTGTTAAGCCTGTCCAAGTCATTTCGGACCAAGTGGAAGTGGCAATATCTAAAACGTATTGATATGAATTAAGAGAATAATAAATGTTTGTACCATCTGTCCAAATATAGCCCCCGTCAAAAGTAAAATAATCTGATGGGAGTCCGTACCAAGTCATTTCGGACCAGGTGCGTGATTCAATATCTAAAATGTATTGTTTATTGGTTGTGTAAGTCCCCCCATTTACTCTTACATCTGAGTAATAAATGTTAACACCATCTGTCCAAATACAACTAGAGCCGAAACTTCCTGAAACCCCACTGAATAATGTATAGTTAGTTACTACTGTTATATTTTTTTCAAAAACTGCATAAACAGTTATATCTTGAGTAACAGAATAATCAGAAGAGAGTATAGTGCCATTTTCTGATAAACTCCAGCCGGTAAAATCAAAACCTTCTAAAGATGCCGTTTTTGTGATTTTTCCATTATATACTACTACTTCGGTTAATTCTTCATTGTTGATAATGTAAGTTACAGTGTGTGAGAATATGCCATAAATTGTTAAATTTTCAGTCACCTGTACTGATGTTAAACTATTAATATACTCACCGCCAATTTCATAGGTCCAACCTTCGAAATATCCTTCAGGCGTTACAACTTCACTAAGATAATCATTTTCATTTATAGTTTGAACATCATAAACAGTTTCAATACCATTATTAACTAGGATAAATGTAACAATTAACTTATCACTGTCTTGGTAGGCTTCGAGCAACTCTTTATAATATTTTACAGTGTTATTTAATTCAATGATTTGATTTTGTAATGTTTCGATTGTTGTATTTAATAAATCGATTGTTGTATTTAATAAATCAATTGTTTCAATGTAATCTGCATTTTCTAACAATACTAATTCTAGTTGGTTCGAAATATAGGTTAAGTTTTCTCGTGTTGTAAATAACTCGTCTTGAGCTTCTTGCAAATCGTTTGTTAATTGAGCAATTGTTTCGGCGTCAACTTCATTTTGACCCAAAGCTTCATTTAACTGAATTGTCACATCTGTTAATTGTGATTGCGCTTCTGTTAAATTTAAAAATGTTTCATAGTATAACTCTGTATAATATGAAATTTGACTGTTATAGTCGCTTTGAATTCTGTCTATAACACTAGAAAGGTCGCCGTTTAATTCTTCATAATAATCAACCTTATCATTAAGCTCATCAACTTGTTGCTCATAATAGCTTACTTGTTGGTCGTAGTTTATATTTGAATAAATAAGCAAAGCAAAAGCTGTAAATAAAGCTAGAAGAAATAATGTTTTAATAAACGTTTTCATAACATCACCGCCTTTTTTTAAAGATACTCGCGATAGATTTTATAATGCTTACAACAATTTTAATAACCCATAAAAGTATAAAAATCGCTATTAATGCTAAAATTACATAGAAAACAATTTTGAGTCCAGTGCCTAAACTGTTAAACCAATCAATGATTGCTTGAAGCCAATCAGGAACTGTGTATGTAACAATAGTATCGTTAATAGGTATATCACTGCTAGTTTGTTTGTTATCAACCACACCAAGATTGTAAACGATGCCGTCGTATTCAAATTTTAATCTCAAAATTGAAACGTTTGAAATAATTGTATAACGGAATTTTCCACCACCACCAGTTACGCCCATTTCAAATGAATAATCAGTTGCATCAAAACTTAAAACCCATTGCATATCTTTTAAATCATCAATAGCTTCATCTGTTACCTGGGTTTGGACACTAACATTAAATAGTCCCGATTTATAAACATTTTCCACATTAACACTGCTTAAAAATTCATCAATTGTTTGAATTCCATCCCATTCATAAGTAAAGTACCTACCACTTCCTATTAAACCTCTCGAACCAACTGAAACACTTACCTCTTCATCCGTAAATGATAAATGAGCGTAATTTGTAATTATATCGCCATAAGTTTCCGTAAAAGGATTGTTGTTCGCAATAGAATAATTATCTAAGTAGTTTAAGTAAACAGATTGACTTTGGTAGTAAATATCAGCTTCTAAAATTTTATCAACATCTTTGTCGGTCGTAAAAGCAACGAAGTACCTATCACAGGACTCGTTTATCCAATTATCGTCGTTTATTCCGCTATATCGGACAAAACCAACATATTTGTCAGTAATTTCAATAACATCAATTAAATTACAGTCAACTTGAACTTCGCCGTCTTGTTCTGTTATGGTAAATAACTTCCCAACTGTGTATGACACTTCGTTAATAATATTATCATTATCAACACCTTCGTCAATATCTTCGTCAAACTCACGGAAAATTGAGGTGATTTCATAGTATCTAACTTCATCATCCGAAATTGTTAAATCTTCAACCAAATATTTTTGCAATGTGGTTGCATAATTAAGTAAAGTTAATTTATAATTCATCGTGTTATTGTCATTTTGAAGTGTTATATTGATTGATGACGCGACATACTTACCGTAATCAGGATTTGGCGAATAAACATAAACAAAAAGTTCATCATCTTCACTTTCCGCAATTTGAACAACTTGCAGAGAGTAATCATCTTCGATTGACGGGTAGTCGTCAATAGTAAAATTATCATCCTGGTATAAATCAACTAAAACTGAAGTATATTCAACATCACTTTCGGCGTTAACAACAGCAGGCGCATATGGGAGCAAAGAGAACATTAACATTAAAAATGTTAAAGCGTAAATAATTATTAAATTGGTAATTTTTACTTGTTTACTTCTCATTTTCCACCTTCTGATTAAAAAATTATAGTGAGTATTTTATATCAATTAATTTTTTGATTTGATTAGAATCAATAACCATAATGGAGCCGTCCAGCAATTCAAACGCGATTGATTTTTTACCTTCTTTTTCTTTTAATTGACATCTGAGAGTAGTAATAACCGGCAGGGAATAAGCACTCTCCTGCTTTTTGTCAACCTGCATCACAACCGCGGTGATGTCGGTGTCAATGATTCCATAATTTTTAAACTTTTCTTCTGCTATCATAGTTTCTTAAACTCCTTTCGTTTTTCATTTTTAATTCCGTGTAGGGTTTTTGAGTTATATTCTGCCTTATACGCATTAGCAAGGCAAGTGAGTATGTAATAATCAGGTTGTCTTATGTCTTGATATTTCACATCTGAGAAAACATATAGTGCTTTTGAGTAAATTTCGTCCAGAGTCAAGCAATCAATGACGAACTGAAAGAACTCTTTTGTGCACTTTTGACCGGCGTAGATTTTATTAAAGTAAACGTCGTCGAAGATTGCTTCAACGAATGTGTTAATGAACATAAGCAGTTTTGATTTTTTGTCATCCGGAAGGCTTGAAAGACTAATCATTGCGTGATAGTGCTGTTTCGCTTCGCCTGCATTGTGCAAAATCTTGCCGTCCCGGGTGGTGTAGGTAATTTCAACTGCTTTCGGCTTTTTGAGCCCTTGTTGTTTAAGAATGTTTTCTTCAACGGTCTTAGTCGGGTAGATGCATTTAAGCCCGGTGTTCGAGTCGTGTTTTTCGACTGTGTAACCAAACTCAACGAGTTCATTTCGCCATCGTCGAACTTGGCGCGGTGACACTTCAAATAAATCGGCGTAATAATCGTCATTAACAAAGGCACCGTGATTTGAAGTGATGTTTGCGCAAACTTCAGCATAAAACAGCCGAGTCAACGGCATTAACCGGTTGTCTAGTCTTGTCAAATCGTTTGTTGTGAAATATGGTGCATCTTTCATTTTTTCAACTCCCTTAAAAAAATCCGCAGTTTTGAGAATAAACGCTTATTTTTTTGCGTTCATCAACTGCGGATTTATGTTCAAAAAAAATTTCAGAGTCACATCGCACGGTGTAATATCGTTGTTCACTTTACAAAAATTGTAAAACTCGTTTAAGTTCATACCATTTGCAATTGCTGTTGCTAGGCTCGTTATATAGTCTTGATTTTGCATATTTCCTCCAAAAAATATAACTTTATGTAATATTTTCAATTAAATAATATAACACTTTGTAATACTTTGTCAACTAATTTTAATAAAAAATTACAAATAGTTATATTTTTGGTATTATTCTACGGGGTGAAATATGAAAAATTTAATAAATTTAAGAAAAAACAAGGGGGTTTCACAACTAGAACTTGCAGATTTTTTAAAAGTAAAGCAATCTGTTATAAGTCATTTTGAAACAGGAAGGAATGAACCTGATGTTGATACTTTAATTAAGTTATCAGACTATTTTAACTGCTCAATCGACTATCTTTTAGGGCATCAAGCTCAAAATGTGCTTTATTTGGACTCATACACACCAGTTCAAAAAAAACTTGTGGAACTTATTCAGAAGTTGAATGATGAGCAAGGATTGTTTCTTATCGGCTATTTGTCTGATATGTTAAAAATCCCATACGAAGAAGTGAAACCACAACGACCGTGGTAAAAAAGGAGATAAATTTATGGATAACGAAAAAGAAGTTGATAAAAACTCTCAACCGATGACTGTTTGGCAATGGATGGGCACATTGATTTTGCTTGCAATACCTATTGTCAATGTTGTTTGTTGCATCTTATGGTTCTTTGGTGTGGGGAATCGAAGTAGGCGCGCGTTTATTCGTGCATTTGTTATGTTTGCAATAATTATCATTGTGTTGGTAGTGATTTTGGTTAGCACTATGTCGGCTCAGATAGTAGCACTTTTAAATAGCATAATAAACAGCATTGGGGGTTGAAATTTATGATTTTGCGTTTTAAAATTTCTTTAGGGGATTTTTTATATGCAAGACAAAAATTTTTATGGAGATACTGCCGATGGCTTAAAGAAAATAATTGAAATAAGCCAATATTTGTTATCAATATTGCTTATTAAAGCAGGGCGTGATGAATATCAAGAAAGTAAAAATGTTGTTGATATAGCAGACAAATCCGAAGTGTCCGATGTTCAGGAGGCTACGGTGAAAAGTAATATACGAAATTTATATCATCGCAAAGATGGACGCTGGGAGTATAAAAAAAGAAGAAATGGAGAAGTTATACGATTCACTGTTTCAACAAAAAGTGCAGCGATAAAAAAACTTCAAGAGATAAAATCAATACAAACTCACGAAAGAAGAGTCAACGAAAAAGAGACCGTTATTGGATGGACAAAATATTGGTTGCAAACCTATAAATCAACAAAAAGTCAAAGCACAAAAAATAACTATACTTCAATCATCAACCTGCATATGCCTAAATTTTTTAAAGATATGAAACTGAAACAACTTACTCCAGCAATTCTTCAAGAGTTCCTAAATGAATTTAATCCTAACAGTCGAGTAATTGATTATGCTTATTTAACTTTAAGGCAAAGTTTGAGACAGGCATATATCAATAATAAAATTCAAAGAAACTTAGCGGAAACAATGATTAAACCACGAAAAACAAAAAAGCGCAAAAAAACTGCACTTTCAATGTCACAACAGGAAGACTTTTTAAAAATTTTAAAAACGTATGATGAAGATGTTCAATATTTTATGATTTTTAGTCTTATAGCCGGCACTCGAAGGCAAGAAACCTATTCATTTAATCTTGAAGATATTAACGAGCAACGAGAGCGAATTTATATACACGGCACAAAAACTGAAAAATCAGAAAGAAAAATTAAAGTATCAAAATCTTTTATTGAGTTTTTAAAATTGCGAAAAAGTAAACCTTATTTTACACGCCAACCACATTATTACTCAGATATGGCACAGGAAATCTATAAAAAAGCAAAAATTGAAGGTAAAACACTTCACGACTTAAGACACACTTGTTCAACGAACTTGCACTACCTAGGTTGGCCAGATAAAGAAAGACAGGATTATTTAGGACACGCGTCAATCATTATGACAAACGATATTTATACAAATTTGCAGGATGACATTACCAAAGCTGGTCTAATTAAATTATATAATAATTTATACTTACAAATTTGACGACCATTTTGACGACCATTTTTAACAAAAACAAAACATTTAAACTCCTACACGCCCCATAAATACGTATGTGTAGCCTTATGGGAAAATCTCTTAATCGAAGGGTCCAGGGTTCGAGCCCCTGGCAATCCACCAATCTTTTTCATATTTTATAAAATCAACTCATCCAAAGCGATACCCCGTTTATTTTGCCAGTGGTTAAACCTTTCGGTTTCCAAGCACCGCTTGCCGAACCTTGTCTTCCAGGTCGGAGCGAGCCGGCGGGCTTCCGCGCTCGGCCATTCGCATTGCTCCCTGACCAATGCTCATAACGAGCCCCTGGCAACCCACTAACAACAGGAAAAAAATATGAGATTAAGTTTCTTTATAATTAAATTCTTGTTAATTAAACGAGAAAAGAGAGATTCAAGTCTCTCTTTTTATTATCTTGCCATTCAATTAGTAGTTTATTTAATCATTTCGCCATATCTTTTTGCCAACTCTTTCTTTATTTCAATTTTGTTTTTTTGTATATATTCATTAACAAAAACATATTCATCCCCAACGACTTCTAGATATGTTTTATAAACTCTTTCGTAATCTTCAAAGATTTTATTAACTGTTTGAAGAATGTTAAAATCTTTTGGAATTAGATTGGTTTTCTTTAAATATTTTTCATATATTTCATCCTTTTGAAAATATAACTTTTTAAGTTTAGATAATTCCTTAAAACTAACAAATCTTGCGTCAAATTCAATTGGAAATATGTAATTTTCTCTTGTGTAATCAAATTGAATCCCCGTCTTTCTTAATTTTTCATAAATTGTGTTAAAAAGAGTGGTAAAAATAAGAACTTTACTTCGAAAATCACTTGGGAAATTCTTTTCATTTAAAAATTTTTTATAATCATCTTGAATGATATGTTCACATTCGTGATAAATTGTTTCAAGAATTTCATATTTAATGGTTTTATAACTACCAACCATATTAAAATATCGCTCAGCCCCCGCTTCTTTGTATTTTTTTATAAAATCATACAAAACATCTTCATACTCAGTGCGAATCTGTTTAACAGGATAGTTTTTATAAAACACTTCCATTTTGACTAAATGATTTTCATCTAGGTCATCAATTTTTAATGCAAGCAACATTTCAATTCGTGTTTTGTTAAAAGAAATGTTTGTTTCTGAAACACTAGCAGACTTTCCAAAAAGTTTACTATCATCAAAAGAGATAGAAATCTTTCTTGTTATTTTATGCATAGAAAAAATAATATTCATAATTTCTTGAAGTTTTGCTTTTAAGATATCAAAATCTAGCACAAAATTATCTAAAAACTCTTTTGATTTTTGATATAACGCTTTTTCTTCCATTAATGCTACCCTTTTTTCTCATAAATTTTATCTTTTCACATCTAATAGTTGATACTTAAATTTATTATAACTTACAATCGATTAAAAAACAAGCAAATTAACATCATTTATTCTTGTGCAAATCTGGTATTTAGTTTTCAATTTCATTCTCCTTTAAGTATCCCAACGGCTAAATTAAAAAAAATAAAAGACATATTTTTTCAATATGTCTTTTTTATTACTTAACAAAGTTTTGTTAATTTTTCTTATTTAATTTCAATGCGGTTTGATTTTGCTTCTTTTTTATCTTTCTTTGGAAGAAGAATTGTTAAAATTCCATTTTCAAGTTTGGCATCAATGTCGCTCTCATCAATGTCTCCCACATAGAAGGAACGACTGAATTGACCAAAACTTCTTTCTCTGCGAATAAATCCGCCTTTTTCATCATTTTCATCAACTTTTTGTTCTCTTTTAGCAGAAATTGAAAGATAGCCGTTTTTCAATTCCAATCCAACATCTTTTTTGTCAAATCCTGGCAAATCAACTTCGAGCACATAGTTTTTCTCTGTTTCTTTGATATCGGTTTTCATTATTGAATGCAACTCCTTCATATCTCTTCTTGGAAACATTGGAATGAAATCGTCAAACCAATCGAAAAATTGATCTTCCCTACCTGATGTCAAATCAAATTTGTTATGTTTCATAATATTTACCCCCTTAAGTATTAGTTTTTCCTAATACATTCACAATTATACAACCGGCTTGCTAGCAATGTCAAGCAAAGAGTGCTAGTTTTTTAAAAATTTTTTTATTTTAAAAATGTTTTCTCTATAAATAGTAATTTGGGACAAAAAAAGATAACGAGAACATCATTATCTTTCAAAATTATTTTCAAAACTACTTATCCGTTCCAATTGCTTTTCGAACGCGCAGAAGCACTTCTTTGGCAATAACCTTCGCTTTTTCTGCACCTTCTTTTAAAATCTTATCCACTTCATCTTTATGCGATATATAGTAATTGAATTTTTCACGCATTGGTGAAATGTAGCGATTGGCAACTTCAAAAAGTTGTTTTTTTGCATCGCCCCAGCCAAGTCCATTCAACAAATCTTGTTCAAATTTATCCGCTTCTTCTTTTGTGGCAAAAAGTTTGAAAAGTTTATTGACAGTGCAGTCGGCATCTTTTGGTTCGCCAGGCAAACGACTGTCGGTCACCACTCTAAAGATCGATTTTTTAAGAGTGGTTTCGTCGCTAAAAAGAATGATAGTGTTGTTATAACTCTTACTCATTTTTCTGCCATCCAAACCAACGAGCGTGTTGTTGTTTTCATCAATATATTCTTTTGGTTCTTTCAATGTTTTTCCATATTTCCTATTAAAACTATGTGCAATATCGCGAGCAATTTCAATATGTTGTTTTTGATCCAAACCAACAGGCACAAAGTCAGCATCGAAAAGAATAATATCCGCAGTCATCAAAATTGGATAGTTATATAACCCCATATTGACGCCGTCATCGCGGTCAAGCCCCAACTCTTCATTTTTCTCCACACAAGCCTTATATGCGTGCGCCCTGTTCATAAGTCCTTTTGGTGTAACATTACATAAAATCCAATTAAGTTCAAAATCCTCCTTAATATCACTTTGACGATAAAAAACAACTTTTTCAGGGTCAAGACCGCAAGCAAGCCAAGTGCAGGCAATGTTATAAAAATATTCCTGCAATTGTTCCTTGTTGTTCAAAGTGGTGAGTGCGTGATAATCAGCAATAAAATAGAAGCAATCAAAATCGTTATTTTTACTCAATTCAATTGCCGGTTTTATCGCGCCAAAATAATTTCCAATGTGCGCATAGCCTGTCGGCTTTATGCCCGTCAAAATTCTTTTTTTCATTTTGTCCCCTTTGTGAAATTTTAGCACTATCCAAAAAAGAATGTCAAGCAAAATAGCCGCACATTATTTCATTGTGTCCATAACTTTTAACAATAATTCTTGATTTTCCTTTGACAACTTTTTGAATTTAACCAAGAATTTTTTGTCTTCTTGATATTTTTGATAATTGTCCGCGAAAAATTCTTCATTGGAAATGCCAAAAATAGTAATACATTCCAAAAGTTTGTCCATTGGCATATTCAAAAGTCCTTGCTCAAATTTGGCAATATATCCTTCCGAATTGCCCAGCATTTCCGAAAGTGCTTTGGCGCTCAATTTGTTTTTTACGCGAAAATATGAGAAGCGCAAAATCAAATCTTTTCTTAAAATATTCTTATCTTCTGTTAATTTTGTCATAATCTCCATCCCTTAATATATTTTACTTTGAACGAATAAAAATAAATTTCACTCATATTGATAAAAATTGCTTTACATTCTCGAATTTTATGCTATAATAATACTGTGAGTATATTTCTATACTATTATTCAAAAAAAGGAAAGGAAATGATTATGAAAAAAATAAAAAGATGTTTAGTTGTGATTGAAGATGACTTTAATAAAAATCATAAAGAAAAATTGGAAAAGTTAATAGAAGATGGTGTTAGATATTTTTATTTTGTTAATATCGACAATTTAAGTCAACAAATTTGCGACTTTTTGCACCGTTTAAATCCAGAGATCTACTGCTATTTTCTTCACAACCACCAGAATATTTGTTGGAACAAGTTAAACTTTGACTTTAATCTCCCAATCTATTTAGAAACAAAAGAGAAAATTATTGATATATCTTTAAAAAATGTTTCGTGTGTTGTTACCGACAATAGAAATTTAATAGAAGTCAAAAAAACATTTGTCGACTAACTATTTTGCCAGCACCACACTTCCATCTAACCACGAATTAAAATAGCCTTCCAAATTGATACGAGCGGAATTTGAGAAGGATTTGATAAGGTCTGCTCCACTGGCATTTTTGTAACAAAACTCTTCGAAATAGTTTTTCAAGCACTTAAAAAATTTGTTGTCGCCCAATGTTTTGCGTAAACTGTCATACATCAACACCCCTCTAGTGTAGATACAGTTCACATATTCTGGTTCGGTCTCAAACTCCAACAAACTTCGATTCATACTTTCATCGACGCCGCCAGTTATCGAAGTGTAGACATCAACAAAAAGATGATAGGTGTTGTTCGCACCTTCAATGATATCATCATAATTCAAACCATATTCTTCGTGATTTTCAAAAAATAGTGCTGTGGAATATTCTGTCAAACTTTCATCTAGCCACGCTTCTTCAAACTCGTTGTTGCCGACGAGCGAATACCACCACTGATGTGCAAGTTCGTGGACAATAACATATCTATAGGTTTCGAGATTGTCTATATCATCGGAAATATACACGAGATTTGGATATTCCATCCCGCCAAAGCAGAAACTTGTTTCCACAACATTCACAACTGTATAAGGATATTCGCCGAAAAGAGTGGAAAATTCCTCCACAACTTGACACGCCAGTGTCAAATTACTTTCAGCATTTTCGTCGCCATAAAAGTAATAATTGACGGTTATATCACCAACTGTGCTGCTGATTTTTTCAAACTTATCCGACAAAACAAAGCAAAAGTCGCGTATTTTCTCACCTTTGCAAATTGTGGTAGTTTTCGAATTTTTATTTACCAATGACACAACTTCTCCACTCGTGGCAATTTCAAATTTTGAATTGTAAGTTATCTCAACATTATAGTTGGCAACATCGCTGTAAAACGGGTCGCCGTTCGACGCAATAGAATTTTTGACAAAACCATTTTCATAAACGCAAACAATAGGATAAAAATTGCCAAAATTTACCGTGTTTTCGCCATATCCTAGTCTATGGTTAACATTCGCCAAACTAACCATATAAGAAAGGTTGATTTCCACAATCTCGTTTGGATAAAGCATACTTTCCAATACAACGCAAAGAATGGTGTCGTTTTCAATCTCATACACCGCTTCATTATCGCCAACTTTTACGCTCAAAAATTCTATACTGCCGAACGAATCGCCATTTGGATACGCTCTGTCATAATAAGCGTTTGAAACTGCAATTTCTTTAAAGGAATTTGGATACAAGAAAAAACAAACTTCATCAAGACCATTATCCGACGAGTTAACGTATTCCACCGTTTGTTCGCACGAAAGTGTTTGAGAATTTTCGTCATATTCACACACAATATAATAAGAGGTCAATAATTCTTCTTTGGTGCAACCCACCAAAAAAATTGGAATCAGAAAAAGAAAAATAGAGAGAAAAGCAATTTTTTTCATACCTTATTTTATTATTAAAATCTGCAAAAGATACCTTAAAAAGTTGTAAAAGAAAAAAATTTATGTTACAATTTATTAGTTTAAAAGTTAAGGAGTTGAAAAATGGCTTTTTGTAAACTTTCCATTGACGCGGTCGCCAGCAACACAACGCAAGTGGACAACATTTTTATAAATAACTACTTACCATACGCCACAGAAGAATGTGTGAAGGTATATCTCTACGGGCTCTATAAATGTCAAGACTCGTCAAGTCGCGACAACACTTTGGAAAATTTTGCAAACGAACTTAATATGTCGAAGGAAGATGTTGAGAGTTGCTTTTATTATTGGCAAGAACAAGGACTTGTGCAAATACTCGAAGTTATTCCGTTTGAAGTGCGCTATCTTCCTATCACAAATGTCATAAATCACACCAAAAAATATAACGTCAAAAAATACGGCACCTTCAACACACAGGCGCAAGGAATTTTGTCGGGCAGGATGATAACGCCGAAGGAATATGAAGAGTATTACTATATCATTGAAGAATTACATATGGAGAAAGAAGCGCTTTTGATGATAATTAAGTATTGTGTTGATGTCAAAAAGAGCGACAACATAAATTATTCCTATATAACCACTGTTGCCAAAGATTTCGCCAATCGCAAAATTTTGACGGCAAAGCAAACAGAAGAATATCTTCTAAGCCTTGAAGGGCAAAACGAAGGCGTGGAATTGGTTCTTAAAACTCTCAAAATTAAACGCCTACCAAACATCACTGAACGAACAACCTACAAATTTTGGAAAGATGAACTTAAATTTGACGATAATGTCATTTTGAATGTGGCAAAATCAATGAAGCGCCCAAGTTTTGAATATCTTGACACGCTTTTGAAGAAATATTACTCTTTAAAACTTCAAAAAGTGGAAGATATCGAAAATTACGAAAGCGAAAAGAAAATTTCAACCGACATTGCAAAAAAAATCACCACCAACCTTGGACTTTATTACGAAAATCTCGAACCGGTTGTTGACAACTATATCTTCAAATGGTTCAATATGGGTTTTTCCATTTCTATGCTTGAACAAATTTCCAATTATTCTTTCAAAACAAATGTGCGCACTTTGGAAGGTATGGATAAGGTACTAAGCAAGTTCTATAAACTCGGCATTTTAAGCGAAGAGAGTTTGCAAGAATATTTTGCCACTGTGCTTGCGGTTGATAATAAAATTAAGGTTATTCTCGAAAATATTGGACTTTCGCGAAATGTTAACCAGTTTGACCGAGATAAATACAAAATCTGGACGGAAGTGTGGAATCTGCCAGAAGACTTGATTGAATACGCCTGCACTCTTGCCGCCGGCAAAGAACAGCCGATGCAATATCTCTCTTCTCTTCTCTCCACTTTCCACGACAAAAACATAAAAACTGTGGAAGATGCAAAAAATTCTTATCAAATTTCTTCACCAAAAGCATCTGGCAGAAAATTCCACAATGAGCGCGACTACACAAAAGAAGAAATGAATGCCCTTTTCCAATCTATCGAAGAAATTGAGGTGTGATATGAACAGAGAAATTGTTGAAAAAGCAGAAAATATAATCAAAAACAGGAAAAAGAAAAACGAAGAACCCTTGTTGTTCTTATTAGAAAAATTTTCTCGTGATGAAAAATTTAATGAACTAAAAAGAAAATATCAACAAGAAATGATAGAAAATGCCAAAAAAGAAGCGTATGGCGAAAAAACAAACCTAACCCTTCAAAATAAATTGAAAAATGAAATTGACGCCTACTTTTTGGGTCATAACGCAAAAAACCAAGTAGACTACTCCTGCAAAAATTGTCAAGACAATGGATATGTAAATGGAAAAATGTGCGAATGCTTGAAAAAAGAGATTTCTAAAGTGCTGTTTGAAGAAAGCAACTTTGGCTCTCTAGTAAATTTTGCCGATGCGGAAAAATCATCTAATGGTATTTTAAAAACACTATATCAAAAAATGAAAGAGTGGTGTCACAGCGATTTCAAAAAAAACATAATCTTCCTTTCTGGCGAAGTTGGAACAGGAAAAACTTATTTAACAAGAGCAATGGCGAATGAACTCATAAACCAAGGTAAAATTGTTAAACTTGTCACTGCCTTTCAAATGAGCCGAGATTTTAAAGAATATCGAAGCAGTTATAATGAATCAATTTTAGAAAAATATCTCAACTGCGAATTTTTGTTTATAGATGACTTAGGGACAGAAGTTATCTATAAAAACTCCACAATAGAATTTTTGTATCAGGTTCTCAACGAGCGGCAAATGAGAAAATTGTGCACAATCATAACTTCCAATCTCGACCTAGCCGAAATACGAGATAGATATGATGAGCGTATTTTTTCAAGAATTGCCAATCGTGAAACTTCAATTTCAATAAATTTAAAAACAAAAGATTTAAGACTGAAAAAAAATTAAATTAAAAAAATATTTTTTTAATTAAAAATGATAAAAAAATACGAAATTTTATTAAAAATAATTAAAAAACATATATTTTTATTAAAAAATGTGCGTAAAAATTAACAAAAAATATATTTTTTAATATTTTATAAAATATTTTAAATAAAATTTAATCAAAAAACTTTTAGAGAATTTCTAAAAGTTTTTTTATAATTATGAACAAAATTGTTAAATTTAACAACTTTAAACCCAAAAAAAATTTACCTATCCTATTACACAACCTACATTTCCTTAACACTATTTTTTTCTTTAACTTTCTTAATAAAAGCACTCGGTTCTATAATGCATTTATTTGTTTGTGCAGTTTCAATTAGTAAATCTCTAAGTTCAAAAGCTGTCAAATTTGGATTTGCTTGCTGACCTAAACATAACACTCCTGTCGCATAAGGAATTCCCCAACTTAAACCACCAGCTCCACCATATGCATAAGAGAAATTATTGTTGTCATAACTTTCTGCAAATGTTCGAATTGAATTTGGTGCGTGAACTTCACCTAATTGAGCACGATACATAGGTAGATTTGGAAAACCATATTTAAATTCTTTTGAAAAATAATCAACATACCCCGGTGATATAAATCTTTTTCCTTCACTGCATTCAACAACACAAATACCTTCTTTCTCTGCTTTTGCAACCGCTTGTTCCCACGCACTCAAATTCTTTTTAAATGGACTAGAATATCCAGAAAAAGCTGCTGACACAGAAACAAATTTTATTTTATCTCTTTCATTTAAATTTTTGTTTATTTTAATTATATCTTCCAACGCTTGTGCCGGATAAAGACTGTCCAAAAGCCAAGTTGGGACAGCATAAAAATATACTTTTGCTTTTGGTGCAGTGCCAATTTTTTCACCGACAAGCAAACTTGTGACAGCAGGTCCGTGAAAACTACTTATGTCCATTTCATAATTTTCCGGAGCAAATGTTTTATAACTCGCAATTTTTCCTTTATATTCTGGATGGTCAAGTGCAAGTGGTTGGTCAATTATTGCCACATTCACACCTTTACCCGTGTAACCTTTTTTATGTAAGTCATAGATATTCAAAGGTGGAATTTTCCCATATTCCATAATTTCTTTTGGAAGAGTATCATCAGTCCAAAGTGTCTTTTCATTAAAATTTAAAGTAACCAATGTTTTTAAATCTGGAGTCTTAAAAACTTTCCCGTGCACTCCTTTATTCCATTTTATATCCCTAACATCTTTAAATTTTTTCATAAATCCTCCAAAATTATTTTAGAATAATAAAGAAAATATGTCTAGCCTACCTACTCAAAAACTTGATATAAATCTGGCAAACTTTGTCTTGCGTCTTTTTATCAAAATCTTCGCCGTGTCCACAATGCATAGTGTCATATTTTAAGTTTTGAAGATAATTTAAACTTCTAACCATTTCTTCTTTATTTCCACCATAAAGGTCAGTTCGCCCCACTGCGCGCCCTAGCACCGTATCGCCAACATAAACTTCATTATCAATCACATAACACATATCGCTTTTTGAATGTCCGCCAAGCTGTTTGAATTTAACATTAAAATTGCCAACTTTTATCTCTCCTTCTCCCGCGAGAAAGACAAAATCTTGAAAATCTTTAACTTCCAAAAAACAGTTTTCCAAGTCGGTCGAATAATTTTTCCTGCAATCGCTCAAATATTCTTCAATAAGCTCGCTTGCAAACACCTTCACGCCAAACTCTTTTTGATATTTCATAACAAAATATGAGTGATCAAAATGACCATGTGTCAAAAGAATACCGACAACTTTTTTGCCGTCAAGATATTTTTTCAGTGCCAACAGATTGAGTCCGGCATCCACAATCAAAACTTCCTTACCTTTTTCCACAAGGAAAACATTACTATCATAAAAATCACTAACAAGTCGCATAAAAACTCCACTACGAGAATTTTACTCCTTTTTTCTCAAAAAAGTCAAGCGTAAAACAATATTTGCGACAGATTCGTCCTATTTCTCAATCCCCAAAATATAATCGCTAGTAACGCCAAAAATTTCGGTCACCCTAATCAAAGAATTGATATCCGGCAAACTTTTATTACGTTCCCAAAGTGAAATTGTGTCTTGGCTCAAAAATAAAAGTCTGGCAAGTTGCGTTTGCGACATCCCTTTTTCTCTTCTCATTTATTTTTAAGTATTGTTATTAACACTGCAGTATTTCTTTTTTGTTTCATTACATCGGTAATAGCATTTGG
>CAZFRA010000018.1:0-16906 GCA_964521165.1 uncultured Lachnospiraceae bacterium
ATCCAAGATTTCCAACTCTTGTGGCTTTAAGAAGACGTGGGTACACTGCAAAAGCAGTCAAAGATTTTGTTAAATCAGTTGGCTGGGGAAGCACAATTGAAGTTTCGGTACCATTCTCTGCGCTGGAATATTACGTTCGAGAAGATTTGAATAAGATTGCTACTCGCGCAATGGTTGTTATAAATCCACTCAAAGTTGTCATCACGAACTATGACAAAGACTTTGAAGAAATTGAAGTTGAAAATAATCCAAACGATGAAAATGCCGGCACGCACAAGGCACTTTTTAGCCGAGAGATATACATTGAAAAAGAAGATTTTTCTCTTAATCCACCACCAAAATATAACCGTCTTGTCGAAGGCGGAATTGTTCGACTTAAAGGCGCTTATATTATCAAGTGCAACAGGGTTGTTTTTGACAAAAATGGTGAAATAGACCATTTAGAGTGCGAATATTTGCCAGACACAAAGAGTGGACAAGATAATTCTGGCATAAAGTGCAAAGGAACAATTCATTTTGTTTCTGCAAACAACTTCTTTGAAGTTACGATAAGAGAATTCAAAAATCTCGTTAAGAGTGAATATAAATATCCAACCAAGGCGCTCGCTGACGGTGTGGAAATTGACGAGCTTTTAGAGCCAAATTCTTTGGTGGAAAAAAAGGCTTATGCTGAAAACTTCCTTAAAGTTGCCAAAGTGGAAGATAAATTCCAGTTTATGAGAAAAGGGTATTTTTGCCTTGACAAAGACAGCACTCCTGATAACTACATCTTTAACTCCACAATTTCTTTACGTGATTCCTATAAAAAATAACCTTATATGTTATCAATTTTGTGGTTTAAAATAAAATTGCATTAAATTGTTTTGCAATTTTATTTTTTTAGTTTATAATGATTATATGTTATTGGCGTCGCTTATCATAATCTATGCAGCCTGCGCAATTGCCGGCGTGAGCACTATTTTTATTAAGAAAAAAAGTGTTCTGTATTTTTCTTTGTCCGCACTGACTTTTATTCTTCTTGTTGTGGCAGGAATTTTGAGCGCTAACTACAAAAACAATTTTGGTAGCGGCTTTGCTATTATTTCCATTGTGTCAATTTTTCCACTTTTTCTTTCGCTTTTCGAAATTAAGCCAAAAGAAATTGCCAATGGAGAAAATTTATATTTGAAAAAAGAACAGGCAGAAGAACCAAAAACTGCAACAAAAAATGAACCTTTAAATAAAAAGAAAAAATTTGATACTTCAAAATCTTTTGCCGCAAGTGAAGGGCGAATTTTTGAAAGTGTCGCCTTCCTTTTTTCTTCCTTCCTTCTCGCTTTTGCCGGCTTTTATTTTGGAAAAGCAACGCCATTTGGAATTTTGATGTGCATCCCATTTGCCATTATCGGCATTTTTGTGACGCTTTTAAGGGGAAATCACAACTTTTTTGACATAATATCCAACCTTTTGTGTTATCTATCCGCCGGCTTCCTTTTCGGACAAATTTTCGCCATTCTCGCTTACTCTTTTGCCCTTTCGAATATCTTTCTGGTGCTGGCATACCTTTTGTTTTGTGGATATATTCTCACTACCACTTTCACAAAAGAAAGGCGGATAAATATCGTGATGTATGTCGCCTATCTTCTTGTTTGCTTGGCAATTATTTTTATGTAAATATTGTCATAAAACTGCACTGCCCTTCAAATTTTGCTTATATAACAACGAAGAATTACTATTAACAAAAAGCAAAATGTTAGGGCACTCAAACATTGAAATAACAAAAAATGTTTACACTAGACACTCAGTAAATCAAAGAATGTTCGATATTGTCAACACTCTCGGAAATATAATTAAAGAAAAAATATATGCATAAAGTGTAGAGATTTTATTCTTCTGCACTTTGTTTTTTTGAAAATCTCACACTTTTCTCACACTTTATGATTTTTAAGGTTAAAAAACACCAAAATTAACTAGATTAAGGAAAAAGAAAAAACCGCTATATCTTCGTAATTTACGAATGTTTAGCGGTTTTCTGTTTTGGTTGCGAGGGTAGGATTTGAACCTACGACCTTCGGGTTATGAGCCCGACGAGCTTCCGAACTGCTCTACCTCGCGTTAAAGCATACAAGTATTATAAACTAATATATGCTTTTTGTCAAGAGATATTGCAAAATTTTCAACTTTGTTACAGTTGACTATCCTTTTCGATTGTTTTTCTTGTCCTATGTTCCTTTTCAATATAATCAATATTGGCAATGATTTTTTCTGTACCATTCAAAACACCTTCATAATAAATGTCAATCAAATCGTTGATATCGTGCGTTAGAATAGCTTTGTTGACAGCATCAAAATACTTCTGTGTTTCTTTATATCCAATTGAAACTGTTGGCATTTCGTCTTTTATCAAAAAATAATTCGATAAAATTCTACCACTTCTTCCATTGCCGTCCATAAAAGGATGAATTCTTACATATTCCGCGTGAAAAATTGCGGTCTTTTCAATTGGATTTAAACTTCCACTAACTTTGCGATCTAGAACCCAATTGCTTAAATGTTCGAGTTGCGAAAAATATTCATCTTCACTTGGTGGTACCCATTTTGCAATATTAACATAAATTGGTGTCGTTCTGAAAGCTGTTTCTCTTCCAAAAATCAACGAGTGAACATTAGAAATTAGTTCAATAAATTCCGTTTTTTGTAACTCGTGGTTGTTTGTGTCAATATTTTTAAGTTCTTGCATCTTATCATATTTAGCACATCTATAAGCATACTTAAAGGCGATGAAGTGTCTTAACGTTTCTACTCCAATAGAGTGCTTTTTCTTTTTGCCTTCAATCACAATGATACCATTGTTTTTCGAATGGTTCTCTTTCAATTCTTCACATTTACGCATCAGTTTTTTGTAATATTCATACTTGTCGAATGGTTTGTCTTTGTCTGGATCTGTGTCTATCTGTTCGCGAAGTTGCACTCTAAAACTCAAAAGGTCATAAGAAAAATCATCAATAATACCTTCAATAGCATTGCTCTGGCGCGAAAAATCTAACCAAACATTGCGGTTGAAACTTTTAAGTCCTTCCATATTTCTGCCACGATTTTTAAGTGTTGTTTCTTTGATTGCAATGCAATCTAAAACTTGATTGAGTTTTGTGTAATCACGGTCTTTAAAGGCATAAAAACTGCTGTGTTTTCCGTCTTTTTCATCCTTTTGTTTCGGTTTTGGATTTATGTAAACATAGCGGTCGTTGTCGTTAACAAGTTTTAAAATCATATCTCTATAAAAATACGGGTCAATATTAGCAAACCGGCGCAAAATTGTCGCTTCTTTTTGTTCTTTTTCACCGATTTTATGTATCACTTTACTGATTTTAGACATCTTTTTCTCCTTTCCTCATCTTATCATCTAAAAGGAATTTTGTCAATGCCATTTTTGACATTATTTTTAATTTTTTTGTCAGAAAAGTCTTTGTTTTTTCCCTATTATATGATATAATATAGTATATTATATAAATATAAAGGGAATAAGTATATATGGACGAATTGGAAAACGTGACTCTTGAAAGTGAAATGCTCTCTAAGTCAACAAAATATGACGCAAATGAGATTCAAGTTTTGGAAGGACTTGACCCGGTTCGTAAGCGCCCGGGAATGTATATTGGTTCCACCGACGAACACGGTCTCCATCACCTTGTCACCGAAGTGGTAGATAACTCTATCGACGAAGCTCTTGCCGGCTACTGCACTGAAATCAATGTTATAATCAATGCGGATGGAGCCTGCACGGTCATTGATAACGGCCGTGGTATTCCAACTGGTATTATTGAAAAAGAAGGTAAAAGTGCGGTGGAGGTTGTTTTAACAAAACTCCACGCTGGCGGTAAATTCGGCGGCGAAGGATACAAAATCTCCGGCGGTCTGCACGGCGTTGGTGTTTCCTGCGTTAACGCGCTCTCAACAAAACTCACTGCTGATGTCTATCAAAACGGAAAACATCATTTTATCGAGTTTACTCGCGGCAAAGCAGTGGAGCCTTTGAAAGTTATCGGCTCAACCGATAGACGCGGCACGACAATAACTTTTTGGCCGGACGACGAAATTTTCGAAACAGTGGAATTTAACTATGATACTTTGAAAAACCGCTTCCGCGAAATCGCCTTTTTAAATAAAGGTTTGGTTATCACCCTTGAAGATAGGCGTGAAGGCAGAGAAAAGAACGATAAATTTGAATTTAAAGGCGGAATTGTGGAGTTTGTGGACTATTTGAACACTAACAAAACCACTCTCCTTGCTAACCCTGTATATTTTAACAAATTCAACCACAACGAAAAAGGCGAAGTTGTGAACGAAATTGAAGTTTGTTTTCAATATAACGAAAGTTACAGCGAAATCATAAACTCATACGCCAACAATATCAACACCGAAGAAGGTGGAACACATATTGACGGCTTCAAAAACGCTTTGACCAAAGTTATAAACGACTATGCTGTTAAAAACAAACTTATCAAAGAAAATGAAAAACTTTCCGGTGAAGATTGCCGTGAAGGTATCACCGCCGTAATTTCTGTGAAGTTGCGCGAACCGCAATTTGAAGGGCAAACCAAAACCAAACTTGGTAACAGCGAAATGAGAAACATTGTCTATAAGGCAATGCAAGAAAATTTTGGCGACTATTTGGAAGAACACCCTACCGAAGCACGCGAACTTATTATGAAAAGCATAACTGCACAACGCGCACGAGATGCTGCACGAAACGCCCGTGAACTCACAAGAAGAAAGAGTGTTCTCGAAAATACCACTCTCCCTGGCAAACTTGCCGACTGCTCTGAAAAGGACCCTAACCTTTGCGAGATATACATCGTCGAAGGCGATTCGGCTGGTGGTTCTGCAAAGCAAGGAAGGGATCGACGCTTTCAAGCAATCTTGCCACTTCGCGGTAAGATTTTGAACGTGGAAAAAGCACGACTTAACAGAATTTTGGAAAATGCCGAAATTCGCGCGATGATAACCGCATTCGGTGCCGGCACAGGGAATGATTATGACGAATCTAAACTTCGATACAACAAAATTATTTGTATGTCCGATGCCGATGTCGATGGTTCTCACATCAGAATTTTGCTTTTAACCTTCTTTTTCCGCTTTATGCGTCCACTTATCGAAAATGGCCATGTTTACGCCGCACAACCACCTTTGTATAAAGTCGCTCGCGGTAAAGAAGAATTCTATTTCTATTCTGACGACGAACTAAATCACTGGTTCGATGAAAATGGCAGAAAAGGCACTACTCTCCAACGATATAAAGGTCTTGGTGAAATGAACCCAGAACAACTTTGGGAAACAACAATGAATCCTGAACACCGCATCCTTCTACGTATTACAATGGAAGATGCCATTGAAGCAGACAAACTCTTCAATCAACTTATGGGCGAAGATCCTGAACTTCGTCGCCAATTTATTGAAGAAAACGCCACACTTGTTAAGGATTTGGATGTTTAATGTATATGTCAAAACTTTAGATAAAAATATCAAATGGAGAAAAATATGGATTTTCAAGCATACTTAAAACAACGGAATTTTAACATTTCCACTTCAGAAGATACTCATCCTTTCATATATTCACTATCCTATCCAACTGGTTGCAAAATTAGTTCGCTTCAATATGTCAGTCAAGGCATAATGAGAAGAATCCGCATTATGGATGAATACCTTGAATGTCAAAATCCTTCAACGGAAGAATTTATTGATATGTTGGAAAATCTACCTGAATTCTCAAATATATTGAACACATATTCAAACAGCACAGAACAAGCAATTAATGATTTAAAAAAGTTTGGTTCTCTGCGTTTCGCAATAAACTACAACACTAAACAAGAAAATAATACTGAAAGAAATTTGTAACACTTAAATAAAAGGGAAAAATAATGAGCAAAATCGACGAAGAAAAGAAAAAAAGTTTAAAAGAACTTTTTGATAACGAAAAAATTGAAAAAGTGGAAGTTGTTGGAGAACTTAAAAAATCCTTCATTTCTTACGCTATGGCGGTTAATGTGAGTCGTGCCATTCCAGACGTTCGCGACGGACTTAAACCTGTCCACCGCAGAATTCTGTTTAGTATGGGTGAACTCAATAACTTTTACGACAAACCGCACAAGAAAAGTGCCAGAATTGTCGGTGAAGTTATGGGTAAATATCACCCGCACGGCGACAGTTCCATCTATGACGCTCTCGTTCGCCTTGCGCAAGACTTCTCCATTCGTTATCCACTTGTCGACGGTCACGGCAACTTCGGCTCGGTCGATGGTGACCCACCTGCCGCCCAACGTTACACCGAAGCAAGACTCAGCAAAATCGCGTCTTTAATGCTGGAAGATATCGACAAAGAAACTGTGGACTTCTATCCTAACTTCGACGACACTCTTATGCAACCTTCCGTGCTCCCTGCAAAATTTCCTAACTTACTTGTCAATGGTGCTGATGGTATTGCGGTTGGTATGGCAACAAATATTCCTCCGCACAATCTTAAAGAAGTGATTTCCGGCGTACAAGCACTCATTGATAATCCTGATATCGACATCGACGAACTTATCAGAATTGTTCCTGCACCAGATTATCCAACCGGTGGCATTATTATGGGCAGAACGGCAATTAAACACGCCTACAAAACCGGTCGCGGCGGCGTTCTAGTTCGTGGTCGCGCAGAAATTGAAGAACTGCCATCAGGACGAGCAAGGATTGTCATCACCGAACTTCCATATCAAGTTAACAAAGCGCGTTTTATCACTCAAATGGCAGATATGGTTAAGAATAAAAAGATTGAAGGTATCGCCGATATCAAGGAAGAGAGTGACCGAGAAGGACTTCGCGTGGTTGTTGATGTCAAAAAAGACGCCAATGCACAAGTTGTTTTGAATATGCTTTATAAGCACACAATGCTTCAACAATCAAGCGGAATCATTATGCTCGCTCTTGTCAATGGTGTTCCCCGAGTTTTGAATCTTAAAGAAATGCTATATTACTATCTCGAACACCAAAAAGAAGTGCTTATAAGAAAGACTCGCTACGACCTTAAAAAAGCAGAAGAGCGTGAACACATTGTTAAAGGCTTGGTGATAGCACTTGCAAATATCGACGAAGTTATTAAAATTATCAAATCTTCAAAAGATAGGCAAGACGCGTTAACAAACTTGACCACCAACTTTGAGTTAGACGAAATTCAAGCTAATGCTATTTTGGAAATGAAATTATCTAAACTCACAAGTTTGGAAGTGGAAAAACTCAATGAAGAACTTGCCGAACTCGAACGAACAATTGCTGACCTTAAAGATATTCTTAACACACCAGCCCGCGTTCTTCAAATTATTCGCGACAATCTTGAAACTGTCAAAAACACCTATGGCGACGAAAGAAAGACAGAAATAAGTTTGGAAATGGGTGGAATTGATATCGAAGACTTGATTGCCGAAGAAGATATTATTATCTCAATGACTCATATGGGATATATTAAGCGTATGGCAATGGATGAATACAGGGCACAAAACCGCGGCGGTGTCGGCATTTCAGCACACAAAACGAAAGACGAAGATTTTGTGGAAAAGATTATCGTTTCTTCGACACACGATGACCTTTTCTTCTTCACAAATCTCGGAAAGGTATATAGTTTGAAGGCATATGAAATTCCAGAAGCGCAACGCCAAGCAAAAGGAAGAGCGATGATAAATCTCCTTCAACTTTCAGTCGGCGAAAAAGTGGCAATGATAATTGCCGGCAAGAAAGGTACAAAAGGTAATCTTATCTTGGCAACCCGCAACGGGCTTATCAAGAAAACACCGCTCACAGAATATGAAAACATACGAAAGGGTGGAAAAATTGCTATTAAACTTCTCGACGGCGACGAACTTATCGGCGTTGGTGTAACAGAAGGCCGCGACGACATCTTGATCGCATCACACGAAGGAAAGTGTATTCGCTTCAACGAAACAGATGTGAGAACGGTCGGAAGAGATAGCCAAGGCGTTCGAAGTATGAAACTAGGACCTAGCGACTACATTGTTGATATGGCAATCATCAAAGACGAAAACGACAAAGTTATCACCATAACCGAGAATGGATACGGCAAACAAACCAAGATTGAAGAATTCCGACTTCAACAACGCGGTGGTATGGGGGTTAAGGCTTGTATTCTCTCGGAAAAAACCGGCAAACTTGTCGCCCTTAAACTTGTGGAAGATAATGGCGACATTGTGGTTATCGCTGACACCGGCATTATCATTCGCACACATATCGACAGCATAAATACACTCTCTCGCATCAGCCAAGGCGTTAAAGTTATGCGGCTCAAAAACGACGCAAAGATAGTCAGTGTGGCTCTCACCAAACGCGAAGAAGATGAAGAAGTGGAAGTGATAACACCCGACAGTGAGATGCAAGAAAACGAAACTTCTAAAGCGGTTGAAGAAAACACGATTTCCGACGACAGCACCGAAGAATAATTCAAAGATTCTATTTTAAAAAGAGTTGACGAAAAGCGTCGCTCTTTTTTTATTCAAAGAGTTTTAACGCCTTCATACTTTTAGTCTTTCTTAATATTTCTTCTATACTTTTTCAATATCTCTATTTGTATATTATTTTTTACCGAAAAACCGTATATTAAGGTGTTTTTTCGTCGATTTTGAAGGAATCATCAATAAAATTTTATTTTAAGGCTCAATTTTGTGGATTTTTTTAATGCAAATATGTTATAATTTTGCGAGTAATATTTTTACTTTTAAAAAGAGGTAAAAATGGAAAAGAAAATTTTACAACAAGAAAAAGAATATTTAAAAGAAGTTGAAAACAAAATTGATGTTTTACAAACTTATGCTGAAAATAAAATTGAAGCCTATAAAAAAGAAATTAAAGAGCAAAAAAAATTTTTTGCCGAAAACTTTTACGAATTTCATGGAAAAGATGATATTGTAAATATAAATGTTCAAATAGAAAATCTTGAAACTTTCAAAGACCATTTTACACATTTGACAAAACGCTATGCAAAACAAAAAAAGTCGGCGTATTTTGGCCGCTTCGACTTTAAGGCAAAGGGTGAAAATGAATTTAAGCCATATTATATCGGGATCGGCCACATTCAAGACATTAATAGCCAAAAAATATATGTCTATGACTGGCGCGCCGACATCTCTTCACTCTATTATGACGACAACCAAGGCAAAGTTTCTTATACCTGCCCGTCCGGCAAAATTAACGGTGAACTCAATCTCAAACGCCAATTTAAAATTGAAAATGGCGTGTTGAATTATTACATCGACTCCACTCTTCTTATCGACGACAATATCTTAATGGAAGAACTTTCCAAAAATTCGACAGCAAAAATGCACGATATTGTTTCCACTATTCAAAAAGAACAAAATGTGCTGATAAGAAATGATGAGATGAAAAATCTTATCGTGCAAGGCGTTGCCGGCAGTGGAAAAACTTCGGTGGCGATGCACCGCGTTTCCTATCTTTTATATAAATATCGCGACAAATTGAAGTCAGACGATATTCTCATTCTGTCGCCTTCCGAACTTTTTGCGGAATATATTAGCGATGTTCTACCGTCTCTTGGTGACGATAAACCATACACCACCACCTTCCATAACATCGCAAAGCGCTTATTTGGCGGCGACTACAAAACCCGCGAAGAACTTTTGGACGAACTTATAACTAACGGTTCACAAAAGGATTTTGAAAATATCGCTATAAAATATAGTTTCGAATTTTTAGAAGATTTTAAAAACTTCTTAAACACCGAAATTTGCAATCTTTTTGTTCCAAAAACTTTGGTGTTTGGCAATTTGGTAATTGAAGAGAAGGAAATTCGCGATATATATTACAACAAACTCAAAAACCTTCCAATTTATAAGCGAATTGAAGCGATTGCAGAACATATTGTCGACCTTTTCAATATCCCGCCTTCAAAAAATATGGCGTTTTTCGAGCGTGCCAAGAAAATTCTCTACTCAAAGATGATAACCACTGACTGCGTGAGAATATATAACATTTTCTTGCGTTCAATCGACTTTGACGAAATTCAAGAAGTCGGCGCTTATGATATTGCACAAATCTTACTTATCAAAGAAAATCTTTTTGGTTTTAACCATAACTACGATGCACAATATGTCATCATCGATGAGATGCAAGACTACACACCTTGTCATTTCTACCTTTTTGACAAACTTTGGCAATGCCAAAAAATGTTCCTTGGTGACATCAATCAAAGCATTGACAAGAGTTTGAGTGAAGATTATTTAAAGTTGCTGTCAAAAGAAACAAAATCAAAAATTTGTCACTTAACGAAGTCTTACCGAAGTACCTTACAAATATCCAAATTCTCGCAGAAGATTTTAGGCAAAAAAGTCGCAAACAATGTTAACCGAAACGGCGACGAAGTGCAATTTATTCGAAACAAAAACTATATCAAAATTCTGGAAAATTTAATTGAAGAAAAACAACAGAAAAACAATAACAAAACAATGTGCATAATTTGCAAGAATAAAGACGAAATTGCTCGCTTGCAAAAAGAAAGCGATTTATTGAAAAAGTTTGATATAATGGACGATACGCAAATTTTCAATTCTAAAAATATCATCACCACAATCATAAATGCTAAGGGCGTTGAATTCGACATTGTCGTCATTCCGTTCGCCAATGACGAGAACTACCGAACTGAACTTGATCGTAACCTTTTGTATGTTTCCTGCACCCGCGCGCTGCACAACCTATACTTCATTGCCGACAAAAAACCTAGCCGCTTCCTAATGCGTGATAAAGAAAAGAGATAATCATTTTTATTATCTCTTTTTATTTTCATATATTGTTATATTAAAAACTTTACAAACAAAATGTATGAATATTCATACAACGAAAAATACGTTGAATAAATATTTATAAAAATTAAATTAAATGAATAAGTATCAAATTTGCCGACTTATTATATGCGGTAAGTTTTAAACTTAAAACGGCGGTTTAGTGCGAAAATTGTAAGATTTTTAAAAAAATAGTGTGGAAATGTGGATAACTTATGTAGATTTCTTCACTTTTTCCACAATTTTATAGTTTTGAATATTCATAAATCGAAATGAATAATTATTAAATGTGGATAAGTAAGTGCGTTTGTGTATATCTTCTGGCACAGTTTTTCAATTCCGCTTAAATAATATGAATTTCTTGACTTTTGACACTATTTTAATTATAATATTGTTTGTAAAAGGAATTGATATGACTGAAAATAAACTTATAACACCACGCAAACTCCAAGGTTTTTGGGAACTTATGCCAAACGAAGAACGTATTTTCGAAACGCTATTGGATAAAATCAAAATTGTGTTCGAAAATAACTGTTTCCTGCCTTTGGACACGCCTGTTGCCGAATATAGTGACATCTTGCTGGCAAAAAGTGGTGGCGATTTGGATAAGGAAATTTATCGCTTCACAAAAGGAAATAATGACATCTGCTTGCGCTATGACCTGACTGTGCCACTCGCTCGTTTTGTTGCGATGAATTTTAATGTTTTGGACTTTCCATTTAAGCGTTTCCAAATCGGCAAAGTTTATCGTGGTGAACGCCCACAAAAAGGGCGCTTTCGTGAGTTTTATCAATGCGACGCTGACATAATTGGCGAGAACTTGCCACTCACATACGACGCAGAGTGCATAAAACTGTATGAGTTTTGTTTTAAGGCAATAAATTTGGAATTTGAAGCCGAAGTGGAAATATCCAATCGCAAGATTTTGGCTGGATACTTTGAGAGTATTAAGCTTCAAAACTTCATCAACGACCTAATGGTTATTGTCGACAAAATCGACAAGTTACCAAAAGAAGAAATTGTCAAACTATTGCAAGAAAAAGGGATGAAAAAGAGCGATATTGACACACTTTTCGTTATCACAAGCGCACGCGGAAGTTTTGCAGAAATAAAGAAGAAAATTGAGAAGATTACCAACAACACCACCTTCCAAGAAGGTTTGAAAGAACTTGAAGTTGTAAACTCTCGCCTTATTGCGATGCGAATGCCGGCGGACTCCTTTTGCTTTAACCTTTCCATTGTTCGCGGACACAACTATTACACCGGCACCATTTTTGAAGCATATATCAAAAACCGAAAAAATCTTGGTTCGATTGGTGGCGGCGGAAGATACGACAACCTGTGCGGACATTTTATTGATAAGAAGGTGGAAGGAGTTGGAATGAGTATCGGTATCACCCGTCTGTTCGACATTATGAAGTCGGAAGGTATGGTCAACCTAAACATTCCAAACATAGACGCCGGCATTATAACTTTCGACGATGCAACTTTGGAATACGGATTGGCGCTTATGGCGACCTTGCGTGAAAATAACATCAAAGCGGACATAATCAGCGAAACGAAAAGTTTTAAAGCAAAGATGAAAGAAGCGAACAAAAAAAATATTCCGTTTATCATCATCCTTGGCGAAGACGAAATGCGTTCGGGCAAATATATGCTCAAGGATATGTCGACATCAAATCAAGAACTTCTCGACCTAAAACAAATCGTCGAAAAATTGAAAACTTTTGAGAAAATAAACAAAAATTAACAAAAATTTGTTAAAAATTTGAAAATATAATAAAAAGGAAAATTTACTAGGAGAAGATATGGAAAAGAAGAAAATACTCGTCACTTCTGCACTTTTATATATCAATGGACTTCCACACCTTGGTCACCTTGTTGGCTGCTGGTTGCCTGGTGATATTTTCGCGCGCTTCCACCGAACTTATGGCAACGATGTGAAGTATGTCAGCGGAACGGACGATCACGGCACAGCAAGTTACATCAGCGCAAAAAATTTGAATATGGATATAAATGATTACATCAAAATGATGAACGACAAGATGAAGCAAATTGCCAAGAAATTCAGCATAAGTTTTGACATTTTCAGTGGAACAAACACCAAAACGCACCACGAAGTCACCTGTGAAGCGTTTAATGAATTAAATAAGAACGGCTATATAAGCGAAAAAGAGAGCAAGATGTGTTATTGCGAACACGACAAAATTGCACTTGCTGACCGTTTTGTTTACGGTACCTGCCCGTATTGCGGATACGACAAGGCATATGGCGACCAGTGCGACAACTGTGGAAAAACTTACGACTTGGAAGAACTTCAAGCACCAAAATGCTCATTTTGTCACCAAGATGCCACTTTCAAAAACACCAAGCACTTATATATCCGTTTAGACAAACTTCAACCAGAACTCAAAAAATGGTTGGAAACAAAGAAAGATATTTTCCGCCCGCACGTATACAATATGGCGATGAAGTGGATAAATGAAGGCTTAAAGCCACGCTGTATCACTCGCGACATTCCGTGGGGAATTAAAGTTCCACTCGAAAATTTTGATAATAAAGTTTTCTATGTCTGGTTTGACGCGCCAATCGGCTACATCTCAATCACCAAGGAACTTGGCGGTGAAGAGATGGTGAAGGACCGCTGGCAAAACCCAGACTGCGAAATATATAACTTCATCGGCAAGGACAACATCGACTTCCACGCTGTCTTCTTTCCATGTATTGAACTTGGAAGCAAGAAATATGAATTGGCAAAAAATGTGGTTGGCTTTAACTTTTTAAACTTTGAAGGTCAAAAATTTTCTAAGTCTAACAAAGTTGGAATCTTCTGCGAAAGTTTGCTCGACAGCGATTTGGATATCGACACACTCCGAGCCTATCTCCTGTCTGTTTTTCCGGAGAATAAAGATAGCGACTTCTCGTATGAAGGTTTTAAACTTAACACAAACGCTGAACTTGTCGGAAAATACGGTAACTTCTTCAATCGCTCGCTCAATATGATTAATAAAAATTTTGCCGGCGAACTCCAAACCGATTTCGAAAGCATAAAAGATAACTTTAACGAAAACGATAAAGAAATGGTGGAAGCAATAAATTCCTGCCCGAAAACCATTGCGGATTTGTTTGCCAAAACTGAATTTAGAGCCGCATATAAAGAAATTATGCGTTTTGCTTCAATTGGCAACACCTACCTTGAAAAAACTGCGCCTTGGTCACTCATTAAAAATGGTGATATGGAAAATGCTAAAAAAGTGTTGTATCTTTGCCTTAATATGGCAAAAGCACTCGCTATTGTGGCAAGCCCAATTATGCCAACAAAAACAAAGGAAATTTGGAAACAATTAGGTTTTGTAGGCTCACCAGACGAGCAAGATAAATGGCAAGAAGCAAGCAAAATCGACATTCCAAAAACGCATAAAATTGGCGTTGCGGCACCGCTCTTTATGCGCCTAGACGACGAAATGATAGAAAAATATAAACACGAATTGGAATATAAATAAATTAATTTAGCAACTATTTTTCATTTTAAACAAAAAAGAGAAACAAATTGTTTCTCTTTTTTATATTAACTTTGCGTTTTAATGTATGCTTTCCTGTAATAATCATTTGTGTATATTGTTGTGCCATAAGTTGTTGTATAATATTCAGCCCCATTCTCTAAATAATAGGATTGTAAATATATTGGAATTTTTACTATTCCCGAAATATTTAATGTTGTCTCTAAACTTTCAATAAATGTATAATTTCTTGATGTTCCACTATATTCTTCACTAAAACCTAATGTTACATCCAAATCTCTAAATGCGCTGTCACCAAATAGTGTTGAACCATTCAAAGAAAGTGAATAACTATTATCTCCTTTTGTAAAATCCAAAATTGTTTTTTCAAGTGAAGGATTAGGGTCCATACTTTCAATTAGGTTTTCGATTAGATTATAAGTGGAGTTAGAAAACCCTAAAGCATACGCAAAAATTTCCATAAAATTCGATAGAATTTCATCTTTTGTCCACGATGCTTCCGGATGATAATCAATCTCGTCTCTTGTTTTCCAAGCCAAAGCATTATAACGATTTCCATATGTGTTTTGTGTCAAATCAAGAACGCCATCTTTATATTCTAAAATTGAAATACGATAATTAAATCCCCAAACAGAGTCAACAGTATATGTTCCACCACCATTCCACCAAGTAACACCCATAACGCTTGGAACATTTAGTTCAAGATAAACATAAAGTTCGCCGTCATCACTAATTGACACATACAAATCATAACCAACTGTAAGTGCATCAATTCCAATTATAGACACAACCGCACTTCCTTTAAAATTAAACTCTTGCGTGTTCAAAGTGTTCACTGCAATGTCCATAAACTCTGGGAAATAAGTTAAATTAAAGTGTTCGCTGGATGGGTTTTTGTCGAAATAATCAAAATCTGCCGTGTCAAAATCTTCAAATTTGATCGTTGCATTAAGATATTCGTCGCCTAAGCAAATGTTTTGAAGACTTATGCCACGCAAGTTGAGCACAATTTCTTCGTTAACATACTCTTCATTTAAAGTGATTGTGACACTGCCAATCTCATCATTTAGTTTCACATTAACTTTGAAGTTGATTGTGACAAGCCCTTCTGAATTTTCGGTTTCTGTCAATTCAATACTGTTCAGCATTTCAAACATCGCCGAAACATCGCCTAAAACTTGATCAATCTGAGCTATATCTTCCGAAACATCTTCGCCGGTTATACCGAGCAATTTTTGAACAAACGAGAAGTCGGTAGTCGATTCTTGCAAACTCCAACTTTCCATTGTTTCTTCGCCAAGTTCAATATTGGCAAAGGCAACGATGAGAGAAATCATATCACTCATATTGGCGTTTTTGATTCTGCCGCGGAAGTAATCGCTATTTAGGTATTCGCCATGAGAGTATGTGAAGAAAAGTCCACCATAATCTTCTTCGTTGTAAACGCCATCGCTGTCTATTTCGTTGCTGTCGTAAATAAGAGAAATTTGATGCGTTGTTTGACCGCCGTCCGCGCTTGTTGTATTAAGCGTAAGATCGCCTTGAACTTCCAAGTTCTTACCGCCAAACAAGGTAAAGGCATCGTTATCAATTTCATCATCATTATCCGTCACATCCACACGCACGTCACCTGTCAACGAAATATCACCATAGGTCAAACTTTCAATATTGATTTGATATTTATAACCATAAAGATAATCTTTAACAACTCTCACATAGGTTATCAAATCTTTATAATTTGTGAAATCGTCGAGTTGATAATATGTGTCGTTGTTGCCCTTCACTGTGATTGCATCAGCAAAGTTAAAATCGGATGCATCCACATTTTCACCTAACAAAATGTTTGTCAATTCAAAGATGAGTTTGACGCTTTTTCCCATACTTTCGGTTGCTTCAACTGTTAATACATTTGCTTCGCCATAAATTTCGGTCGGAACAATCGTGCCAGTGGATTTTGAGCCAAAGACTTGCAAAAGGATGTTTGTGAAGGTAGTGTTGGCATAGATTTCATAGCCATAATCGGTGAAGTCAAGACTTATGCCACTTAAAATGCTTTCATTTTCAATCGTTTCTTCCATCCAAGCAAAATTTATATACTTCAAGACATTTAAAATTGTGGAAAGATAGTCTATTGTTTCTTCTATATCTTCGGTTAATTCTGCATAAGTCGCGAACTCTTCATCTTCCGTAAACTCTTGGATAAATGCGGTGATTTCTTCAATCGTTTCTTGTGATATATCCGCTTCGATGCGAAGCCCAAGCACATCAATATACACCATTTCACCAATGAGATAAACATATGTGCTGGAATTTAGAGTGTTGGTGTAAAATCTAACATAAGGCACAAGTTCGCCGTTGGAATAAGTGAGCATTGCAAGGATGTCGCCTGTAAGTTCTGTTTCGCTATATTTCACCATAATTGTACCAGAGAATGCATAGGTCGTCTCGGTGACAGGCACGCCGTCAATTTCAGTTGTCGTTTCGCTGAGCACCGCTTCTTTCATAATATTGATAAGTGAAGTAATGTCTTCAGCATTTTCGGTGTCAACATTGGTTATAGTGAAGTCA
>CAZFRA010000019.1:0-16461 GCA_964521165.1 uncultured Lachnospiraceae bacterium
AAACGCAAAAACTTGCAACCAGCGTGTATGGTATGCGTTTCACAGTTAAATTCACTGAGTTTGTTTGTGTTGAATGAAAAATAAAAAATTTTATCATTATTTAAAGACCTTGGGAAATTATCCTTTAATTCAAAAAAAATTTGAAATGCACGCAAAAATGCTTGCATTTCTTCTTTTTTTGTGTTATAATCACCAAGTCGTTAAAGACAAATTTGCACTCAAAGAACATTTTCGGGTCGGTTGCCTGAACGATTTGTGAGCGTCGTCTTCCGCTCTTGGAAGGTTTGCTTTCGGTTTGAATTTCTCACAAGTCAAAAGAGTAATCTTGGGTTGGCTCGGGGAGTTAAATCTTTGGGGAAGAAGAAAAACAAGGGGGTATTTTTATGTCAGTTATTTCAATGAAACAACTTCTTGAAGCAGGTGTTCATTTTGGTCACCAAACAAGAAAGTGGAATCCGAAGATGAAGCAATACATCTTCACCGCAAGAAACGATATCCACATCTTGAACCTTGAAGTGACTTCCGAACAAGTGGATAAGGCTTATTCTTTTGTTCGTGATATCGTCGCTGCTGGCAAAAGCGTTCTTTTCGTTGGGACTAAAAAACAAGCTCAAGAAGCAGTTAAAGAAGAAGCAGAAAGATGCGGTATGTTCTATGTAAACACCCGTTGGCTCGGCGGAACTTTAACAAATTTCAAAACAATTCGTAACAGAATTGAAAGATTAAACAAACTTAATCAAATGGAAAAGGTGGGCGAATTCGACCTTCTTCCTAAAAAAGAAGTTGCTCTTTTGAAGCAAGAAAGAGATAAACTTGAAAAAAATCTCGGCGGAATTAAGGAAATGCGCGATCTTCCTGGCGTTCTTTTCGTTGTTGACCCAACTAATGAAAAGATTTGCGTTCACGAAGCAAATATTTTGAATATTCCTGTCGTTTCTTTGGTGGATACCAATTGCGACCCTTCAAATGTCACTGTGGTTATTCCAGGAAATGATGACGCTATTCGCTCTGTAAAACTTATCGCAAGTGCTGTTGCTGATGCAGTTATTGAAGCAAGAGAAGGCGTTTCAATGAAGAAAGAAGAAACCGAAAGCGAAGAAGAAAAAGTGGATATTGAAAGTCTACTCACTGAAGCAAAGCCAAGTTTGGAAATTGCTGAAGCAGGCGAAGAAGTTAAGAAAATTTCTAAAAAACCAAAGAAAAAACCTGCTCCAAAAAAAGAAAAAATTGAAACTAAGGCAGAAGAGAAAGAAGTTGAAGAAGTGAAAGAAGAGAAAAAAGAGAAAGAAGTTGAAGAAGTGAAAGAAGAAAAATCTGAAATTGCGGAAGAATCCGCTGAATAATTAAAAGGAGAATGTTATGAGTTTTACTGCACAAGATGTCGCTAAATTAAGAGCGCAAACTGGCGTTGGTATGATGGAATGCAAGAATGCTCTTACCGAAGCAAATGGCGATTTTGAAAAGGCTATTGTCATCCTTCGCGAAAGGGGACTTAAAGCCGTTGATAAAAAACAAGGAAGAATTGCTTCTGAAGGTTTGATTAGTTCATATGTCCATATGGGTGGAAGAATCGGCGTTATAGTCGAAGTTAACTGCGAAACCGACTTTGTTGCTAAAAATGAAGATTTCCAAATTTTAGTTAAGGATATTGCAATGCACATCGCTGCTGCAAATCCAAAATATTTGAAAGAAGAAGATGTTCCTGCTGAAGAACTTGAAAATGAGAAGGAAATTTTGAGAGCGCAAGCCCTTAACGAAGGTAAACCGGCAAACATTGTCGATAAAATGATTGAAGGAAGAATCAAAAAGTATTACGAAGATTTTTGTCTTCTTAATCAACCATTTGTTAAAGACAGCAGTAAGACAATTAAAGACATTTTAACCGAAGCAACTTTGAAAATTGGCGAAAAAATTTCTGTTCGTCGTTTTGTTCGCTATGAACTTGGCGAAGGTATGGAAAAAAGACAAGATAATTTGGCTGAAGAAGTTGCAAAACAAATGGCTAATAAATAATCTTTCAACTTTAAGTCACGCGGAGAACAATTCTTTGCGTGACTTTAATTTTTCTTACTTTTTCGAAATTTGGCATTTTATTTTTAATTTTTGCCAGTTTTTTGCATACTTTTTTGTTTTTGTGTATTTTTGTTTGCAAATATTTTTCTTTTAAGATATAATTACCTATGAGGAGATTTTTATGAACGAAATGGTTGACGATATTTTTTCTTCACTTAAACAAGATTTGGAAAAAGCATATTCTCATCAACAAAATGAATATCTTGTTATAAGAGCGGGTAGAGCAAATCCGCATATTTTGGATAAAGTTATGGTGGAATATTATGGAGTGATGACGCCAATTAACCAAATGGGCACAATCTCGGTTTCGGAAGCTCGCATTCTTAATGTTAACATTTGGGACCAAAGCCAAGTCAAAAATGTTTCCAAGGCGATTATCCAAGCGGATTTGGGTATTACTCCAACCGACGATGGTAAAACTATTAGGTTGGTTTTTCCAATGCTCACAGAAGAACGCAGAAAGGAAATTGTGAAGCAGGTTAAAAAAATTGCCGAAGAAACAAAGGTGACAATGCGTAACGCTCGCCGCGACAGTCTTGATATGTTGAAAGACCTTAAAAAAGACGGCGAAATTTCTGAAGACGAATTTATGCAAGCAGAAAAAGATGTTCAAAAGATGATTGATAAATACACTTCTCTTGCAGACGCTCTTGCAAGCGAAAAAGAAGACGAGATTATGAAAGTTTAATTAGGGGCTTTATGAAAAGACTTAAAAAATATCCAACCCACATCGCTTTTATTATGGATGGAAATAGGCGCTGGGCACAAAGGAAAGGTATGCCGAAGGTCTATGGTCACAAAATAGGAGCGGAAATGTTAGTGGAAGTTATTAAGGAACTTTCTAAAATTCAAGAGATTAAGTATGCTTCATTTTTTGCTTTTTCCACAGAAAATTGGAACAGAGAACAAAGTGAAATCGATGCAATTTTCCGAATCGTCGTGGAAATGTTCGATAAAAACGAGAAGGATTTTGATAAATGGAATGTTAAGTTCAAAATTATGGGCGACATCACGCGTTTTCCAGATGATATTCAAGAAAGAATTATAAAAGCGGTGGAAAAGAGCAAAAATAACACTGGGCTTGTTGTTAATCTTGCCTTAAATTACGGCGGAAGAGCAGATATCGTGCAGTCGGTTAACACCCTTATCAAAAAGGGTAAAACTTCGGTGACGGAAGATGATATTTCGCAAAATTTGTATTCTTTTCCTTTGCCGGATGTTGACCTTGTGGTAAGAACTAGCGGCGAGATGAGAATTTCTAATTTTATGCTTTTCCAACTTGCTTACAGCGAACTTTATTTCACAAAAATTTGTTGGCCGGCGTTCAATAAAAAAGCGTTATATAAATCGTTAAAAACATACTCAAAGCGTAACAGAAGATTTGGAGGAAATTAAATGAAAAAACGGGTTTATTCATCAATACTTATTTTTTTAATCTTGGCACTGCTTTTCGTGCTTAAAATTGCAGTCCCAAGTTTTGGCGCATATTTCTTTGATGCCTTTTTCGGTGTTTTGGCGTGCATTGCTGCTTTTGAAATGTCAAGACTTATGTCAAAAACGAAGATGTATAACTATCAAATTTTGTCTGTCGTTTTCGCAGCAGTTATTCTTGCGGTTAATTTGACTTGCATCATTTATGCTGGAGAGGCTAGTAACTATTATTGGGTTTTGTGGGCAATTTTGATTGATGTTGCACTTATGCTTATTGTTATGCTCTTCACTTTTTTAATCGGTCTTTGTTCGAGAAAGAAAATTTTAAACGAAATGACAACGAGAGAAGTTAAAAATATTTCAACAACAAAATTTCTTTTCAAAAAATGCATCAATACTTTGATTATCTTTGTTTATCCGGCATTTTTCTTCCTTTTCTTTGTTTTCCTTAACCATATCGGCGAACTTCCATTCACAAAATTCACAGATTTGAGTGTTGATATTTCCATACTTGTGCTTATGACAGCAATTTTAATTCCTATGTTTACCGACACTTTTGCTATGTTAACTGGTTCAGTTATCGGTGGCAAAAAACTTTGTCCAAAATTGAGTCCACATAAAACTATTTCTGGCACGATTGGCGGAATTGTTTGGTCTATACTTCTCTGCGCTTGTGTTTGGCTTATTTTCGCTAATATCACGGGGTACTCTTTCCTTTGGACTGATTTTCCAATTTGGGCTTATCTCATCATTGTTCTTATCGGTTCTGGAATTGCTGTTTGTGGTGATTTATTTGAATCCCTTATTAAAAGGAAGGCAGAAGTTAAAGACAGCGGAAGATTTATTCCAGGTCACGGCGGACTTTTAGACAGAATTGATTCATATATTTTCATTGCACCATACATTTTGCTTGCCTTTTGGATTTTTGCGCTATAAAACCAACAAATGCTGAAAATGACAATGTCAAATCTTAATTTTTGGGATTGATGATATGATGACTTTTCTTTATATTCTTCTTGCAATCGTCGTGCTGCTTTTTATGATACTTGTTCACGAACTGGGGCATTACATTGCTGGAAAAATATTAAAATTTAAAATAACTGAATTCTCTATTGGTTTTGGCAAGGCTATTTTTTCTCATACTTCAAAAAAGACCGGCGAAAGATTTTCTCTTCGAATTTTTCCACTCGGCGGCTATTGTTCGTTTTATGGTGAAGAAGATGAAGGTGAGAAAAACGACCCACAGGCTTTTAATAGCCAAAAACCGTGGAAAAGAATTATCGTTTTTCTTGCTGGCGTGACAATGAACTTCATTACTGCCATTATTTTTTCGTGGATACTTCTTTGCGCGGTTGGTTATGACACTCCGCAAATTGTCGCATATAGTGACACCATAAATGTTGGCGTTTTTCAAGAAAGTGACGTTGTTCGAAGTGTGGCCGGCACAAAAATTGACTTCGCGTTTGGTGACACTTTTTCCGACGCTGTGACAGAGCAAAAAACTTTGGCAAAAGAATTTTACGAAAGCGAAGAATATGTGGACGGGACGGAATACACTTTTACTATGGTGGTGACGCGTGACGGCGAAAATGTCGAAATTGAAGTGGCTATCATTCCTTATGAAATCACAAAAACTGGTGATGGCAGCGAAACTTCCACATACATCACCTATGTTATAGGGTTGGAAACCGATTTGGTTGGTGAAGTTTGCACGGTGGCGTATAAATACGGCTTTTTCGAAGGTTTAGGACGCGCGTTTTCTATGGCGTTCGGGTTTGCTTGGGTGGTTTTGAAAAGTTTGTGGGCTCTTATCACTTTTCAAATACCAATAACCGAAGTGGGTGGAACTATTTCAACGATTGCGACAATGGCAGAGTATTCGCAACAAAATATTGCAAATATGTTGATATTCATTCCATTGATATCGGCAAACCTTGCCGTTTTCAATCTCTTACCATTTCCAGCGCTTGACGGTGCCCACGTTGTTTTTACGCTGATTGAGTGGATACGCCGAAAACCGATAAATCGCAAGGTGGAAAATACTATCCACTTTGTTGGCATTTGTATACTTTTCGCTTTTGTCGTCATTGTGGATATTATTCATTTCGTTGTTTAAATCATTTATTTATACTTGACAAAATCTATCTTTATGTTTAAAATATATTTATGAATTTCGAACAAGATTTTCTAAATTATTTTGGAGATAGATTTTCTTTTTTATATCTTAAAAGTGTGGTGGTTTCGTCAAAACAAAATCTTTGCACCATAACTTTTTTGTATCCGTCCGACAAAGAAAACCTGACTGATGCTGAAAAAGACGAGATTATTTCTTTTCTGAAAGAAAATTTGAAATTATCCAAACTTGAACTTAAAGTTAAATTTTTGAAAGTATATTTGGAAGAAAAATTGATAAAAAAAGCGATTTTTCAATTTTTTGAAGAGAAATTTAAACTTCTAAACACTTACATAAAAGACGGCGATGTGGAAATAAAAATTTCGAATATTGATGTGGAAATTGTTTTGAAAGTTAGTCCGCGAATCTCAGATTTTATGGTAAATAATAAAGTTGTAACATTGCTTGCAAAGGAATTAAAAAATAACTTTCTTATCGATTTTATCATAACAACATCCACTTGCGAAGATAAGATTGATGAAGTTGATATCGACAATGTGGAATTTAAAGCATCCTATAAAAAACCGCACCGTTATGATGTTTTGGTTATTAAAACTATTGTTGGAAGAAATATTCCGCCGAAACCAGAATACATCTCACAAATAACTTCACCGAAAAAGTCGGTTATTTTGGCAGGTTATGTCAAAGATATCGCGCGCAAAGATTTTGTTGTGAAAAACGGCAAACGGGCGGGACAAGAAAGGGCGTATTTCACCTTCACGCTGGAAGATAGACAGGGTAAAATCGACTGCATATATTTCTGCCCGAAAACATATCTTAGCGATTTGGAAAAGATTGAAGATACGATGTATTTACTTTTGCACGGCGATGTGCGAGTTGGTTTGTCGAACAAACTCACTTTCTACATCGACAGGATTGCTCTTGCTAGCGAAATGGAAGAAATTCCAACCGAAAACACCGAAAATGTGGAATATGATAGAGTGGAAATTGAAAAACTTGGTGCAATGGAACAGGATAATATGTTCGGCAGAGTGGAAAAATATAACTCGAAAGTAATGAATAACACAATTGTGGTGTTTGATATTGAAACGACCGGACTTGACACCAATCTTGACCAAATAACCGAAATTGGTGCGGTGAAGATTGACCATGGTAGCATCATCGAAAAATTCTCAACTTTTGTTAAGCCGACTATTGAAATTCCTTATGAAGTGCAAGAATTGACGCATATAACAAACGAAATGGTGGAAAATGCGCCGCCGATTGAGCACGTTATCAAACAATTTTACGAATTTTCCAAAGATTGTATACTTTGTGGGCATAATATTATCAAATTCGACATAAAATTCATCAAAAGATATGGTTTGATGGTTGGTCTGGATTTTGATAATGACATCATCGACACAATGAACGAAGCACGTCTTTCTCGACTTAAAGTATCCAAATTTACCCTTGGCACCGTTACAAAAGCGCTTGGAATTGAACTTGTCGGGGCACACAGAGCGTGGAATGACGCTTTTGCAACTGCACAAGTGCTGCTTGCATTAAATAAATCTAAATAATTTTTGAAAAATACTTGATTTTTCTGTTTTTATAGGTTATAATACTTGTAACTAGTGGCAGGGAGTGGGCAGTTTTGCTCACTCTTTGTGTTAATAGGAGGTTTTAATGGCACAAGTAAAAAAAATTTGTGAAGAAAAATTGCGACCTGTCATTGAAGAACTAGGGTATGAACTTGTCGATGTAGAATATGTGAAAGAGTTTGACGGTATGAACCTTATTTTCACAATCGACAAAGAAAATGGGGTTACAATTAATGATTGCGAAATTATTAACAATAAAATTGAGCCAATTATTGATGAACTCAATCCAACAAACGACCAGCCATTCACTTTGATAGTTTCCAGTCCTGGTCTTGACAGACCGATTAAAACGGACAGAGATTTAAAGCGAAATTTGGAAAAAGAAGTCACATTAACACTCTTTTCCAAACTCGACGGGCAAAAAGTTTTTGAAGGAGTATTGAAAAAGTATGACGAAAAAACCGTTACGCTCGCTTTGAAAGATGGTGACAAAACCTTTGACAGAGAAAAGGTTGCAAACATTAAACTTATAATTAAATTTTAGGAGAAAAAAATGGTTAATAAAGATTTTTTTAAGGCACTTGATGATCTTGAACAAGAAAGAAAAATTGATAAGGAAACTTTTATCGCAACACTTGAATCCGCTCTCACTTCGGCATATAAGAAGATGTATGGCGAAGCAAAAAGCGCAATGGTGAAACTCTATCCTGAACGCAACACCATAAGAATTTTTTCTTACAAAACCGTGGTGGATGAAGTGGAAGACGCAGACAAACAAATTTCGCTTGAAGAAGCAAGAAAAATCAAAAAATCCTTTAAGATTGGCGATCTTGTTTCTGTCGAAGAAACGACAAAGGATTTTGGACGTATCGCTGCACAAACTGCAAAGCAAGTTGTTATGCAAAAATTGCGCGAACTTGAAAGGCAAAATGCTGCTAACGAACTCTCTGAAAAGGAAGATGAACTTTTAACAACTGTTGTTAAAAGAATTGACGGTAATAATGTCTATGTGCAAATTCCGGGCACTCACACCGAAGGCGCACTTATGTTTAACGATCAAATTTTAGGGGATAAATTCCACATTGGCGACAGAATTAAAGTGTATGTTAAGAAGATTAAGGATTCTTACAATGGACCACAAATCCAAGTTTCGAGAAGCAACATCGGTTTCGTGAGAAAGTTGTTTGAATTGGAAATTCCTGAAATTGCAAGCGGGGAAGTTAAAATTAAAAATATCGCTCGCGACCCGGGTAATCGAACCAAAGTGGCTGTCTACACCGAACGACCAAATATTGACCCTGTTGGGACTTGCGTTGGTAACCGTGGGACAAGAATTAACACGATTGTGAACGAACTTAACGGCGAAAAAATCGACCTTGTGGAATATTCTTCTGACCCGCTTGAATATATTGCAAGAGCTTTAAGCCCAGCGAAAGTTTTATCCGTTGAAACGAACGACAGTTTGAATATGAGCCAAGTTATCGTTCCAGATGACAAACTCTCACTCGCGATTGGTAAAAACGGACAAAATGTTCGACTTGCAGCAAAATTGACCGGTTGGAAAATCGATGTTAAGCCAGAAAGTTATATCCATTCTAATGAAGAAATCAAAGAAACAGATTATGAACTCACTGAACTATCTGACGAAAATTCATTCGACACAATGGATGATTTGGATGAGTTTGAAGAAATTATCGGGGATGAAGAATAATGCAAAAAGAAAGATTGAGAATGTGCATAATATGCCGTGAGCATAGCGACAAAAAGGAACTTTCGCGTATTGTCAAAAACAAAGACGGCGAAATTTTTGTCGATAAAACCGGAAAGGCGAATGGCCGCGGTGCTTATGTCTGCAAAAGTCCAGAATGTTTTATAAAACTGCGAAAAACACGCGGACTTAATCGGGCTTTCAAATGCGATGTTAAAGACGAAGTTTATGATAAGATAGGAGAAGAAATTGAAGGAAATTAATGGTCTTATTGGAATTTGTCGCAAAGCAGGTTACGTAATTATTGGCGGCGAAAATATCAAAAAAAACACACATAAAATGTATCTCATTTTGCTCGACGAAACCGCTGGAAATTCTTTAAAACGTGAAATGAATTTTGTGGCAAATTCAAAAAATATTCCTATCCAAACACTATCCAATCTTGCAAATATTGTTGGGATTGATAATTGCAAGGTTATCGCTTTAAAAAATAAGGCATTAAGCGATAAAATTATCGAAACCTTAAAAGGAGAATAATTTGGCAAATCAACAACTAAACGGACTTAAAACAATCAATTCTATCCAAAGAGATGGCTCTTTGCAGAATTTATTATTGTCAATTAAGGATGCAAAAACTCAACTCGACATTTTTTCGAAAAAATTGCAAGAAAAAAAACAGGCTAAAATTCGCGAAAATGAAGCAAAAGCCGCACAACAAATTGAAGAAAAGGAAGTGGAATCTAAGGTCGAAAAGAAAAAAACGGAAGTTAAAGAAAAATTCGTTAGTGACAGGCAAAATGGTAATTTCCGTAAATTTGACCAAAAACAACAACCAAACAAAAGTAATTCAAAACAAAATTTGGGAAATACGGGTGGTAAACCACAACAATTTAGTAAACCAAAAGATGACAAAAACAAACTTTTTGTTTCAACAAAAGCGAACAACTTCAAAAGTTTTGCACCTAATGAACCAACTGTGGAAAGAAACTTTGGAAATAAGAATAAGCGTAGGGTGAATATTGACGAAACAAGAAAAATGAACGCTAAACAAAAGCAAATGCAAGAGCGTCAACACACGGGTAACAACAATATTTATGTGCTTGACGACGAAGGTTTTGAAGAAACCACAATGGGATCTCGCAAACTTATCAAGAAAAAGAAGGAAAGTCCAGTTGTTATTGCACCAAAAATTACGCACGCAGTTTTGACTTCAAATGAAATAACTGTGAAAGATTTGAGTGAAAAAATTGGCAAACCGGTTGCTGAAATTGTTAAAAAATGTATGCTTCTTGGTATTATGGCAACAATCAACAGCATAATCGATTTTGACACTTGCGAATTGATTTGTTCCGATTTTGGTATCACTTTGGAACTTAAACTCGACAAGTCGTATGAAGAAAAACTTATTGATGCTTCATCGACCACCGATGACGAAAAAGACCTTGTGAAACGTCCGCCAATTGTCACGGTTATGGGGCATGTCGACCACGGCAAAACATCTCTTCTCGACGCGTTTAGACGAACAAATATTGTGAGTGGTGAAGCAGGTGGTATCACACAAAAAATCGGTGCGTACCAAATCACTTTCAACAACGAAAAAATCACATTTATCGACACTCCGGGGCACTCTGCATTCACGGCTATGCGTGCAAGGGGTGCTGAAGTGACTGATGTTGCTATTTTGGTTGTGGCAGCAGATGACGGCATTATGCCACAAACCGTGGAAGCAATAAACCATATAAAGGCGGCAAAGGTTCCAATGATTGTGGCTATCAATAAAATGGATAAGCCAGAAGCAAATCCAGAAAAGGTGAAGCAGCAATTAACAGAACACGGCGTTCTTCCAGAAGAATGGGGTGGCGACACAATTTGTATTCCAATCTCCGCCAAAACTGGAGTTGGACTCGATGAACTCAAAAAGATGATTCTTCTCGTTGCCGAAATGGAAGACCTTAAGGCAAATCCAAATCGTAAGGCTATTGGCGTTGTGATTGAAGCGGAACTTGATAAGGCAAGGGGGCCAGTTGCCACCGTGCTTGTTCAAAACGGCACATTAAAAATTGGTGACAACATCATCTGCGGTATCACTTATGGCAAGGTTAAGGCGATGTTTGATGAAAACGGCAAGCAAGTTAAATCTGCACCACCTGCAACACCTGTTGCTGTTATGGGTTTCAACGATGTGCCGTCTGCTGGCGACCAAGTTTTTGCGGTTGACGACAATATGTCGAAGCAAGTTATCCACGAAAGAATTGATAAAATCAAAAAAGAACGCGTAAAACAAACTTCTGGCGTGAGTGCTGATGACTTTATGACCAAAATTCACGAAGGTAATTTGAAGAATTTGAATGTCATAATCAAAGCAGACGCACAAGGCTCTGTGGAAGCCCTTAAAAATTCTTTGGAAGCAATAAGAAACGAAGAGGTGAAGGTTAACACAGTGCATAGCGGTGCAGGTGCGATAACCGAAAGTGATATCGACCTTGCACAAACAACCAATTCGACAATCATTGCATTTAACCTTAAAATTCCTGCAAAAACTGAACAACTTGCTGATAGTATGAAAGTTCAAATCATCGAAAGCAAAATTATATACGAAATTGTCGATCAAGTGACGAGATTGAGCAAAGGTATGATGACGATTAAGTATGAAGAAAAATACATCGGCACGGCGGAAATTCGCCAAGTGTTCAAACTTTCTTCTGCTGGTAAAATTGCCGGAAGTTATGTTACTGACGGTAAGATTCAAAGAAATGCTATTGCCAAAATTAAGCGTAACGGCGAAGTTGTTTGCGAAACTAGCGTGGAATCGCTTAAAATCGTTAAAGATGAAAAGGCTGAAGTTGCTCGCGGCTTTGAGTGTGGCGTAAAATTTAAGGATAATTTTGACATCCAAGAGGGTGACATTGTCGAATATTATGTTAAAGAGGAGGTAAAAAGAGATTGATTTTTAAATCTCTTTTTCATTTCTAAGGAGGTGTTTTTATGAGTAACAGGCAAGAACGTGCAAGTAGCGAAATTAAAAAGTGTTTAATTGAAATTATACAACAAAAAATGAACGATCCGCGGCTCGACAAAATTATAACTTTGACCGAAGTTAAGGTGAGTCCAGACTTTCAATTTTGCAAGGTTAAAGTCAGTGTTTTGGATGTTAAAGATGCCAAAAATGTTGTTGAAGTTCTTCAGAAATCGGAAGGTTTCATCAAGCGTGAATTGAAAGATATGCTCGATTTGCCATATATGCCAAAATTCAAATTTGAAGTTGATAAGGGCACGGCAAGCGTTATTCGTGTGGAAGAAATTTTAAAAAATTTAGATATACCAAAGGAAGAAAATGATGAAGAATAATATGTTTGTGGACGAAAAAGAGATTGGAAAAATTATACAATCTGCAAAAAAAGTGGCAATTTTGGGACATCGTAATCCGGATTTGGACTGCTACGGCGCGATGTTTGGCGCGAAATATTTCTGCGATAAACTTGGAACAAATGCGACGATATTTGCAAACACGCCAGAAAACTCCTTTATGAACGATATTTTTGACAAAAATTTAGTCAATATCGACTTCAATCCGGCAGAGTTCGACCTTCTTTTAATTGTGGATTGTAATGAATTTTCGAGAATTGACATTAAATTTCGCGATAAAGTTAAGTCGCATAAAAACATATTAATAATCGATCACCATGAGCATAGTCATATTGAAGAAGGATGTAAGTTTTTTATTCAAAGTGAAGCTTGTGCGGCGAGTTTAATTGTGGCAAATTTATTTTTTAAATTTGGAATTAAACTCAACAAAATTTATGCGGGCTACATTTTCGCTGGAATAATTGGTGACACCGGCAGATTTCTTCACTCAAATGTCAACATCGATACTTTCAAATGTGCGGTTAATCTTATGGAATATGGTTTTGACATTCAAAAAATCTATGATGTAGTTTATCGTTCCGTGACAATTGAACAGATAAATATGCAAAAATTTTTATTGAATAATATGCGCTCTGCCGGCAAAAACATTTGCTACATCGTCGTTACGCAAAAAGTTTTCAAAAAACTTAATGCCACGCTTGACGACCTTAAATTTTTTGTCAACGATTTGAATATGATTAAGGAATATAATGTGGTAATGGTCGCTTATGAAACCGAAAAGAAGAAGTATAAAGTGAGTTGTCGCTCAAAAAATGGCTTTGTTGTGTCAAAAATTGCTCAAAAATTTGGTGGCGGTGGGCATAAAATGGCGGCAGGATTTGAACTTATGGGTTCGAAATCAACAGTGACGAAAAAACTGAAAAATATCTGCCTTGAATTTTAGGAGATTTATGAAAGAAATTAGGTTTAAGGAAAGTGGTATTGTTTTGGTGAATAAACCAAAGGGAATTTCATCTAACAAGGTGGTCAACATCGTTAAGCACAAATTGGGTGCCAAAAAATGTGGGCACTTGGGAACACTCGATTTGGAAGGCGAAGGGTTATTGCCAGTCACGATAAATCAGGCAACAAAACTTTTCGATTATTTTCTTGGAAAAGACAAAACATATGAAACAGAGTTTGTTTTTGGTTACGAAACTGACACTCTCGATACATCCGGAAAAATAATCAAAACCAAAGATGTTAATTTCACTTTCGAAGATTTGGAATGCGAAGTGAAAAATATGATTGGCAAATATATGCAAATGCCGCCACAATATAGCGCAAAAAAAGTTAATGGGCAGGTGGGATATAAACTTGCCAGAAAAGGCGAAAAGGTTGACCTTAAAGAAAAGGGAGTGGAAATTTTTAAGTTTAAGATTTTAAAGAAGATTAACGATGTTACATATCGCTTTGAAGTCACTTGTTCAAGCGGAACATATATTCGAAGTTTGTGTCGCGATTTGGCTTATAGATTAAATACATATGGTAGTATGCAATGCATACTACGCACAAGATGTGGTGTATTCTGCAATAAAGATGCCTATTCTTTGGAAGAGATAGAAAGTGGAAAATTTTCAACTATTCCTTGCCAAAATTTGTTTGATTATGATATTATATCTCTGACACAAGAAGAATTTTTCAAGATAAAAAACGGGCAACAACTTTCCAAAAATATCACAGACGGCGACTATAAATTGTTTTTTGGTGACTTGTTTTTAGGGCTTGGGAAATCTTCAAATAATCAACTTAAACTTTCATTAAGATTGAACGAATTTTAAAGGAGCAAATTATGTCAAAAATTCTTTTTGGCCCGGCAGGCAACAGTACATCTTTTTTCGATGAAGGCCACTCTTCCACAATGGAATCGCCAAAGTGGGTGAAAAATCGTGGACTTGATTTATTTGAATATAGTTTTGGTCAAGGGTATAGAATGACCGGTGAAACTGCGCAAAAAATTGGTGAAGAGTTTAAGAAGGAAGGCATAATTCTTTCCTTGCACGCGCCGTATTTCATCAATTTCGCCAACCCTGCCGATGAGATGTTTCAAAAAAGTATTGGATATATAACCACCGGTATCAAGTTTATGAAAAATATGCAAGCCGACAGAATGGTTTTTCATCCGGCATCGTGCGGCAAGCAAACGCGTGAAGAAGCAGTGAAACTTATGACCGACCGCTTAAAAGAAGTTATGCCGATTTTTGAAGCGGAACTAGGGGACAAATATCTCTGCCCAGAAACAATGGGAAAAGTGATGCAAATTGGAACTTACAAGGAAATCATCGACCTTTGTACAATTTCCAACAAACTCATCCCAACCTTAGACTTTGGGCATATCAACGCGCTCACGCAAGGCGGTTTGAAGACGAGTGATGATTATAGGCGTATTTTCGACTATGCTTTTGAAAAACTCGGCGAAGAACGCACCAAAAATGTACACGTGCATTTTTCCAAAATTCAATATGCTGCCAAGGGCGAAATTCGACATCTCACATTTGAAGACGAAATTTATGGTCCAAATTTTGAAGATTTGGTTGATGTTTTGATTGACTACGACCTTTCGTGTCACATAATTTGTGAATCTTCGGGAACAATGGCAGAAGATAGCAAGGCGATGAAAGATATTTACACGAAAATGCTTGCAAAACGGGGATAAGTGTGTTATACTAAGCGAAGTTAAAGGTCTATAAACTTTGTTAGTGTTCGAATTTAAGAACTTGTTGCTTTAAAACTTTTCTCAAATTTGAAAACTTGAAAAATTAATATAAGGAGATAATTATGGTTACAGCAGGAGATTTTAGAAAAGGAACAACTTTTGAAATGGATGGAGCGGTTTATAACGTTGTCGACTTCTTACACGTTAAGCCGGGGAAGGGCTCACCATTTGTTAGAGCGAAAATTAAGAATGTGATGACAGGGCAAGTGCGTGAAGACACTTTCAACCCTTCCGACAAATTTCAAGAAGCGGTTATTGAGAAAAAAGATATGCTCTATCTTTACAACGATGGTGAACTTTATTACTTTATGGACAACGAAACATATGAACAAATGCCACTCAATAAGGAAGTTGTTGAAGATGTTTTGAATTTCGTCACCGAAAATATGAACACAACGATGTATATATATAAAGGAGTGCCATTTGCTGTTTATCCACCAACATTTGTTGAACTCGAAGTTGTCGACACCGAACCAGGCATTCAGGGGGACACATCCAAGGCATCCAAAAAGCCGGCGAAACTTATTACTGGTTACACAATCAACGTTCCACTTTTTGTCAATATTGGTGACATAATCAGAGTGGACACGCGCGACGGTTCATATATGGAAAAAGTGAAATAAGAGATTTTTTTCTCTTATTTTTTTCTATTAAAGGCTGTTTTGCCAGTTTTTATCTATTTTTTATATCTTTAATTGTGCTTTTTATCAAATATTTTTGACTTTTTTAAAAAATATATAAAAATTGTTTGTTGTTTTTGTCGAAATTAAGTATACTAATGATGAATGTTCCAAATATATATTAGAGAATTTTTTGGAATTTTTAATTTATTTAAAAAGGAGAAAAATATGAAGAAAATTAAAAAAATTTTACTTTATGTTTTCTCTTTTTTGTTGATTATTTCTGCATCAGTAACCGCTGGTGTTTTGTTGACGCAAAACAGTGCGGGGGGGGGGAATTGACAACTCGGTTTCTGAAAGTGTGAGCACAACGGCGGATGCGCCGGCAAACACGGACTATTGGACAGACGAAGGAAATTATGCGGATGATTTTGCTGGTGGATATGGCACGGAAACTGACCCTTATTTAATTTCAAATGCGGCGCAACTTGCTTATCTTGCTTACCAAGTAAACACTCTCTATGAAACATATTCAGGTGAATATTTTTTGCAAACAGCAGACATTGACCTTTCAGCACACTATTGGGATGCGATAGGATTTTCTAGTCTACGTTATTTTGCCGGACATTATGACGGGGGCGGATATACCATCTCCGGTCTTTTCACGCCAGCAGGTTCTTCCAGCACTTACTCTTACCAAGGACTTTTTGGTTATGTTTATGGCACATCAAGTCCATATGCCACAATTTCCAATGTTGGAATTGTCGATTCAAACATTCAAGGATATCAAT
>CAZFRA010000020.1:0-16056 GCA_964521165.1 uncultured Lachnospiraceae bacterium
TTTTATAATATATAGAGAAATTGGAGATTTGGTTAAAGTAAATTATTACCAAGGCTGCGCTTTCCCATTAAGCTACACCAGCGTATGTATTTAGTTCCACAAAAATGGGCGAAATTCAGTTACTTTTTCAGTCTTTATTAGGCGCTAAAATTTCCTTATCAATGCTGTGCGCTACCTGCTGCGCCACGTAAGCATAGGGTTGTTATGTTGCAAAATGCAATCGTAGGTGGTGATATTGAAAATATAAGCATAAGATTGCGATATATTAACATAGGTGGATTATGATGCGCTGACATTATGAATTATAGCCAAAATAATATTTTTTGTCAACATTTTTGCTAAAGATTTATTTTTCGTTGAAAATTTTATGTGTTTTTGTCAACTCTTCATAAATGGCGAGTTTTTGCGCGTGGTATTATTTAGTATGGAAAATTATTTTTTGAGATTGGATGCAGGTGATAGGTTGGAAAGAGTTGTATGAAATTGAAAAAATAGGTATTGAGCCTACTTTACCAAATTTCATTGATCGGTGTATAAATAAAATTTATATACCGCTTACCAAGTGATAACTCACTTATCCTCAATATTATAGTTTATTCAAATTAAAAAGTTAACATTTTTAAAGGGAAAAGATAAATTTGTTTAGCAAAAGAATTGAGTAAAAAATCAAAATAAAATCTTCAAAAAGTTTCACAATATAGAAAGTTTTATGATAAATTGATAAATAAAGTTTGCTTTTTTAAATTTGGTGACTTATAATATAAATATACTAATCGCACACAATAAAATTGACGCATAAATAATTTTAATACCACTGAGGTGATGAATGGATATAATTGAAGTTAATGATTTGACTCAAGATTATGGGCACGGAAGAGGCGTGTTCAATGTTACATTTACTGTCAAAGAAGGTGAAGTTTTTGGGTTTCTTGGCCCAAACGGTGCAGGTAAATCGACCACAATTCGTCACATTATGGGCTTTTCGCGCCCAATGAGTGGCGAGACGAAAGTTTTTGGTTTGGAAAGTTTTCGTAACTATCACAAAATTTTGGCAAACGTTGGTTATCTTCCAGGTGAAATTGCCTTGCCGGAAGGTTTGACCGGCGTGGAGTTTATCAATATGATGGCGGATTTAAGACATTCTAAAAACACCGAAATGTTAAATTATTTGTTAGACCTTTTCAAACTCAATCCAAAAATTGAAACAAAAATGATGAGTTTGGGTGATAAACGTAAACTTGCCATCGTCACCGCTTTTATGAACGACCCAGATGTTTTAATTTTGGACGAACCAACCAGCGGTTTGGATCCGGTTATGCAACAAAACTTCATCGACTTTATCAAAAAGGAAAAGGAAAGGGGGAAAACTATTCTCCTTTCTTCACATATTTTTAATGAAGTTGAGGCAACTTGTGACCGAATTGCCATTATCAAAGAAGGGCGAATTGTTTCCACCTTTGAGACAAACATAATCAAGCACAATGAAAATAAAAGTTTTGAAATTTTCTTTGAAAATAAAGAAAATTATGACAAATTTTTAAAAACTTTGCCAAGAGCGAAATTGGAAATGAGATATATCAAACAGTATGGCATAAAGTCTGTGGACGAGAAAAATTTGAAGGTGGAAATTGCTTGCAACGACAAAGATATTAATAAGATTGTGTCGGTTTTGAGCGACTTTAAAATTAAAGTTTTCAAACAAGTGAAGTTTACGCTGGAAGATTATTTTATGCAGTTTTATCACGGGGATAAGGATTTTGGGGGTGTTAAATGGAAGAAGAAATAATTAAAGTTGAAAACCTAACAAAAGACTATCACAACAATCGTGGAATTTTTGACTTAAACTTCACTGTCTATAAAGGAGAGACCTTTGGTTTTGTTGGAACAAATGGTAGCGGTAAAACCACCACAATTCGTCACTTAATGGGATTTATTAAACCAGAGATTGGTTCGGTCAAAATTTTAGGCTTAGATGCTTGGAAAGATTCGTGCGAGATAAAGAAATATGTGTCATACATTCCGGGCGAGATTGCTTTTCCAGATTTAACAACAGGAATTGCTTTTTTAAAAGCTCAAGGAGAACTTTTAAAACTCAAAAATATGGATTATGCAAATAAACTTATAAGAAGACTTCAACTTGACCCTTCGGCGAACTTAAAGCGGATGAGTAAGGGGATGAAGCAGAAAACTGCCATTGTGGCGGCGCTTATGGGTGACAAAGATATTTTAATTTTGGATGAACCAACAACTGGACTTGACCCGCTTATGCGAGAAACCTTTTTGGAACTTATTTTGGAAGAAAAGAAAAAGGGCAAAACCGTTCTTATGAGCAGTCAAATGTTTGATGAACTTGAAGCAGCTTGTGACCGTGTGGCATTAATTTTTGACGGAAGAATAATTGATATTGCCGACATAAATATGCTTAAAAACTCCAATATAAAGGCTTTTAAGATTGAGTTTTTAGAGAAAGAAGAATATCTCAAATTCAAAAAACTTAAATTCAAAATTATTCGCGACCAAAAGAAGTATTTTCAAGTGACCATACAAATTGAAGATGAGAAAATCAATCATTTATTTGCTGTTCTCAAAAACTATCATATAAAATTTATAACTGAAATTAAGTTTAATTTGGAAAAACACTTTAAAGAAATTCTTGCAAAAAAAATAAAAGGAGAAGAAAATGTTCAGTAAAGCACTTTTTAAACAATCAATGAAAGCAAACTGGGTGAAATGGACTTGCGTTACCATTGCAACTTGTGTTATGCTCGCTATTGTCATTATTGTGCTGGGTAGTTTGGCGATTGACAATATTCGTGGTTCGCTAAAAAATGTCTTTCAACAGGCAAATCAAGAAGCAACTCTGAAAGAGAGTGTGGTCGACAGTTACGAACTTTATTTAAATACAATGGATTTTGAAGTGAGTTTGAATAGTATGAATAATTTTCTCACAAATATTAGTACTGCCGTTGAAAATACATACAACGGCGATAGAGAAGCGACAGTGGAAAGTTTATATTCATCTTTTGGAAATTATACATCAATGTTTAATTTTTCAGAAAGTGAATTAAGGCAATTTTTGACGATTGTGGTGATTGCTTATGAAAATGACGCATCTATCACCGTTACAACCCTTGAAAAAGCCTATGCTCAATATGTTTACGAAACGGCGTTGGAAACTTATATGCAAGAAGAAGATGCCACAATCGAATCGGCAACGGCAAACGCTATATCCGCCAAAACTTTTGTTGAAAGCGTGATTGCAATTTATAACAACGAAAGTTATACTTATGATGAAAACACAATCAAATCGGAAGCAACTGAATTTGTTTTGCAAGTGATTTATGACCAAGTTTATGAAATGTATATAACAGATGGAACCGAAGCGAGTGAAGAAGAAATTTTAACGGCAAAGATGTATGCGGTTTCTTCAAAAGTTATCGCCAGCAACGCCATCACCACATATGAAATTTGGATAACGGAATACACTAATCTCTATCCTAACTTGGATGAAGACAGTATCAAGGAATATGCTAGAGAACAAGCAACTGCCAGTTTGTCAGAACAAATCGATGAAGATGTTGCTGCCGCTCTACAAGAACTTGGGAATATGGATATTTACGGTTTGATTATTGGTAACATTTTCTATCGTATCGCTGGTATTTTGCTTCCTATGGTTTATGTTATTATGGTGGCAAATGGACTTCTCGCAGGGCAAGTGGACAGCGGCTCAATGGCATATGTCCTTTCCACTCCAACCAAAAGAAGAACTGTGACTGTGACGCAAATGATTTACCTTATACTCTCACTTCTTGCTATGTTTGTGCTTGTAACAGTTGTTAGTGTGATATCCGTTTGGATTGTCGGCGGAAATGATTTCACAATCAACTTTGCTGAAATCTTGCTCTTGAATCTTGGCGCATACTTAACAATGTTTGCTTTTGCCGGATTTTGTTTTATGTGCTCATCAATCTTCAACCGTTCCAAATATTCCTTATCAATTGGTGGTGGAATTTCGATATTTATGTTGGTTTGCACAATCTTAGGACTTTTCGGCTCCAGCGTTGTGCCTTCGGCAATGAGAATTGACCAAATGAACTTTTTCAACTATCTATCGATTATCACACTTTTTGATGCGACATCCATTCTTTCGGGTGGTTTGGTATACCTTTGGAAATTTAGTATTTTAGCACTCATTGGAATAGTTACATTTATTGTTGGTGTCTTTGCTTTTGAAAAGAAAGATTTACCACTTTAAGAAAAAGAACCGCGGGTTTTACTCGTGGTTTTTTTGTCAAAATTATCTTAAAATTGGAATTTTTTAAAATTTTTATAAAAATTTGCGGTTTTTTCAATTTTTTTGATATTTTTTTATCATTTAATACAATTTTATTCACTTAAAAAAACAATACAAATACTGCAACACGATTTCCTTTTAATAATATTTTTCTTTATTTTGTTGATTTTTTGAAGTCTTTTTGTTAAAATATATAAAGTTTATTATATATCAGGAGTTTTTATGATTACCGACATTGAACTTAAAAATAAATGGTTTGAATTTTTTGAAAGCAAAGGTTTTAAACGAATTGCGGGATATTCTATCATTCCAGAAAATGATCCAACTGTGCTTTTCACGACTGCTGGTATGCATCCGCTTGTGCCGTATCTTCTCGGCGAACCACATCCAGAAGGTAACAAAATTTGCGACATCCAAAGGTGTATAAGAACGACGGACATCGACCAAGTCGGCGACGACACACATTTGACATCGTTTGAAATGCTAGGTAATTGGTTTTTGGGCGAGTGCGACAAGGAAAAGATGATTGAGTATTCTTATGAATTCCTGACAAAATATCTCGACATTCCAAAAGAACGCATCGCCACAACTGTTTTTGCTGGCGACGAAGTTGCGCCAAAGGATGAAGTGGCATTTAACGCTTGGAAAAAATGTGGTATTAAAGAAGTTTTTTATCTCGGTAAAGACAATAACTGGTGGGCACTTGGCGGCGGCGTTGGACCGTGTGGACCAGACACCGAAATGTTTTTCATTAACAACAAACCAAAATGTTCCGAAAATTGTTCGCCGGCTTGCGATTGTGGCAGATATGTTGAAATTTGGAACGATGTGTTTATGCAATATGTTGTGGAAGGGGAAGGTGAAAAAGTTAAACCGCTTGCAAAACCGAATATCGACACGGGTATGGGCTTGGAAAGAACGGTTATGGTGCTCAACGGTTTCAAAACCATATATGATTGCGGTATTTTGAAAGACGCTATCGATTTTATTTCGTCCAAAGCGAAAGTTAAGTATGAAGACGACGCTCGCTCATATCGAATCATTGCTGATCATCTTCGTTCGTCAATGTTTATTCTTGGTGACGAAAGGGGTGTTGCGCCATCAAATGTCGGGCAAGGATATATTCTTCGAAGATTTATTCGCAGAGCAATTAACTGTGCAAGAAATATTGGTCTTGACACAAAATATTTTGTCGACATAATGGATTTATATGTCGACAGGCACGGCGAAGATTATGCCGACATTAAGAAAAATCGTAACCTAATTAAAGAAGAACTTAATAAGGAAGTGGAAAAATTTTCGAAGGCGCTGGAAGAAGGGCACAAAGAATTTGAAAAAGTGATAAATAGCATTGAAAAACATAAGGAATTTGCGCTTTCAAAAGGTGAAAATGTGCCAAATATCGTTTCGGGTAAAGCGTGTTTTAGGCTTTACGACACTTTCGGGTTTCCATTCGAACTCACAAAAGAACTCGCAAAAGAGCGTGGTTATGATGTGGACGAAGAAGGCTATAAAAAAGCATTTGAAGAGCATCAAGAGAAATCAAGAACAGCTTCTGTTGGAACATTCAAGGGTGGACTTGCCGACACTACCGCCGCAAGCGCTCATCTTCACACAGCAACGCATCTTTTAATGGCTGGACTTAGAAAACTTTTTGGAAATCAAGTTCAACAAAAAGGTTCGAACATAACGCCGGAACGTATGCGTTTGGACTTTAATGTTGATCACAAGTTAACCATGGAAGAATTGAAATATTTGGAAGATTTTGTCAACGATGCAATCGGCAAATCAATTCCAGTAACTTTTGAAGAAATGTCGGTTGAAAACGCTAAAAAGAGTGGTGCGGTCGGTGTTTTTGCAAATAAATATGGCGAGGTTGTTAAGGTTTACTCAATTGGCGATGTAAGTATGGAAATATGCGGCGGTCCACACGCCAAAAACACAGCCGACCTTCATCATTTCAAAATCGTTAAAGAAGAAAGTTCGTCTGCCGGCATAAGGCGTATTAAAGCGATTTTGGATTAGGATATTATCTTTCTTGACAAGGTCAACATAAAATGTTATAATATATTTATAATAAAAAGGGGAGATGCGTATGCCACAAGGAAGAATAAGAAAAGGATTTTTCTTCTATTTTGGACTTTTTGTCCTTTTGATTATCGCGATTTTTTTGATAATTCTTGTCGTTATGATGTTCAATCCGGGTAAACAAATTTTGTGGTTTCAGTATTTTACATATAGCGATACTTACGAAATCACTGCCACGACCGATGAAAATACAACGAATTTCTATTTTAATGAATCAACTTTCACCTTAGGCGAAGGTACGCAAGTTAACGAAGTTAAGGTTAATTGCACATATGCCGATGTGATAATTCAAAAAACAAACGATACCAAAAACGGAGTGGACTGTGTTATCATTGAAAACAATGCAAAAGGTTTTGCTCTTGCAAGCGAAGCACAGGAATTTTCGTATAGTATCACTCTTCAAGACAACACTTTGTATATTGACATTGTTGAACCGACCGGATTTTTGTATCTTTCGGACTCAATCAATATAAAAATTTGTTTGGCTTATTGGGTTTATGAACAGAATCCAACAAACAGTTTTGAAAATGTAAGTTTTGAAATAAGCACCACTTCTGGAATTATCGATATTGGCGGAAGCACATATGTTGGGCAAACAGTTACGCCAAAATCTTTAATTGCCGAAACAACTTCAGGAGATATTTATTTGAGAGACTCGGCTCGATTTGAAGATACATCTAGCGTTTCACTTACCACCGTAAGCGGCGATATTGAAGTAACCGGAAATAATGTTAATAACGAAACGATGAAAGGAATTGAGTTGAACGGCGCGCTTACTTTGCGCACAACATCTGGAACGATTGATTTTGAATATATCAAAGCTAACAGTTTAACTTTGAGTTGTGAAAGCGGCAATATTGTTATTGATGAACTTAATGTTGACAACACTGTAACAGTCGACTATCGCAACGGAAATTTTGTGTTTGGAGATATTGTTTGTGCTACGCTTTCTTTCACAAAAGGGGAAGATAGAGTTGATTCGCCAAACATTCAAATCAGCAGTTTGACGGGAAATCTTATTTTTTCCACTTCAAGTTCGGGAACAAATTTAAGACTTACTGTGAACAAAATGGACGGAGATTTGGATATCGTTGACATCTCGGGTACTGTGATTATTAACAGTTTTGCGAACGGACACAGAATAAGTTCTCAAATGGGAAGTGGAAGTTTTGCGGTAACTTTCGAAGCACAAACGGATGATACACAAATCAACGATATTCGCATATCTGACAGCGGAACGGTAACTGTTAATTTTAAAGATGTTTTCTTGGCAAGTTTAAGAGTTGTAACCGAAACTGGTAATGTTGTTTATAACTACACAGACAGTATAAATTTTGTTGCTAATTCTTGGATAAACGATGGCGAACATTATGGATATGATGGCTCGGCGAACCCAAACAACCCTTATTCATTGTCGGATGATAAAATTGTTTTGAATTACGATAATGATAGCGATGGTAAATGTTATTATACTGTTGGAGATTATCCACAAGATGGGGGAACTATTAACACATACACAAACGCCACAATTTATTTCAACTTGCTTGAAAGTGTACAAGACGAATAATAATAAAAAGGGCTCTGCATATTTTGCCGAGTTTCTTTTTTATATCAAATTTGAAAATATTTTTTGTTCCAAAGAAAACATTTTTCATTCTAAATAAAATTTATTAATTGTTCAAAGAAGGCGCCTTTCATTTTAGGCGACAATTTTAACTAATATTTTCATCACAAAACGGTGATATTTTGTTTTGTTTTTTTTAAGATATTTGATATAATTCATTTATGAAAATTATTCATTGTGCTGATTTACATCTTGATTTAAAAATTTTGAGTGGTTTGAGTGCAGAAAAAAGGAAGCAAAAACGACTTCAATTTCTGCAAAATTTTTTGAATCTACTCGACTATGCCGAAAAACAAAAAGTGGACGCCATTCTTCTTTGTGGCGATATTTTTGACATCGCTGAACCAAGTAAAAAAACATTAAATTTGTTTCAAAATGCCATTTTAAAGCATAAAAATATTAAATTTTTTTATATATATGGCAATCACGATAAAAATGTTATTCCTTGCGAAGCGGAAAATTTTTATTTTTTCGGCGAAGATTTTTCTAAAATTGATTTGGATGAAAATGTAACAATTGGCGGTGCCAGTCTTGATAGGTTTGTTAAAGAAAATTTCTATTCATCCATAAACTTTCAAAAAGATAGAGTGAACATTTTGATGCTTCATCAACCAATAAACACTTCTGACCAATATTTTGACGGCGTATATACTTATAATCTCGCTGGGAAAAATATCGACTATTTGGCACTTGGACATATTCATCAACCAATTTCAGGAAAAATTGATGAAAGAGGAGTTTGGCAGTTTAGCGGCTGTTTGGAAGGAAAATCTTTTAACGATGCCGTTCCAATTGGTAGCAAAAAAGGTTGTTATCTTTTGGAAGTAGACGACAGCAAACTTTCCTACCAATTTCTGCCGTTTAGTCATTTCGATTATCGCATTGTCGAGATTTCGGTGGATATCCAAGACGACTATTTCAAAATTCTAAATAAAATGGAAAATGTCTTAAAATTTCTTGGAAAAACCGATATTGTGAGAGTGGTTTTAAAAGGTCGTCATAAGGAAGATAATGCCATTCAAACAGAAATGCTTTTTCAAAAATTTGGCGACAACTTTTTTCATTTTGAAATTGTCAACAACACTGAAATTGAGTTTGATTTTGAAAAATATAATTTGGAAACCTTTTCGCTTAAAGGCGAGTTTTTGCGAACGGTGCGTGACAGTGATTTGCCACAAAGCGATAAAGATAAAATTTCGCTTTTAGGGATCGAAGCGCTCAAAGGAGATATAACGCTATGAGAATTATATCTTGCCACATTGAAGGCTTCGGTAAACTCCACGATGTCGACTTTAATTTTAACGAAAATGTGAACACAATTTGTGAAGTAAACGGGTTTGGCAAGACCACGCTTGCTGTTTTTATCAAGTCGATGTTTTATGGTTTGGGTGCAGGTTCGCGTTCAAATCAAAAGTTAACCGATAGAACACAATATCAACCACTTTCGGGCAATAATTTTGGTGGTTCTCTTGTTTTTGAAACGAACAAAGGTAAGTTCAGAGTTAGGCGCGTTTTCAAAAAATCGATTACGCTTGATGAGTTTGAACTTTTTGATGCCGAGAAAAATTTGCCGTCAAAAACCTATTCTTCAAATTTAGGCGAAGAAATTTTTGGTGTTGGAAAAGAAACTTTTGACGCCACAATATTTTTTGGTCAAAGCGAGTTGGTGAGCGAGATAAACGACAATATTCGCGCGTCTTTGGTGGGGAATATTTCGGCGGATGATATGGCCTCATATTCCATCGCTATGAAAAAACTTAAAGAGAAAAAGGCGGTGTTGCGAGCTGAAATTAAGACGATAAATTTGGAGCAAGACCGAAGAGATTTGAAAGAATGCGTTACACGAGAAGATTTTTTGAAAAATAAAATTGAAGCGATAACTGCCGACAATGAATTATGCCAAGAAGAAATCGCAAAACTCGAAAAAGAGAAAAACGAGTTGCAAGATATGAAAGAAAGACTTGAAAATTATCGAAGCAAAAAGAAGGCGTTGGAAATTTTAGTTGACGAAAAGAAGATTGAACTTCAAAATATTCAAAACGAAATTGAAGGTTTGCAAAAAAATATCGAAGAAGAAAAACGACGAGAATATCTAGAAAAAAGCAAAAAAATTGGTAAAAAAAGCAAATTTTTAATGATTTTGGCGATAATTTTTCTGATTGGAGCGGTTGGCTCTTTGGTTGGAATGTTTTTTGATAAGTTAATTTTCGGCATACTTTTTGCTGTTACAACACTTATATTTCTGGTTAGCATCTTTTTTGCCGTGAAGTTGAAAAAAGTGCCTAGTGTCGAAAATTCGATTGAAGAAGAAAGAATAAAAAATCTTGAAAAAGATGAAGTTCTTAAAAATGGTGCACTAAAAGACAAGGAGAAGGATTTGCAAGACTTGACAACAAAATTTAAGGCGGAGTTTGGAATGACCGAGCAAGAATATCTCGACAAGGTGGCAAAAAACGAGCAACTTCTTCGAAGTTATGAAAACCGAAAATTGACCAACACAACAAGTTTAAAACATCATCAAAACGACTTCGAATTGGCACAAACAAGACGGCAAGAATGTGAAGATAAATTGGTGGATGATGAAGAAGAATACGGAAAACTTACCAAAAATTTTGAGTTGGTTGAAAAGACTGAAGAGTTTTTGACTTTGGCAAGCGAAAATCTATCCAAAAGATACATCGAGCCGGTGCAGAAAAAATTTGATGAATATTACAAAAACTTTTTCGTCGACGATAAAATTGTTTTTAGCACGAATTTGGATTCTTTGATTGAGCAAACTTTGAAGGGGGACGGATATTTAAGCACTGGAACTTTGGATTTAGTGAATATCTGCAAACGTTTTACACTTATCGACTTACTCTTCGAAAAAGAAAAACCATTTCTTATTTTGGATGACCCATTCATCAATCTGGATGATAAAAATTTGGAAGTTGCGAAAAAGATTGTTTTTGACGAAGCGAAAAAGTATCAAATAATTTTTCTAACCTGCCATTCTTCAAGGTTGATAAAATAAAAATAAAAGGATAAAAAGTTGGAAAAAATTAAAAAAATTGCGAAAAAATTAAAAATAAATGAAAAATTTTTGGATTTTTATGGGGTTTATAAGGCAAAAATAAAAAATCTCGACTTTCAAGAAAGGGGAGATTTGATTTTGGTTACTTCAATAAATCCAACCAAGTCGGGTGAAGGAAAAACCACCGTTGCAATTGGTCTTGCGGATGCATTGTCAATTTTGAAAAAGAAGGTGTGCCTAACACTGCGCGAACCTTCGCTTGGTCCAGTTTTTGGATTGAAAGGTGGTGCTGTCGGTGGTGGTAAAGCGGTTGTTGAACCCAGCCAAGAGATAAACTTGCATTTTACGGGCGATTTTCACGCCATAACATCGGCAAACAATCTTTTGTGCGCAATGATAGATAATCACATCTTCCAAGGTAACGAACTTGATTTTCAAGAAATAACTTTTCATCGTTGTTTGGATATAAATGATAGAGCGCTCCGTGAAGTTACCATCAATGAAGAAAAACTTAAAATTAATAAACCACGCAAAGAAAGTTTTGTGATAACACCGGCAAGTGAAATTATGGCGATTTTGTGTTTAGCAAAAAGTGTAGACGATTTGAAAACACGGTTAGGCAAAATTATCGTCGGCTATAACAGTAAAGAAAAACCAATCTATGCCAAAGATTTAAAAGCGGATGGTGCGATGTTCACACTTTTGCAAGATGCTATTTTTCCAAATCTTGTTCAAACGACTTTCGGCACGCCCACCATAATCCACGGTGGACCTTTTGCCAATATTGCGCACGGTTGTAACTCCGTTATCGCAACAAAAACTGCTCTCACATATGCCGACTATGTTGTTACAGAAGCGGGCTTTGGTGCCGATCTTGGTGCTGAAAAATTTTTCGACTTAAAATGTCGAGAAAACAATCTCAACCCAAAATGTGTCGTCATTGTTGTTACAATCAAAGCGCTTAAAGAGATGAGTGAAGATTTTTGCTTGGGACTGGAAAATTTAGGCAAACATATTTCTAACATTCGAAACATCTTTAACAAATCTTGCGTTGTGGCACTCAATCATTTTGCAGGTGATGATGAAAGTGATATTTTAAAAATAAAAAATTTTGTGGAAACGATGGGTGTGGATTTTGAAATTTGCGACTCATATTCCAAAGGCGGTGCAGGTTCACTTCAACTAGCGAAAAAAGTTTTAGAAAATTTGGATGATAGCAATCTCACTTTTGCCTACAACCTTTCTGACAGTATAAATCGAAAAATTGAAGATTTAGCAAAAAGGGTTTATGGTGCAAAAAATGTAAAATTTTCAGAAAAATCGTTAAAAAAATTGAAAAAAATCGAAAAAAATGCGAAAAATTATCCAATTGTTGTGGCAAAAACGCAATATTCTCTTTCTGATGATGATACTTTGAAAGGTGTGCCACACGACTTTGTTTTGAATGTACAAGATGTCGAACTTAAAAATGGTGCAGGTTTTGTGCTCGTCGTTTGTGGTAAAATTATGCTTATGCCAGGGCTTCCAAAGCATCCAAATGCAGAGAATTTTTAAGTTGACAAAACTTTTTCAAACTAACATCCTTTTGTTGACAAAAAAGTTTTTTATGTGTATAATTTTCATATGTTACGAGTTGAGAATTTATCCTTCGATGTCCTTGAAAACGAAGAAGAAAAAGATATATTAAATGATGTTTCTCTTCAATTTGAAGAAGGGAAAATTTATGTTATAACCGGTCCTAATGGGAGTGGTAAGTCCACGCTCGTCAAAACCATTATGGGTATCAACAAAGCGACGAGCGGTAAGGTTTATATTGACGATAAGGATGTGACCGACTTGCCAATTAACGAACGTGCACAACTTGGGATTTCGTATGCTTTCCAACAACCCGTCACTTTCAAAGGACTTAAAGTTCGAGATTTGCTCGACATCGCTTCCGGCAAAAAAAACAACTTCAACACTCTTTGCGACTACCTTTCCAAAGTTGGACTTTGTGCGAAAGAATACATAAATCGAGCCTTGGACGATAAACTTTCTGGCGGGGAACTTAAACGAATTGAACTTGCACTTGTTTTGGCAAGAGAAAGTAAAATCAACATATTTGACGAACCAGAAGCTGGCATTGATCTATGGAGTTTCGACAGTTTAACCAACATTTTCAAAAGTATGAAAAACACGACGAACATTATTGTCAGTCATCAAACCAAAATTTTAGAAATTGCGGATTGTGTGGTGCTGTTAAAAAATGGTAGCGTGGAAAAAATTGGAACTTATGATGAAGTTAAACCTTATATTCAAAACACGACTTGCGAAAAATTGAGAGGTGAAGATGGACAAGATAGATAGAGATTTGCTCGAAAAGATAACTGATTTGCACAAAATTGAACTTGGCGCTTTTAATATAAGAAAAAATGGACAGGCGGTTGACAGAAAAACCACCAAAGAGATTGAAATTGTGCCTAAAAAAGATAAAAGCGGAATTGATATTTTCATTAAACCAAATGTAAAAAATAAAGCTGTGCATATTCCAGTAATTATCACTATGGGCGGACTTAACGATTTGGTATATAACGATTTCTATATCGGCGAAAATTCTTCTGTCACAATTGTGGCGGGCTGCGGAATTCATAACGCAACGAGCGTAGATTCTGTTCATAACGGCATTCATACCTTTCATCTAGCGAGAAATTCGTATGTTAAATATGTGGAAAGGCATATTGGTGTTGGCGACGGCAAAGGTGGCAAGATTTTGAACCCTACCACAAAAATATATCAAAAAGAAAACTCGCATCTTGAAATAGAAACTTTGCAGATTGGTGGGGTGACTTCTTCAGTTCGAAAAACCTATGCCACGCTATACGAAAACGCCAAACTGGAGATTCAAGAAAACATTTTAACAACTGATGAACAAACTGCGACCACACTTTTTAAGGTTAATTTGAAAGGTAAAAAGTCGAGCGTTGAAGTTGTCAGTCACAGTGTGGCGAAAGATGCTTCTTATCAAGAATTTAAGTCTAATCTTGTCGGCAGCAACGAATGTTTTGGACATGTGGAATGTGATGGTATACTTTTGGATAATGCACGTATCGTTTCCGTGCCGATGATTGATGCAAAAGATAACAACTCTTCGCTCGTTCATGAAGCGGCGATAGGCAAGATTGCCGGTGACGAACTTATCAAACTTATGACACTCGGGCTTAGCCAAGAAGAAGCTGAAAACACAATCATCAAAGGCTTTCTTATGGGGTAAACATGGAAAAAAGGCATATTATATATGTCTTTTTTATCCAAAGAATGCAAAATATTTTGATTGTGATTTAATTTATGTTAAGATATTTATAGAGGGTTTTATGTCTAAAAAAAGCAGTGTCCAAAAAACAGTTAACAAGCAAAAGAAGAAGCATCCGCTTGCTTTTATTTTTGTGGTTTTATTTTTGGTTGTCGGCTGTTTGGGTGGATATTTTGGCGTGCAGACGCTGACGAAAGATGATGTTTTTATGTTAATTGGCGACCAGACTGTGATTTTATCTATCGGTGAAGATTATATTGATGAAGGTGTAACGATTATTGCTTTTGGTCAAGACATTTCGGTAAGCGTTGAAGTGGAAGATAATATCGACAGTACGCAGGCGGGCATTTACTATATTAAGTACACCGTCGACAATTTGAGATACAAGGGTGTTGTCAAATATCGCTATGTTATCTATGAAGAGATTGAAGAAACAACTTAAATTTTTGTAAGATAAAACTTGACAGGGGAAGATTATGACGAAAGCGAAAAGTAACGGAAAAGTGAAAATAATAACTGTACTTTTATGTCTTGTTACACTTGTGGTCGGCTTTGTTTTAGGCGGGCTTGGTTATCTATATATCAACCAAGAAAAAAGTGATACCCTTGTTATCGGCGAATTTGAAGTTCACTTTTTGGAACTCGGTAATAAATATACCGGAGATGCAATCTACATCCGTGCAGGGACAACAGATATTTTGATTGATGCTGGCTCGCGCACATCTTCTGCTTCAACGATAATTTCTTATATTGACCAGTATGTGACCGACGGCGTTTTGGAGTTTGTGATAGCGACGCACGCCGACCAAGACCACATCTCTGCATTTTATTCCACATCAAGTTATGAAGGTATTTTCGAGCATTATCAAGTTGAAACGATAATTGATTTCCCAAACACCAACAAAACAACTGTCACCTACAACAATTATGTTGCTGCGCGCGATAATGAAGTGGCAGAAGGTGCTGTACATTATACCGCTTTGGAGTGTTACAATGAAGAAAATGGTGCCAGCCGAATTTATCAAATTTCTAGTAATGTGCAAATGGAAATTTTGTATAATTATTATTACGACCATTATTCGAGCAACGAAAACAATTATTCAGTTTGCGTAATTTTTCATCAGGGAGATAATCACTATCTTTTCACTGGCGACTTGGAAGAAAGTGGTGAAAAATATCTTGTTAATTATAACGAATTGCCGGAATGCGTTTTGTTTAAAGCAGGGCATCACGGCTCAGGAACTTCTTCAACGGAAACACTTTTGGAAATAATAAAACCACAGTATATTGTGATTACCACTTGCGCAGGCACGAGTGAATATACTGACAATAACGATAATCAATTTCCGTACCAAGCCGTGATTGACCGAATTGCCAAATATACCGACAAGGTTTACATCACTTCCGTTGTTGACAATTATGTCGATAAGTCCAGTTGGAGCTCGAACGGGACAGTTAAATCAATGAATGGAAACATAATTTTCACTGTAACTCATGGGTATGTCACAGTGACCGGCAGCAATAATAATTTGGTTTTGAAGGACACCGAGTGGTTTAAAGAGAACAGAACTTGTCCAGCAGAATGGGCTTAACAATAGAAAAATTTAGGGTCACTTTTCCAAGAAAAGAAATCTTGTTTTTGTTTTTTTGAAAAAACACACGGGCAAGTGTTGTATAAAAATGTCAAAATATTCATAAAAAAGAGAAAAAAGGGGAAAAAATTTTTGAAAAAGTGTTGACAAAAGAGA
>CAZFRA010000021.1:0-15619 GCA_964521165.1 uncultured Lachnospiraceae bacterium
CGTACTACTTCACTCGCGACCTTGGCACAAACCTAAACAACATATATGTATATTCTCGCGCGGGAAGTCAAACGCAAAAACTTGCAACCAGCGTATATGGTATGCGTTTCACAGTTAAATTCACCGAGTTTGTTTGTGTGGAAAGTTGAATTTGCGTCATTTGATAAAACTTAGTTTCTATGTGTTGAATGATTTATATTTACAAACAATATTTGATAATTTTAGCGAAAAAGGCGCTATATTTAACAAAAAAAGAGAGACTGAAATCTCTCTTTTTTATTCTTCTTCTTGATTTTTGGGTGGTTTATTGAGTTTGTGCTCATAACAAAACACCGACACCGCAATTACTAGACTGCCTATAAAATCGCAAATCAAATCGAACATCGTGTCGAAAAGTGCTTCGCGTCCAACCAAGCCTTCATATCGCTGTGTGTTTTGTCCGGCAATAAGACTGTCGAAGGTGTATTCGCAAATCTCCCACATTCCACCAACCATCATTGCGAATGAGAATACGAAAATCGCCATCCAAATTGGTGACAAATTTTGTTTTCTCTGTTTGATTAGGAAATATACCAATAGTCCAAAAAAGATACCGCAAGCAATATGCGAAAGTTTATCGAGCCAGTCATTGAGTTTGTAGACGCCGAACATTGAACCAACGAGAATGGCACAGGTCATATATATTTGGTAGAAAACGATGAGTGATATGTAAAATTTGAATTTGAAGATTTTTTCCAAAATAAATGGCAGCCATACAACCACAAAAAACAGCGCAAGAAGAAGGTATTCATTTATACCTGCCGAAAAGAGCGAAAGTGAGTGAAGGGTGATAAGAATAATGCCGGCAATGATGCCGACGCCCGTGAAGATGAGAGACAAGAGAAGGGTTTTATTTTTCATTATTTTACTCCATTTTTGAAGTCGGCAATGGCAGCTTCGAACATATTCTCATATAAATCTATGCTATTTTCCAAGCGGAAGTTCTGTGCGTGATTGGCAACTTTTTCTTTTTGGGCGCGTAATTCGTTGGGATGCTCGAACCACCAGTCGATTTTTTTTGCCAAATCTTTAGCACTTCCGCGTTTAAACAAACTGTTTGGATGTTGAGTAAACTGCGGCGTTGCAGACTTTACACTGTTAGAAACAACTGGAACGAGACCGCATGCACACGCTTCAAGGCAGGTCATACCTTCCACTTCTATGTCGGCAGTGTGTACATATAAATCGGAAAAACTGAGAAAAGAAAGTTGTTGCTGTTGCTTATATCGCCCAAGAAAAATTGGTGTGACAGGTAGTTTTTTCGACATATCCATAAACTTTTTGTATAGTGGACCTTTACCGCCAAAAATAATAAGAATTTTGTCGCGATGTTTGCATAAATTCACCGCTTTAATCAAAATATCAAATCTCTTTTCGCGCGAGAAACGACCAGTCGCCGCGATGATGAATTTATCTTTAAAAATTTCCGGTTTTTCTTCTTCCACAAAACAATATTTTTGGTTGAATCCGTTGGAAATGATATGTAAATTTGCTTGATAGTGGTGATGTTTGAGTTGGTTTGCCACCATTTGTGAAGGGCAGTGGATGTGGTTGATGTTTTTATACAACTTTCCCTTCCAGTAAAACCAAATTGCTTTGTTGACAAATGTGTTATTCTTTAAGTATAAAGTTGAAGTAATGTTTTCTGGCACGATATGAAATGCTGCCGTGCAAGGCACATTTTTCTTTTTGCACTCCTTTATCGCTTCTTGTCCAAGTTTGAACGGCGTGAGAATATGCACCACATCGGCGCCGTCGATTGCGTTGTCGAGCACTTTTTTGTTTGGTTTTGCCAACTGCATATCCTGCGAGTGTATAATTTTATCGCCAAACATGCCAAAACTTCGCTCTTTAAGTGCGTAAGGTGTGTGGTTGCCGTAGTCCACCGAAACCACTCTCACGGTATGACCTTTTTTCGTTAAACCATTATATAGATTTTGCGCAGAAACGCTTGTTCCATTGCCGTTTTTATAAAACTGGTCTGTAATTAATGTTATAATCATACTTTTTCCTCTTGTATTTCTTTGATTTCTTCTTTATTTTCTGCAATTTCTTGCAAGTTACTCACTCTCACTTCCTTTCTTTTCAAATATTCATATAAAGTGGTGAGTTTGTGGCGGTTATATCGTTGAATAAAACAAGGAAGAATATTTAAAACAAAATTTACAATCAAAACTGGCAGGATAACATAAAAGTGTCTTGCTGGAAAGAATAACAAACAAAGAAAACCTAAAAGTGCCGCCAAAAGATGAAGAATTTCACCGAAACAGGTTTCGTATATAAAACGCGCTATATATTTTGAGTCTAACGACTTTATGTTCTTTTTTGAAAAACCACCGGTCGCGCCGAGTTCTGGCACTTTATCTTTCCATTTTTTGATGCCGATTTTTTCATAAAAGCGAATTTCTCTTTTGCTGGCGACATAGAACTTGTGTTTATAACTATATAGTGATTTTGGAAAAATTCGCAAAATAAGGTCTAAAGCGCCGAGCAGCACAAGCACGAAAACAAGTGCGTAAATAGGCGACAAAATGGCATAAGCCAAAGAATATGTATTAGTGACAATTGAGATTGTGACTGTCATTCCAATATTGAGAAACATTGTCAAAAGGATAATAGTTGAATAAAGCATATTTTTCTCCTTATGAAAACTTTCCACATTTTATATGATAAATATACAATTCAAAATTATAAAAATTTTGTTAAACGCCAAGATGTACTCAGTAAGATTGTAACATATTAAAAAAAATAATGCAAAGAAAATTCAAAAAAAATTAAAAAATTTTAACTAAAAAAATTTAACTAAATTTTGTATAAAGAGATTTTTAATAGTTGAAAGGTGACAAAAAATTTTAAATTTGCCCATTGACATTTTTTGATTTTGATGTTATTATAAGGAAAAGGAAGGGTATATGAGATTTTCAAAAAAGAAACAAATTATAAATAAAGTTAAAGATGACCTTATAGATATCCTTGAAGCAACCGGCGACGCTATCATTGGATATTGTCGAGACATTTCCAAATGTTTTGCATCGGGATCAAATCAAAAACTCCATTGTGCTGTGCGCGATTATAACAATGCCGGTGCTTGTTTAAAAATACTTGGTGGTGAACTTGAAGAAGTTGAAGAGTTTGATAAAAAACATCCGCTTAAAAGGGCATTTTACGCCACTATTCAAGCGTGCAGAAAACTTGAACTTTGGTGGATACGGCATTATAACAAAATGCTGGACGATAACGACGAACTTTATAACAGCCTTTACACCGATGTCACTGAAAATATGGAGAACGTAATGACTGTGCTTGCAGAGTATCAAGTCCTTCCATATCGTTCTGAAGCAACTGATGGCTTCAATCCTAACTTGCAAGAGTGTTATCTTTTAGACGCGAGATACAAACTTGAAAAAGATAAAAATGGCGAAACTATTTTGGTTAGCGCCGAAACAGGAAAGGGAGTTAAATTTTTGATAAAATCATATTTTTGTGGTTTTGCAACCGAGAGTGGATATTGTCTTGCCAAAGAAGTTGTGGGATTCGTGCCGCTCGAATTTTCGAAAGAACAACAAAAAGTGAAAGAGAAACAAAATAATTAATTATAATTTTTGGAAGCATTTTGGAAACAAAATGTTTCTTTATTATAATTTAAGTTTAGATTTATTTATTTTGTCAATAATCAACCCAGGGGTGATTATGAAATTTTCAGTTTGGTCCGATAAGGAAGTTAAGGATTTGTTTGAAGTGGTGGAAGGTTGCAAAAAGGAAAATCGACCACTTAAAGAAGCATTTATTCAGCACGCACGAAAATATTGTCGAAAAGAAAACAGTGTTCGTAATTATTATTATCACGAAGTTGATAATTTGGAAAAGGATAGTATTCGGCAAGCACGGCTTGGCATAGACCTGTCCAAGCATACCAAAACCAAACTCATACCTTTTTCCAAAAAGCAGGAAGAAGAATTTTTGGAAAATGTTAAAACCTTGCAAAAACAAGGCTATTCTGTGCGTTCAGCGTGCATAAAATTGAGTGGCGGAGATATGACATTGATGACGCGCTTGCAAAACAAATTTCAAAATCTTAAAAAGGAAAATGTAGGTGACAACATTATTACATTCAAGAAAAAAGAGAAAAATTTATCGATGAATGATATCAATAGCCTGTTTTTAGGACTTGCCAAACTTATCAAAAAATCAACCTATGACGAAGCGGAAGAAAAGTTTAAGTCTGCACAAAATGCCAGCGAAATTTTGCTTAAAGATGCCTACAACGAACTCAATGCCAAAACGAAAGAACTCAAACATTTGAAGAATGAATACGAAATCTTAAAAAACGAAAACCTTCGGTTGACAGAAAAACTTAACATTATTTTCCAAAATAAAAACGAAAAACTTAAAAACAAATTCGACACAATGAACGAAAAAATAAACAAATTGAAAGCGTAGATATTTTCATTTTGAAAATATCTTTTTTTGTGCTAAAATATGTTTATGAAATTGAATTTTGTCACAAGCGGAACTCTTTTTGAGGCAACAAAAGAAACAATAAAGAAAATCGATAGCAAAAATCTTGCGCAAAAAAACATCGTGGTTGTGCCGGATAGTTTTTCTATGCAAGCGGAAAGTTTGATTTTTGACTGTCTAAATATCAAATCCACTTTTAACATTTCAGTTGTTGGTGTTTCGCGTCTTGCCAGCAAAATTTTGCGCGAGCATAACATCGCCTATTCGCGTGTGAGTGGTTTGGAAGAAATTCTTTTGACCTACAAAGCAGTGAAAGACAACGAAAAAGACTTAAAATATTTCAAAAATTTTGGCATTGATTTTTGCTTGAAGGTAAAGGAAATTTTAACTCAATTTTCCAGTTGTTTTGTCAAGGTGGAAGATATAAAAAGCGACGACAAAATTCTTTCACTGAAAATGGATGATTTGAGAATAATATACAAAAGATATCTCGAACTGTTGGAAAATAGGCTAAATTTATCAAAATTATTCGAATTTTTTCTCGAAAAAAGCGAATTTATCGACTTAAAAGATGTCAATCTATATTTTGTCAACTTCGATAGTTTTTCTAAACAAATTTTTGATTTTATTTGCCAACTCGCACCAAAAGTGAATTCAGTTTATATTTCTCTTGCCAAGCCAATTTGGCAGGGTAATGCATATATCTACGAAACCGACAGTTTGAATAAGATGTTAAAATATGCCAGTGCGCAGGGCGTTCAGGTTGCCGTAGAAGAAAATAAATTAGCGATTGGAAAAGACCAACAAACTGTATTAAAAAGTGTTTTTTCGCTTCAAAGTGAGAAAAACGAGAGTAAATTTTTTCAAAGTATTGTGGCAAGTGATAAGCACGATGAGATTGATTTTGTGGCAAAATTTATCCACTTTCAAATTGTCAGTGGGAAAAGATATAAAAACTTTGCTATTGCTGTGCCAGAAGAGAGTTATTTTCAAGAGATTGAAAATGTTTTTGTTAAATATAACATTCCGGCATATATGGATCATACTTTGAGTTTAAACGAAACCGGCGTCAGCAAGTTTTTTGTTAAAATTTTCAAAATTGCACTTGGCGGTTTGAATAAGTTGGACTTGGAATATCTTATTTCTTCACCATTTTTAAACCTTATAGACATTGACGAAAAAATTGATAAGGTAGAATATTATGAAATTGAAAACGAAGTAGAATACAAAAAATTTGATGCGTCTTTAAACTATGTTTTTGAATTATTAAAAAAGATAAAAAAAGCACAAAAAATTCAAAATTTTTGCGATTTAGGCGAAAAAGTTACGGAAATTATCGATAAAAATTTCGATTTTTATCTAGAAAAAGTTTTTTCGTTACAAAAGAAAAATGAAAATGAAGAAGCGTTATCTTTAATTAAAAAAGTTTTGGATGAAATTCGAAGTTTTAAATTTGATGAAAATATAAATTTGGAAGATTTCATATTTTTGCTAGAAACTATCTTTCAAAGCGTCAAAGTGGAAACGGTGCCGTCGTATATTGATGCGGTCTATGTCGGTGATGCCACAAGAAGTTATTTTGAAAATGTCGACACTCTTTTCGTGCTTGGTGCAACAAGTGCGCTTCTTCCAAAAACGCAGAAAGATAACGGCATTATAACCGATGATGAATTGGAAAAAATTGGGCATCTTATCGAACCGGAAATTCGTGTAATAAATCGCCGTAATCGTTTAAAACTCTTCGAAGTCTTGCAACACGCACAAAATCGTCTATTTGCACTTATTCCGATTGGTGAGAGTGCTCAAAAGTCGGGTTTTGTGGAAGATTTGGAACGCGCGTTTGGAAGTAAAGAAAATTCCACTTCAAGTTATCTTAATTTTCATCGCGCTGACATTGACGAAGAAAATCTTGCAAAACTCATCAATTTTCAACTTGGAACAAAGGAAGTTGCAGAGCGTAATTTCAAAAAAATAGAGAAAAATTTATCACAAAATTACATAAATTCGATAAATAGTGTGGTTTCGAGTGATATTTTTTCCTATAATTATGAAAATTTGGATTTTAATCCGTTGGCAAATAAAATTTCCGTTTCGCGTTTAGAGAGTTATTTCGCTTGCCCATTTCAACATTTTGTGTCATACACTTTGCGAATAAAACCGCGTGAATATGCCAAACAAGATAACCGCAAAATTGGCATATTAAAACACGATTTGGCAAAAAAATTTGTGGATAAATTTGAAAATTTAACAGAAGTAAACGAAAAAACAACGGAAGAATTTTTGGAAAACGAATTTATTTCTTCCGCACAAAAAGTCTTCGATGGAGTGGTTTTTGCTGATAAAGTTTTTCTTCGAATTTTACGTCGCGAATGTTTGAATATGCTTTCAAATATCGTTTATGAACAAAAAAACAGTAGTTTTAAGCCAGTTTACACTGAAAAATTAATAAAAAACAAAATTGGTGGCAAAGAATTTGTCGGAATAATTGACCGCGTCGACCAGTTTGAAAATTATTTCCGCATTATCGACTATAAAACCGGGAAAGTGGACGGGCTTTTGAAGGATTTATGCTACGGCAAAAAATTACAACTTTTTGTTTATGGTAATTTTGCGCGAAGCGATCTTCAACTTCAACCGGCGGGTGTTTATTATTTCGATTGTAAAAATAGGTTCAAAAAGAAGAAAAACTCAAATAAACTTTTGGATGGTTTGACGCTAAAAAGCGACGAAATTGCCTATGCCAGTGATAGCCGTTTCAGCGATGAAAATTTTAAAAGCGACCTTATCGGCGGTGCTCGAAAGAAGCTGTCGGACGACGGTTTTAGTTTCAAATATGGCAACTTCACACCGTCTTTTGACAAATATTTTGACTATTCCATAAAGATAAGCGAAAAGGCGATTCAAGAGATTGAGAGTGGCTATATCGCTCCAAAACCACTTGAGAAAACTTGTGATTTTTGCCCTTACCAAGCAATTTGTAAGTTCAAAAACGATAAATTTCGAAAACAAGCAACAAAAAGGAATTTTTAAATGAAAATTGAAGAACAAGACAGGGTGCTTCGTAACACCAAACAAAATATGATTGTGAGTGCGTCGGCAGGTAGCGGTAAAACCTATGTGCTGATTGAATATATTTGCCAGTTAGTGTGTAAAAAGCGGGTGCCAATCAAAAAACTTCTGATTTTAACTTTCACAAAGGCGGCAGCGAATGAGATGAAGGAAAGGTTAATCAAAAGTTTGAAAGAAGAGAAAATGGATGACTTTATTTTGAAGCAAATTGACGATTTGTCGGTGTCGAATATTTCCACAATTCACGCTTTTTGCGAATATTGTTTAAAAAAATATGCAAATATTTTGAAAATTAAGGAAAATTTTGATGTTGCAGACGAAAATTTGGCGATGAAAATTAAACTCACAAGTCTTAAAAGGGCGATAAAAACGTTCGAAGATGAGATGTTTCCTATTCGTTTTGCCTTTAAATATGATGATAAAAAACTTTTTGATGCCATTTTTGAACTGGAAAATATGTTATTTGCGGTCGCTGATAAGCAAAAATTTTTAGAGAAAATTGGCAACGAAAAAATGTTTGAAGAAGCCGAAAAAATTGTTTGCGAATATATCGATAAAGAGTTCAAGGACTACGCTGACGCTCTTGAAGAAAGACATTTTAACGATATGGCATTTATCGTTCGGCAAAATAGTTTAGGAATTTTTTCTGCACGTACAATACTTGAAAAGATAGAAAATGTGGCAAATTTTACCTTTCCAAAATTTCCAAAAAAATCGGAAATAACTTTCGAAGAAGGTGTATTTTTGGATAAATTAAAGGAAGATCTAAAAAAATTTAAAGAAAAACTTGACAATTTATCGTTGGACAAAGAACGAATTGCGGAAGAAAAAAACGGCGACTTGGAAAAGGCGATTTTGAAATTGTTTTTGGAGTACCAAAAAGAGTATCAACACGAAAAACAAAATCTCAACCTACTCGACTTCAACGACCTTGAACAATTTATGACCACGCTAACCAATCTCGACTCGTTCAACGAAAGTTTTGAATATATTTTTATTGATGAATATCAAGACACGAACGCTTTGCAAGAAAAGATTATCAAAAAAGTGGCAAAAGACCACAATTTTATAGCGGTTGGCGATGCAAAACAAGGCATTTACGGCTTCCGTTTGGCAAGTTCTAAAATATTTTTGCGAGATGTTGACAATTTCTCGGCAGACGAAAATTCTTGCGCGCTATACTTAAAAAGTAATTTTCGAAGTGATAAAAAACTTTTAAATTTTGTTAACGATGTCTTTAAGGATACAATGACAAAAGATATTGCCGGTTTGGATTATTTTCCAAATTCAATGTTTGAAGGTGTTTTTGATTTTGAAAATGACGGCGAGAAAGCAATAAAAATCGACTTGGTGCCGGCAAAAGAGAGAAAAGAAAAAGACTTTGAAATATATAGCGTCAAAGACGACGAACTTGAAGATGGAACCAACCGCAACGAATTGGAAGTTGTTCGTGCACGCATTGAAGAAATTGTGAAGTCGAGAATTTTTGATAACAAACTTGGTGTAATGCGACAGACAACTTACAGCGACATCGCCATTTTGTCGCGTTCCAGAAATTCCTTCTTCAATGAACTTGGGAGATTTTTATTACAAAGTGGCATTCCAGTCACAACCAGCAGCAAAAAAAAGTTGTTGGAAACGCCGGAAATTAAAGTGCTTCTAAATTATCTTAAAATTGCTTTGTCGATGAGAGATAATATTGCGCTTTTGAGTGTTTTGATGTCTAATTTTGGCAGGTTCAATCAAAATGAAATATCTCAAATTATTTTGGACGAAGAGAAAAATCTGTTTGAAATTGTAAAAAATAACGAAAAATTTTCGAATTTTTTGAAAAATCTGGAGAATTTTCGAAGTGACGGGTTGGCATTAGGTTATCGTCGGGCGTTTGAAAACTTATTTGACAGAACCAATTATTTTTCCTATCTTTCTTCGCAATATAACGGTGAAGAATTGTTGGCGTCTGTAAATTTGTTTTTGGAATCAATCGAAAAATCCACTTTTACATTCGACTTACCAAACCTTATTGCCTATTTTGAAAATGTCGATATTGAAGATAGCGGGCAAGAACTCGGTGAGAAAAATGCCGTACTTTTAACCACCATTCATAAAACAAAAGGGTTGGAATATCCAGTTGTCATTTTAATAAATGCCGGTAAAGATTTGCGAAAGGCGGACAAAAAAGGCGAAATTCGTGTGGACGAAGATTTGGGTTTGGCAACAAAATTTTATGAAGAAGACAACGAATATCCAACTGTGAAAATGTTTGCAATGGACATTAAAAACGAACGCAAACGCTTAACTGAAGAGATGATGATTTTTTACGTTGCGCTAACGCGAGCAAAAAACAGAGTTTACATTATCGGCGAAAGCGGTTTAAAAAACTTAAAACCACTTGGTGTGGAAAAATTTAATTCATATTTTGATTATATCTTCTCGCTCTTAAAAACGGACGAAATTGAAAAATTTATCGATGAAGGATTTTTTTCAAAAGGAGATATAGAGTTTAATATAATTTCTGAAGTTGAAAATTTGGAAGTTGAAAAAAATGAGATAAAATATGGAAAAATTGATGAAAAAATAGCAAAAAATGTGGAAAAATATTTAAATTTTCAATATTTTTTCAAAAATAATGAAAATATTTCTTTCAAAAATTCTGTCACAAGTTTAACTAAAAAGCACGAAGAAAGCAGTGCCTTTCAAAAAAATTATGAATTTATAAACACAAATTCTTCATTTGTGGAAATTGGGAATGCTTATCACTTGGCTCTCAAAGTTTTGAATTTTAACGAAATAAATTCAGTGGAAGATGTCCAAAGAGAATTAAACAAACCGATTTTTGACGAGTCAAGAAATTTGATTGATGCACAGTTAATTTTTAAAAATATCTCAACGCTAAAACCATTTGCTGTAAATGAAAACAGAGTTTTCAAGGAAAAAGAATTCGTAATGAAGGATAGCATTACAAATTTAATTGACAAAGATTGCAAAGATGAAATTATGGTGCAAGGTATTGTCGACTTTTTTGCTGTGCAAAAAAATGGTAGTGTGGTTTTAATTGACTATAAATTCTCTGGCGAAAAAAATCCGGATATTTTGGTTAACAGATATAAATTACAACTTAAATTATATAAAAATGCCATCGAAAATAGCTTAAATTTAAGAGTGGAAAAAGTTTTTCTTCTCAACCTTAAATATAACAATTTAATTGAAATTAACTTGTTTTAATCTTTGATTTTATATAAGGATTAGGCTTCAGAAAAAAAATATTAAAAAAATAATTAAAAAATATTTAAAAAATTATTTAAAATTATTAGTAAATATTTTTTTGTTGTGTTATACTATAAACAAGCAGGAGGTTTATTATGTCAACAATTTGTGATATAGTAACGAATATTGTCTCTTTTCTAAGTTCGGCAACCACAACATTGGGGCTCGACGCAATTTTTATCATTGCCCTTTGCGTTGAAGCTGTGTTTGTTATTTTCTTTTTAATAAAATCTGCATTTTCGTATGAGGCAAGCCTTAACCGAGCACTTGACAAATTTAATTATTGGCTTTTTGAAAGAAAAGTGATAACCGAAGAAAATGTTCGGGAGTTTAACAATTTAATGAAGACCAAAGCTCCGAAGAGATTGTGCTATTTCTGGCAACAATACATACTCTTCCGCGAAGGTGTGCCGTCATCATATATGTCGTCAGATAATTTGGTGGAAAAACCTTTGAAGACTTCATCATACAACTCCAACATAAAAAACCTTAATGTTATCTCTATTGTTTGGGCGTTTGTTGTTGCAATCTTCCTTTTGTTAGGTGGGTCGCTCAGTAATGGTATTCCAATGGCAACCAACATCGCCGGCGCCATTATTGTTGTTGCACTTATTTATTTAATCAATTTGATTTTCACAATCTATTTGCGCGCAAGAAAAAATTCTCTTTTAAATTCTATTTTTCAAAATGTTTCTTTGTTTGGTCGTTTTATGGATAATGCGTGCGTTGATTTGCCTTCATATATTGATTATCAAATTCTTTTCACTCCACAAGAAATTGAAAAAGGGCAACCTGTTCTTCGTGAATTTTTGGACTATAAAGCAAGGCGCGAAAAAGAAGACTTTAGCCGTGCGAAAGAACAAGACGTGGAATATGAAAAATACGACTTTTCTTCAACCGGCGTTAGCGGCTCGGTGGTGCTCGACAGAGCGATGAAGGAAAGCGAGATATTTATCAAGAAAAAAGAAAAAATATTTGTCAGAATTGCACAACTTGAAAGCGAACTAGACACGCGTAAGAAAAACTTTGATACCTTGCAGAAAGATTATCAAAACAAGTTGCAGGCATCGCGCGAGAATGTGGATAAACTTCTTCAACAACAAGAAGAAACCACTAATAGAATTGAAAGTAACTATTTGAGAAAACAACAAACGCAAGAAATTGCAAAACAAGAACAACTTGAACAAGAATTTGAACAACAAAGAGCAAGATATTTACTAGAAAAGAATGAACTTGAAGAAGAAATCAAGAAAAACCAAGAAGAACTCGAAGCAAACAAAAAAGAGGTCGAAAATGTTATGCTTGGTGAGTATCAAAGGTTCTTTAACAGTTTTTGTCAAAGTGCAGAAAAGGTGGTATCCAAAGTTTTCGAGCATAGAATGGATTCACTTAAAGATGAAAATTTGGAATATCAAGAACAGATTCAAGAACTTAAAATTCAACTTAAAAGCTCGCATCAAGGCGCGTTTGATGCTGGACAAACAACAGCGGAAGAAGGGCACTATGACGAACAAGGCAACTATGTTTACAGCAATGGAACTTATTACGACAAGGACGGTTTCTTTCACGACACTGATGGAAAAATTTATGACCAAAATGGCACTTTAGTTCGTCGAGAAGAAAATTCAGTCGAAGAGAAAAAGCCGGAAGAAAAGAAAAAGGAAATTGTTGACCTTGGCACTTTGGACGCTTTCGACTTTATGACTGATATCGACGAGAAAGATGATATATATAATGTTGCAACAAATATCATCAAAAATATAGATGACGATGTTGAAGTGATAGACTCATCAGCTAAGATAGAAGAAGTTGTGCAGCCAGAGTCTCAGCCTGAACCGCAAGTTGAAACAAAAGTGGAAGTGACGCCAGAAGTGGTTGAAGAGCCAAAGAAAAAGGCAGGACGACCAAGAAAAATTGTCAACGACAAAACAGAAAAACCAAAAGGTAAACCGGGGCGACCAAAGAAAAACACCACTCAAACGGACACATCAGAGAAACGTAAACCAGGTAGACCGAAAAAAGAGACAACCACGAATACAGAAAAAAAGAAGCCGGGCAGACCTAAGAAGCCAGCAACAGAAGAACCGAAAGAGAAAAAACCGGTTGGTCGACCAAGAAAAATCGTCGATAAACAAAGCGAAGAAAAGCCAAAAGCAAAGCGCGGGCGACCAAGAAAGGATATGGATTCAATTGAAGAAATCAATAAAAAGATAAGCGAAGAAGAAGACAAACTCAGCGAAATGAGAGATAATTTGAATCGAGAGTTTGAAACGGCGATAAAAAATCTTGATACGGCAAAAACAGACGCATACAACGAGCGAAAAAATGAGATATATAAAGAAATTGAACATCTTCAAGAAGAAGCAAAAACCGTAAACCAAACAGGCAGCGAGATGAGAATTGCTGAAATCAATAAGAAACTTGCCGACCTTATCGAAGAAGTTAAAAAATTGAATTCATAAGAAATTTGAACAAAAGGGGGAATCAAAGATTCCTTCTTTTTTTTTGTTAATCACATTCATAATTTAAAAAATTTGAAAAATCTTTAAAAATCGCTTGACAAAAGCGGGGGGGGGATTACAATTAAGTGAGATTATTAAAAAGGGGGGGTGAACTATGGATGAAAATATGAATAATAATCCGCAGAACAGTTATTATGAAAGCAAATTCGGTATTGGTATTTTGCTTGGGTTATTTTTGGGCATAATTGGATTGGTTATCGGATTGTGTATTTATCCAGAAAACTCATATTCACGAAAAACTTTCATTAAAGGCTGGGCTTGGGCATTCTGTGTTTGTATAGGAATTGTTATTTTAATTTTTCTTATCTTTTATATCCTGTACATAAATGCTCTGGGTACTTGGATGACTTCTTTAAGTTAAAAAACTTTCTTTACCGAAAGTTTTTTATATTATCTCGTCAAATATTGTTTTGACAAAAATTTTTACAAATCTTTCTTAATATTAAACATTTTTAAACTCGCCAAAAACAAAAAGGGAACAATACTATTTTTGTAAAGTTCCCTTTTTATATTAGTTTAAGATTTTTGGATTAAAATTCAAAGATTAAATAAGGATTGAATAATTTACCAAATCCAGAAATGGAGGTTTCCTGTGCTGAAACCATAAATTAGTGCAGCGATCGAAATAAGAATCAAAAAAATCGATAAGATAGAACACAATCTTGATGAGTTAATTTTGTTCTTTTCTTTCAAAATTTTGGAGTTATAATATAGCGCAAGTCCGGCGAAGTAAGTTATATACACCATTGCAGCGTAAAAATCCAAATTGGAAATCACTTGAAAATAGTAAAGCAAATAGAAGGCAATCACGCACAAGCAAAATATAGAACTAAAAATAATCATTTTTGTGGTATTAGTTATTGATTTCATATTTTCTCCTTTCTATATATTTATTTTATTATTATTTCACATTTAAGTCAAATAAATTTCGCATCTTTATCATTAAAAATTTCCGTTGGTTTTGGATCGATAATTTTGGCTTGATTTTTGTTTATCCAAAAACTTGTTTCTTCTGGCATACAAATAAGTTTATAACCCTATTTAAGCAGTTTTTCCGAATTAATTATTGTTTTATTCTTTCTGTCTTGTGTTTTATTATGCTTTTTAAGTTTCAATGTTTTGATTTTTAGGATATCAATCCCGTAAATGTTTTTGTATATGTCTGTGACATCCATTGTTGTTGATTTGTTATAATCAAGTCCCAAATCTTCACAAACTTCCTTTATTTGTTCTTCGCTTGCGCCTTCAATTTCAAGATAGGTTGGAATTTTTGGCCAAGTGTCTATGTCTATTTCAGTGTCTTTATATCTAAATTGATGTCGATGATTTTCTTGATAGTTGCGCGCCTGCAAGCCTATTTTTGTTAAAATCAAGTCCATTTCATCAAAACTGTCAACAACAACTTCCGCTTCCTTTGTTCCATCAATTTTTGCTGAGCCAATTTCTTTTACGGTTAAAGTTGTTGTCTTTCCATTCGTTCTCAACCTTAACCAACTGTTTTGCTGTGGAATTATCAAATCAAAAGTCTTTCTAATTTGAAACCAATTCCCAACTTCAATTGCTCCAATTTCCTTCAACTTTTTCAAAATTTTGTCTTTATCAATTTCTAAAAATCTAATTTCATACTCAGTTTTCATCCCCCCCTCCCTTAATATTATAACAAAACTTGCCACAAAAAAGCAAATTATGTTATAATAAACATGGTAAAGATATGGATAATTTAAAAAATGAGATTAAAAATTGTTCTTTATGTGGAGATCTTCAAAAACTTGAAATTTTCGTTCAGGCTGGCACAACACCATTTGTCGTCATCGGTGAAAGTCCGGCGAAAGATGGCTGGATTGTTTCTAAAAAAGCCTTCTATAACAAAAACGGGAAACTTCAAGCCAGTGGAAAAATCTTGGAAAAGTTGTTAAATGAAATCGGTAGAAAAATTGACGACATATATTTCACAGAGTGTTGCAAGTGCATTGTTGAAGACCGAAAACTTCTTGAAAGATGCTCTCTAAACTGTCTTCCATTTTTGTTTAGACAGTTGAATGAATTGCCTTGCAAAATTCTTGTACCTATGGGCCTTTTCCCAACGCAAGCACTGCTTGGAATTAAAATTAAGAAATTTACAGACTACGTCGGAAAAGAATTTGAAATTGAAATTAATGAAAAAAAATATAAAGTCTTGCCGATTTATCACCCAAGCCCACTAAATCCAAAAGGATATAAAGACAACCTTCCAATTTTCAAAAAACTTCAAAAAATGTTGTAAA
>CAZFRA010000022.1:0-15319 GCA_964521165.1 uncultured Lachnospiraceae bacterium
GTTGACATAAGTTCCTTATCTTCGTAAAGTGGGATATAACTTGTTATATCTGTCTATATTATATAGCGGGGGGGGGAATTGTCAAGATTTTTTCTTTAATTTCCTTGATTTTGTGCTGAATTTTCTTGATTTTTTCGTAAAATAAAGAAATTAATCAAAAAAATGTCTTTTATTTTAAAATTTTATTAAATTTTGTTTGTTTTTTCTTTTTCTTTTAAAAGGGCAACATATTAATCTTCGTCAAACAATTTAAAAAAATCGAATTTTATGTGGCAAAAATTGTGTGGGTGACATAATTTTTTATTATGAAACATACTCTTTCCGTTTGTTTTATTGTTAAAGATGAAGAAAAGGTTTTGGAGCGAATTTTAAAGCAAGTCAAACTTTTTGCCGACGAAATTGTGGTAGTCGACACTGGTTCCGGTGACAAAACAAAAGAAATTGCTTTTAAGTTTACCGACAAAGTTTTCGATTTTGAGTGGTGTGACGATTTTTCCAAAGCGCGAAATTTTTCTTTTTCCAAGGCAACTTGCGAATATGTGATGTGGCTGGACGCGGACGATTTTATTTTCCCAAAAGATATTGAGAAAATAAAAAGACTTAAAAGCAAAGACTTTGATGTGGCGTATTTAAAATATGTTACTGGTTTCGATGAGAAATATCGACCAACTTTCATCTTTGAGCGCGAACGAATTTTAAGATGCGACAAAAATTTTAAGTGGCAAGAACCTGTGCACGAAGTTATCACGCCGTTTGGAAAAATGGTTCACGAAAACATTTTGATATATCATTTCAAAAGCGACAAAGACCGAACCGGGCGAAATTTAAAAATATATGAGAAAAGAAGAGCGAATGGAGAAAACTTTTCACCGCGTGCGATGTTTTACTATGCTCGCGAGTTATATTTCAATGGTTTTTACGAAAAAGCGGTGGAAGTTTTCAACGAATTTTTGAAAAGAGATGCGTGGGTGGAAAACAAGATTGAAGCGTCTTTAAACTTGTCGAATTGCCACTTAGTTTTAGGGCATAAAGATGAAGCACTAAAAGTGCTTTTTGCAAGTTTTCTATACGACCTGCCGCGCGCGGAAATTCTCTGCCAGATTGGGAAAATCTATTTTGACAGCGACTATGAAAAGTCGGCGTATTATTATAAACTTGCTTTAAAATGCAAAATGAGCACAAGAGAAGGTGGGTTTATCTTGCCAAATTTCTATAATTTTACGCCAGCCATTCAACTTTGTGCGTTGTATTATAAGTTGGGTGATATCAAAAAATCGTTTAAATTCCATAAATTGAGTAAAAAATTAAATCCAAATCATCCTTCTGTGGTCTATAACGAAAAAGTTTTTGACCGACTTTTAAAGGAACAAGGGAAAATATATTAAATTCCTTGTTTTTTTTATTTTGTTGTGTTAAAATATCCCTAGATTTTTGAAGGAGTTATATTATGGAAGAAAAAGTTATCAAACCACATCTTGTTAAACCTATGTTGGAAAGGGTTACATTTGAAAAATTGCAAAATCCACAAAATGGCGTTATGGTCAATATTAAACCAGAAGATACCATTGATGTGAAAAAGGTTAGTGAAGAATTTGTGAGAGCAACTGTGACGAGAGCATTGCAAGTTTTACCAGCAAGTTTGCTTAAAATTTCGGTTACAATGAGCACCGATATTCCAGTCGACAGCATTGAATTTTCAAGATTAACTGACCCGAAAGACTATATTAAAAACTCACAACCTGTGAGAATTATGCTCGGCTATATTTCCAATATCATCACCGAACTCACACTCAACTCGGCAGTTGGACCAATCGTGACACCACCTAATATGCAAGAATAGGTAGGCTTGGCGGAAGAAAAATTTTTAACGCGTTAAAAATTTTCAAAAAGCGGATGCTTTTTGAGCGCGCGAGATAGCGCGCATCTTCCGCCCGCTCACTTTGCAGGCATAGTACATCGGTAGTATGCGGGCTTCCCAAGCCTGAGAGGTGGGTTCGATTCCCATTGCCTGCTCCAAAAATTTAGGAGAGACGATGAACGAAGTTATCAAATGTTTATGTGAAAGAAAAAGTTGCAAAAGATTCAAAAATCAACAGATTAAAAAGTCGGATTTGGAATTGATTTTGAAAGCGGGCACCTATGCACCTTGTGGCAGGGGCTTGCAAGCACCGATTATTATGGTTTTGCAGGATAAAGAAAAAATCCAACAACTTTCTGCATTAAATGCCAGCATAATGGGTGTGAAAATCGACCCGTTCTATAACGCGCCGACAGTTTTGATTGTTTTGGCAGATAAAAATGTTGGAACTTACCTTGAAGATGGCAGTTTGGTTATGGGAAACCTTATGAACGCGGCTTATAGCCTTGGAATCGGCTCTTGTTGGATTCACAGAGCAAGGGAAGAGTTTGAAACTGAATTTGGTAAAAAACTTCTAAAAGAGTGGGGAGTGAGCGAAAACTATGTTGGAATTGGTCACTGTGTGCTAGGTTACGCCGATGGCGATTTACACTCGCCGGTAGAACGCAAAGCCGATTATATTCGTTATGTGAAATAAGAACAATTTTTTTGTGAATACTTCTACAACAATGAATGGATAAAGACAGAACAATTAAAAAAACAAATCAAAAAATTGATGATTATGCAAAGAAAACGATTGTGAAATAGTTTTCTTTTTCGAGGTGTAGCGCAGTTGGTAGCGCGCGCGGTTCGGGACCGTGAGGCCGTGGGTTCGAGTCCCGCCACCTCGACCATCTTTTATGTTTTAATGTTGAAAAAATTTAATATTGATGTAAATGAAATGTGATTAATGCTCTATTTTTTGGTATATGTTTTGTGTGTATAAACAAATTTGAGTTAAAGTATGATAAATTTATTTTAAACCAAATTGCTAAATTATTTGGATTTTTCAAACCAGTTGATTAAAATATATGTTGAAGTGTGAAAAGAAAAAAAGTTTAAAAATAAAGGAATTTTTATGAAGAATAAATTTTTTAAACATTTGGCGATGGTAACAAAACACAGATTTATTGTCTTTAAACTTTGTGCAAAATGCGGGTTTATTTGGCGTGGACTTGTTCACGACCTTTCCAAATTTTCACCAGTTGAATTTTTTGAAGGGGTGAAATATTATACTGGGACAGTCTCACCTATTGCAAACTGTCGAAGACAGAAAGGGTATTCTCTTGCTTGGATTCATCATAAGGGTCGAAACAAACATCATATTATTTATTGGTATGACAAAGGAAACAAAGTTCAAATTGATATGCCATTTAAGTATGCTGTTGAATATATTTGTGATGAAATTGCAGCATCAAAAAGTTATAGTGGTAAAAACTATACCAATGAAATGCCATATCAATATTGGGTGGCAAAACAAAAAGGAAAAGCTTTAACCAACAAAAATATGGAAAACTTTTTTGACACTGTTTTTAAAGATTTAAAAGATTATGGAGAGAAAAAGGTTTTAAAGAAAAAATATTTGCGCAACCTTTATGATAAACTTGTCGTGAAAGGAGAGTTTTTGATGAAAGATTTGATAAAAATAAACTGCCACAGTTCAATTTGTCTTGATGATAAATTCTATTTTGACCCATATATGATAACCGAAGATAGACACAATGCCGAGATTATTTTTATCACTCATTCGCACTTTGACCACTTGGAAATCGCTTCTATCAAAAAGATTATAAAAGATGACACGGTTATTGTTTGCACAAAAGATAGTGTAGAAATTTTAGAAAAAGAAATTGATAATAAAGTTATTGTTGTTAAGCCAAACGAGAAAGGTGAGATTAAGGGAGTGGAATATGCAACCTTTCCGGCATATAATGTTGGGCACCATCATTTTAAGGAATTAGGTTATGTTGGCTATACAATTAAACTTTATGGCGCAACTTTCACTGTTTGTGGCGATACCGACGCAACAGAAGAATTGAAGAAAATAAAAACCGATGTTTTGCTTTTGCCAATTGGCGGAACATACACAATGGATCCGCAAGAAGCAGGTGAACTTGTCAACATAATAAAACCAAAACTTGCCATTCCAACGCATTACGCTTGCATCTCTGGAACGCTGGGTAAGGAAGCAGAAGAAATTTTCAAAAAAGTTGTCAAAGATGTTCCGGTGGAAATTTTGATTAAATAAAAAACATAAAAACTTTGCCGAGCATAAAGTGATAATGGCGGAGTTTTTTATGTCAATAGCAGAAGAAGTTAGGAGAGCAAAGTGTGATTTAAAAGACTTTTTTCGCCCTATAACAAACTTGAAGCGCTCTTGATTCTTTACAAAAATTCCAAATTTTCCACCTAAAAGTTTGTCAATGCAAGACAAATTCTTGTCGCTATCACCATATTTCAATTTTCAGCTGTCGAGATTGAGAGCAAGGGTAGCGAAAACAAACTTTCCGTCTTATCAGGGGAAAATTGCAAAAATCATTCAATTTGGGCTTTAAGACTTTCCAAAGTTATGCAAGAATTACGCGAAATCTCAGCCGGCAATATCTTTTAAAAAATGACAATTTCGACATTTTTGGCTATTTTTGTTGGCATATTTGCTTTACTTTTTTTTCGCAAAATTTTATACTTATATTGGACAAAAAAGTTTTATGAATTTGATTTTGTTTTTAAAAGGGGATGAAAATATGAAAATTAAACCAATTTTTGACAGGGTGGTACTTTTGCCTAAGGAAGCAGACAAGGAAACTAAAAGTGGAATCATTCTTCCAACCGCTTCGCAAGAAAAATCGCAAATCGCCACAGTTATCTCTGTCGGAGAAGGCGGTTTTGTGGACGGCAAAGAAGTGAAAATGCAGGTTAAAGCAGGGGATGAAGTGCTTTATTCAAAATATAGCGGCACCGAATTCTCTTACGAAGGGAAAAAATATCTTGTTATTAAACAAAACGATATTTTAGCAATTTTGGAAAAATAAGGGGGAAAATATGGCTAAAAAAATTTTGGAAGGTGAGCAGGCAAGAAAGGCGTTGGAAAAAGGCGTAAACACTCTTGCTAACACAGTGAAAATAACACTCGGACCGAAAGGTCGCAATGTAGTTTTAGGTAAAAAATATGCCACACCACTCATCACAAATGACGGCGTAACTATCGCTAAAGAAATTGAACTCGATGACCCATTTGAAAATTTGGGAGCGGAACTTATTAAAGAAGTTTCGGTTAAAACAAACGACGTTGCTGGCGACGGAACAACCACCGCTTGCCTACTTGCACAAGCAATCATTCGCGAAGGTTTAAAAAATTTCACGGCAGGTGCAAATCCTATTATTCTCAAAAAAGGTATCTTCCAAGCGGTCGATGTTGCTGTGGATGAATTAAAGAAAATAAGCAAACCAATTTCCAGTTCAAAAGATATTGAACAAGTGGCATCTATCTCGGCGGGTGATGAAGAAGTTGGAAAACTCATTTCAAGCGCAATGGAAAACGTTGGCGCGGACGGAGTTATTACAGTTGAAGAAAGTCAAACTCTTCAAACCGAACTTTCCATCGTGGAAGGGATGCAGTTTGACCGCGGATACCTGTCGCCATATATGTCGACCAACACTGACAAGATGATTGCCGAACTCGACAACGCGTATATTCTCATAACTGACAAAAAAATATCCGCAATGACGGAGATTTTGCCAGTTTTGGAACAACTTGTTAAAACAGGCGGAAAAATGCTTATTATTGCGGACGACGTTGAAGGCGAAGCACTCACGGCACTTGTACTCAATAAACTTCGTGGCTCGCTCAATATTGTGGCAGTCAAGGCACCAAGTTTTGGCGATAAAAGAAAAGCAATGCTTCAAGATATTGCCATTTTGACAGGCGGACAATTCATCAGTGACGAGTTAGGAATTGATTTAAAGACGGTTTCGCTTGACGACCTCGGTAGAGCAAAAATGGTGAAGGTTGATAAAGACAAAACCACCATTGTTGAAGGCGCTGGAAAGCAAAACGAAATCAAGGCAAGAATTAAACAAATCAAAGAACAAATTGCGGAAACGACAAGCGATTATGACAAAGAAAAACTTCAAGAGCGCTTGGCGAAATTAAGCGGCGGCGTGGCTGTTATTAAAGTTGGTTCGGCAACAGAAGTGGAAATGAAAGAGAAAAAACTTCGAATTGAAGATGCACTTTCAGCCACCAAAGCAGCAGCAGAAGAAGGTGTTGTTCCGGGCGGCGGTGTGGCACTTCTTAAAACCACAAAAGTCATCAAAGAATTGGTAGACAAACTTGACGGCGACGAAAAGACTGGTGCGTCAATTGTCCTTCGCGCAGTGGAAGAGCCAATTCGTCAAATTGCTGATAATGCTGGAATCGACGGCGGAGTTGTAGTCAATAAAATTTATGAAAATCTCGACAAACCGGCTTATGGTTTTGATGCTCTTAAAAATGAGTATGGCGACTTAATCAAAAAAGGAATTTTGGACCCGACAAAAGTCACTCGTTCTGCGCTTATCAATGCCGCATCAGTTTCAGCAACTTTGTTGACCACCGAAGCGCTTGTTGTGGAAGTGGAAGAAAAGAAAAACAAAGTGGACGAACAAGAAGTTTATTAAAGATGAAAAATTTAAAAAATCCGCCTTTAAAGACGGATTTTTTTTGATTATTATTTTGTTTTTTTTAAATACTATCTGTTTTAATTTTTTACAATCACAATTTTTGATATAAACAACTTAAATTTTAAGTAATTTTTTAAGTTACCTATTGACAACACTTAATCGTCGTGGTAAAATGCTTAGGTGAGGTGAATATGTTTAATTTAAATGAAGAACAGCAATTTTTATATGACGAATTTTTTTTACCAAAACTTAAAAAAGTGGGGCGTCACGGACTTCGATTAGGAGATGATAAAAAACAAAACGCACAAATTTTTGTGGACTATGTTTCCAAAGCAAATATTAAAAACATCAACGAATTAATGCTTATTTTTTACGAAACCTTCCATCACGCCGGAAAAGAAGATAAAGTGAAAAAGTTTATAAATCCAGAAGGTGTTAACATCAAAAAAACACAATATTCGGATTTGTGCAACACATTTCTGGAAGAGTTTCTCTATGATGATGGCGATGAAGATTTGAAAGCAGTTAAGACAAAAACATGTAATGAAATGTTGGATAAAATTCGCGCCCTAATGGAACGAAAGATTTCAGGAAATATGAACACTTTTTATTTCAATTTCAGGGATACTAAAAAAAATATTATTACAGAGAATTGGAGTTCTTATCTTTCCAGTAAAGGGTATAAGATGCTGGCGCTTAGTCTTGTTTCCAAGGATGAAGAAGGAAAAGGTGAGCCTTTAAGCCAAGAGCAAATTGTCAAAATGTATACCGAATTCATCAAAAACGAAGCATCAAAATGCAATATAAAAAAATCGTTTATGACATATAACTCTCAAACACGCAATATTAATTTGGAATGGGATATTGCCGTTAAGTTCAAGGAGTATTTGGAAACCTTTATGATAGAAGAAACAAAAAATTCTGAAGTAATTAAACGTTGCCAAGAAAAAGTTGAATTTCTTTATAACGACTATTCTTTAAGTGAGTTCAAAAGTTGCTCCACATTTGACGGACAACACAGCAAATTTTATCAACTGGTGCGAGATGCATTGAATTCTCCGTTTAATGAAGAAAGCAAAAAGATTATATCTGAATTTTATAAAAAAATGATGGAAATAAACAAGGCGCTTTGCACCACCGATAAACCAAACAAAATATATGTCACTAACTATTTCAAAGTCACCGATATGTATCCAAGCCATACCGGTATGCTTATTAGTAGACTTATACGACTCGTGGATGAAGAAAAGAAAGATTATGTGGAAAGTGCGAAAAAAGCAGGTGATAGAAGGTTAGTGCGAGAAATTTCTGCCGAATTTAAATCTCAAATTATCGATAAAGATAAATTAAAACAATTGCAAGACACTAAAACCTTGATAAACAGTGCTTTTTGCAGGAACGGTGGCAAAATATTAGGTTTCCGTTTCTATACAGTTTTTGAACCAAACAGGGTGGATGCAGCAGTAGAATATGTTGAAAAGTTAACGCACTTTAAAAAAACAATTTCTCACAATGGTATCAAGGAAGAAGAATTAAAAAGGATTCCAGAACGTGTGAAAGAGATTTTAATAAAAGAAGATTTACCACTCAATGTTTACTGCATAAAATCGGTTTTTGATTCGCTTTTAAATGGCGATTATCCAGTTTATTTGCCTAAAACAGTAGACAAAAATGCTAATTCAATGATAAAATAAGATATATAATTCTTTTTTAATAATAAAAATGTCCTAAAATGCGGACATTTTTCCTTTAAATAAAGGATTTTGCAAGAATTTGTGGTATATTTATTATAAATGACGCTTTTGGGGGAATATGCAAAACAAAGGTTTTTCTGTTGAATGGTTGCAAGAACTTAAAAGAAAAAATGATTTGGTTAGTATCGCTTCAAACTATCTTCGTATCGAACAAAAAGGACGAAGGTTTTGGGCGTGTTGTCCATTTCATAGTGAAAAGACGCCTTCTTTTTCGATAAATGCGGAAGACGGAATTTACTATTGCTTTGGTTGTAAAGAGAGTGGCGATGTTATCAAATTTATTCAAAAAATGGAGAATTTGGACTTTTACGACACCGTAAAATTTCTGGCTGACCGCGCGGGGATGCCACTTCCAGAACTTCAATCGCAAGAAGAAACGCAAAAAAAGAAAAAACTCAAAGAACGAGTTTTGTTAGCACTCGACTTTGCATATAAACACTATGTCGAAAATTTGTATTCAAAAGATGCCATAAAAGCACAGGAATACATAAAAACGAGAAAATTCACTCGTCACGAACTGGAAGATTTCAAGATTGGTTATTCAAAAGACTGGACGGATGTTGCGGAATATTTGCGCAAAAAAGGGTTCTCGGACGATGAAATGATTTCCGCTGGTATATGTGCCAAGAAAAACGACCGTGTTTTCGATGTGTTAGGCGGCAGGCTCGTCTTTCCGATTTTCAATTCTTTTGGTGAGTGCATAGGTTTTAGTGCAAGGGCACTTGAAAAAACAGATTTTGCTAAATATAAAAACACTGCCGAAACCATTGTCTTTCAAAAAGGGAAGGTGGTTTTTGGCATAAACCTTTTGAAAAAACTAAAACAACAGCAGGGGCTTAGCGATATCATTTTGGTTGAAGGTCAAATGGATGTTATTGCAATGCATAAAGGCGGATTTAAACAAACCGTTGCGTGTATGGGAACGGCTCTGACAAAGGACCACATAAGCGAACTCAAACGCTATTCCACCAACATTTTTATTTGTTTTGATGACGACGAAGCGGGCGAAAAGGCAACACTGAGAGCAATTGAAATGCTTCGAAATGAAGATGTAAATTTGAAAGTGGTCAAACTTAACGGCGGAAAAGACCCAGACGAAGTTTTGAATAAACTCGGCAAGGAAGAGTTAAAAAATATGATTGATAATGCTGTGCCGTATATGGATTTTCTTATTTCATACCACTTGAAGCAATACGACCTAAACAAAGCAGAAGAAAAAGGTAAGTTTGTTAAAGAAATTTTGAAGGAGATAAAGAAACTTCAAAGCGAAGCGCTGTATGAACCATATTTGGAAAAGGTACGCGAAGTCACAAATATTCCAATGGAAATTTTGCGAAGAGAGATTGGTGAAGAGATAAAGTTTGTCAAAGACGACAAGAAAAATGTGCCGATAAACACAGAACAGAGCAACAACAAAGCGGTGGAATTTATTTTAGCATCACTTTTGCATCATAAAAATTTTGTCAACAATAAAATTGATTACCGCATTTTGCTGGATGAATACACCAAATATTTTGATGTGATTGATTTGGATTTGCCACTCTCGTCAATCTTTGATATTGAAGGAATGGCGGAAGATAAAATGATGTTGGCGATATTGAATTACAACTTTAATCTATACGCCGGTGTGGAAGAGAGATATTTCAGCGAGTGTTTATGGCTTGTTGCCGAAGAGAAATTGCGCAAAATGCAAACCGAACTCAATTTAGAGTTTAAAAAATGCGAAGACTTGGAAAAAAGAAAGGTGATTGCAAAACAACTTGGCAAGATTGCCAGCGATTTAAGAAACAAAAATTTGGAGGTTTTTAATGGCAGAAGAGAAAATTGACGAAGAAAGAATTAAAATTATGCATGACAAACTTATTGCACTTGCAATGAAAAAGGGGGCAATAAATGCCGATGATATTTATTTTTCTCTATCAAAAGTTGGCGAAAACACAAAAAATATTGAAAATTTCATTCAAGAATTAGAGAAAAAGAATATTAAAATCATAAAGACTAACGACGAAGACCTTTTGAAAGACAGTTTCGCAGACATTGCGCTTATGCCAAATGTCGACGATCCTGTAAAGATGTATCTTAAAGATATCGGCAAGGTTCCACTTTTGTCAGCCGAAGAAGAAAGAGAATATGCCGAAAAGGCGATGAATGGCGACGAGTATGCCAAGTCTGTGCTTTGCGAAAGTAATTTGCGTTTGGTTGTCAGCGTGGCAAAAAGGTATGTCGGCAAAACTTCGATGTCTTTCCTTGACCTTATCCAAGAAGGTAATATGGGGCTTTTGAAGGCGGTTGATAAATTTGATTACACCAAAGGTTTCAAATTTTCCACATATGCGACTTGGTGGATTAGACAGGCTATCACAAGAGCAATGGCAGACCAATCCAGAACAATTCGTATTCCTGTTCATATGGTGGAAACAATCAACAAATATGTCAAAGTTGTTCGACAGTTGATGCAGAAACTCGGCAGAGAACCGACGGTTGAAGAAATTGCTGCTGAAATGGGCACAAGTGTGACAAAAGTTTTGGAAATTCGTAGAACTTCGCAAGACCCTATCTCGTTGGAAACGCCAATGGGCGAAGAAGATGACGGTAAAATGGCAGATATCATCGAAGACGAAAGCGCGCAATCGCCAATGGATAGCGCATCGCAAAGCCTTTTAAGAGAGCAACTTCTCGCTGTTATTGACACCCTAACACCGAGAGAGCAGGAAGTGATAAGACAACGATATGGACTGATGGACGGCAAGCAAAAGACTTTGGAAGAAGTTGGAAAAGAATTCTCTGTCACAAGAGAAAGAATACGACAAATTGAAGCAAAGGCGCTGAGAAAACTTAAACATCCAAACCGCTCAAAACGCCTTGCTGACTTTGTGGAATAAAGGAGAGAAATATGGATTTAACACAATTATTACATTATCAAGAAGAAGATGCAAAACTCTTTTCAATTGAACAAAAACTTGTTTCAAGTCCACACAAGAAAAGGGCGAACGAACTTGCCGGACTTGCCAAAAAGGCACAAGTAAAATCCACAGAACTCGAAAATGAAGCCAACAACATTTTGAAAGAAATTGAAGATTTGAAAAATAATTTTGCGCAAAGTAAAAAGAGTCTTGATGGACTTTTAAAGAAAGATTTAGACAAGTTTTCGGAGGAAGAATTGGATGCTTCTTCCACTTTGAAAGGTAAAATTCTCAATAACTTAAATTCACTCGAAAAGATGCTTCAAAAGAGTGCGGAAAAGATAAATAATGTTTTGAGTGAATATAACAAAACGAAAAAGATGTATGACAACGCTAGAGTTCAATTTGAAGATTGCAAGAGAAAGATGCAAGAAGAAAGCACAATTTTGGAGCCGGAAAAGGAAAAACTCCAAAAAAAATTGGTAGAACTTGAAAAAAATGTCGACAAAAAACTTATGGAAGAATACAAGAAACGTAGAAACGACAACATTTTTCCAGTCGTTGTTCCACTTGAAGGGAAAAATTTTTGTGGGCGTTGTCGAATGGAACTTCCAATGGTGGCAATATCACGCATAAACGAAACAGGCGTGATAACCTGTGAACATTGCAAAAGATTAATATATAAAAAGTGAGGTGTTTATGAATAACAAATATAAAATCATCGGACGACCAAAACAAGTTGTTGTAAATCTTAAAAAAGTGAATATATATAGAATTAAAGCACTTAAAACTTTCAAAAACGAAGCGACAGGTATCACAATCAAAAAGGGTGAAGTTGGTGGTTGGATAACCGAGAAAGCGTTGTCGCAAGAAGGTAATTCGTGGGTAGATAAAGGCAGTGTTGTTGTCGGCGAACCAAACCAAGTTTGTGTTTCAGGCGACGCATATGTTGCAAATAGTGTAATACATGGAAATGTTATTGTGCACGGCAATGCGGTTGTTAGCAATTCCGAATTGCAAACTTTCGATAAATTCTATTCGGAAATTTGTGATCATTCGCGTGTTATTGGAAGTTTTATTATTGGAAACACCAAAGTTGCCGGCAAAGCACAATTGGGGAATTGTCGTATTATCGGTCAAGCATTGATTGACGGAAAAAGTTTTTTGGAAAACTGCCGAATCAACAATTCAAATCCAAACAAAACAATCACCATTCGCTTGTTTGGCGAGCGTTTAAGCGACTATGCGTTGTACGACAGACTTATAACCGACAAAACGCCAATCGTAAATGATGTAAGTAAAGAGTAAAAATTGTGGCAAAAACGCCACTTTTTTTATTACCAAAATAATCTAAAAAATTTAATTTTTATTTGTAAATAAGCAAAAAAGAATTATTAAAAAACACCAAAATAGCGAAAATTTTGCCAAAAATTTCGCAAAAAAGCAAAAATATTTCCCCAAAAAGTAAAAATCTTATTAAAATATTAAAACACGAAACTTTATTTGAAGATTTTGCTATAATAATTTTTTGCTTTTTAAAAGATGCTTGATAGCATAAATAAGTTTTTCCACTTCTTGAAAAGTGTTAACAACAGAAAAGGAAACGCGCACAGCACCTTGGTCGAGTGTCTTTAATGCCAAATGTTTTTTCGGCGCGCAATGATAACCGCCGCGCACACAAATTTCAAATTTGTCGTTAAGATAGGTTGCAACATCGGCTGAATTTAAGTCAGCGACATTAAAAGCAAAAACGCCAGTCGTATTTTCGGTCGAAGTATAAATTTTGATAGGTAGTTTGGAAAGTTCATAATGAAGATAGGTTGTCAAGTCTTCCAGTTTTTCTTTTATCGTATCAAAATTTTCTTCCACAAAATCGAGTCCTGCGCCAAAACCTATGATTGCCGGCGTTGCGATTGTTCCGCTTTCAAATCTATCGGGTGAAACATCCGGCTGATGTAAATCCAGCGAATTTGTGCCGGTTCCGCCAAAAAGAATAGGATTGAGCGCAATATTTTCATCTTTCAAAAGAACACCAACACCTTGCAGAGAATAAAATCCTTTGTGTGGCGCAAGTGCCAGCATATCAATACACATCTTTTTCATATCATAATGAAAATGCCCGCCACTTTGCGCGCCGTCGACAAGAAAAGCAATTTTCCTTTCGCGAAGATTTTTACCAATCTTTTCGATATCAGCCAAATCGCCGTTAACGTTAGAAATATGGTTACACACAACAAGTTTGGTGTCAGGGCGGAGTTCTTTTTCGATATCTTGCCAGCAAATTCCATTTTTCTGACTTTGAAAAGCGATTGAAAAGTCCACATTTTTGTTTTCTTTAAGGTGCTGCAAGGGACGCAAAACCGAGTTATGCTCATTTTCAGTGCAAACAATATGCCCGGATTCGCAAAATCCTAAAATCGCCAAATTAAGTGCGTGAGTGCAACCGCTGGTAAAAATAACTTCGTCGGCGTTCGTGTTCTTAGCGACTTTTTCTCGCACTTTTTCCACTTCATTTGCTGTTTTAAGCGCCTCGCGGTGCCCACTTCTGCCGGGGTTCGCCGAAAAAGTGGTGAGCGCAGAAAGGACGGCGCGCTGCACATTTTTTGGTTTCATCAAAGTGGAAGCAGAGTTGTCAAAATATATCATAAAAATCCTTTATCGAGAAAATTTCACAATCTTCTATATTATCATATATAATGTTAATGAGAGAATTTTGTGCATGCTTGCAGAAGATTTTCTTTCAATAAAAAGGTGAAAAAATGAGATACTATATAGCAGTTTTTCGTTCGCGTTCCAGCGTTTTCACTTTCTCAAATCTGCTTCGTTCAAGGAACATCCCGTGCGCGATAATAAACACGCCTTCCAACCTTGGCAAAACGTGCGGCTTATCGATAAAATTTCTGCCCGATTACCTTGCAAAAGTTCACTTAATCTTGCAAAGCCAAAACTTTCGCGCATTCGAAGGTATTTTTGAGATTGTTGAAGGTTACGGCGTAACAAAAAGAGTTTAAGCAAATTTTTTGCTTAACTTACATACAAAAACTGCCAACTTTCGCACCGAAAAAACAAAAACTCGCACTCCAAAGAAAAAGTTGTGGATTCAGCGATGCCACAAAAAGTGTCGCGGATGCCTGAAAATAATGGCTCGTTATAGACTCAATTCTGAAGAATAACAAAGATAAGAAAAGTAATAAGAAATTGAAAAATAGCGAAAAATGTTTGGAATTTGAGAAAATAGATATTATAATAAATATATGAAGAAAATTCTCCTATGCATTTTTGCGCTTTTGTTTATTTCAACCGCTTCAATAGGTGGTGTTTTATTGACGCAAAACAGTGTGGGGGGGGGAATTCACAACTCGGTTTCTGAAAGCGTGACCACAACGGCGGATGCGCCAACAAACACTGACCTTTGGACAGCAAGCGGAAACTATTCTACATCATCTTGGAGCGGTGGTGGAACATCTTCCAATCCATATATGATTTCTAGTGCAGCAGAACTTGCTCGCCTTGCATACATGGTGAATAATGGAACACAATATTCCGGTACATATTTTAAGCAAACAGCAAACATTGACCTATCTGCGCACTATTGGGATGCGATAGGATATTCTTCATCATATTATTTTGCCGGACACTATGACGGGGGTGGGTATACCATATCCGGTCTTTTCACGCAATCAGGCTCTGACGATAATTATTCCTATCAAGGACTTTTTGGATATGTTCGTGGCTCTTCATCAAGTTCATATGCCACCATTTCCAATGTTGAAATTATTGATTCAAACATTCAAGGATATAGTAGGGTCGGTGCAATTGTTGGATTTGCTTATTATTATGTCACAATCTATAACTGTTACAACACAAGCACTGTGACAGGAAGTTCATATGTCGGTGGAATTGTTGGGAATAATAGTACTTCTTCATATGTATATAACTCATACAACACAGGTTCAGTAACTAGTACTAGTAGTTCTTCATATGTTGGTGGGATTGTGGGGAGTAATTATTCTTCTTCATATGTATATAATTGCTATAACACAGGCAGTGTGACAGGAAGTTCATATGTCGGTGGAATTGTTGGGAATAATAGTACTTCTTCA
>CAZFRA010000023.1:0-8519 GCA_964521165.1 uncultured Lachnospiraceae bacterium
TTATTAACACTGCAGTATTTCTTTTTTGTTTCATTACATCGGTAATAGCATTTGGTAATATTTTTGGTTTACTATCTTTATTATTTCTAATTCCAGCAATAATAGGAATTTTTGCTTACGGAAAACTTCTAAAAGAAACAAAACAAAACAATTTAATAACAATTGGCATATTAACTCTTTTATTTTGCAATTTAATCGCCGGCATATTGATTTTATGTCTTACCGATGAAGATTTAAAGAGCATAAAAAAGCGATAAAATCAAAAAAAATAGGTTTAGTTTACCTAGTTTTTTTATCAAAATAAATTTCCATTAAAGTTGAAACGAAAATACGAAAAAAGGTTGACAAATTGTGAAAAAATTAGTAAAATGAACAAGTAACATTTGTAGGGGTGTAGTTCATCGGTAGAATGAGAGTCTCCAAAACTCCAGAGGAGGGTTCGACTCCTTCCACCCCTGCCAAAAGAAAAAACTGTGTATTTACTTATTTTTAAACAAGTTTGAAAAGTATCACCTTTTCGCTTGTTTTTTCTCTATATCCAACCAAATGCAACTCACACACATAAAAGCAGTCAGTGGCTGTGGTTATATTGCAACGAATCTAACAAAATAACACCTTCAAAGAGTTAAAACCAAACAATGCCTGTTTTTTAGTCACATCTTTAGAAATATTTTTATAAAAAATTTAGTATCCACTATTTTTGCATAGGAATTTCGCAAAATTTAAGTATTTCTTTCAAATTCTCGCAATTTTCAATTACATAATTCCAAATCTTCTTATTTTCCGTATTCGCGCCATCAGGATTGATACATAACGTTTTCACGCCGCTTAAATAAGCTTTTTCATCATTTTTTGAATTACCAACAAAAAGAATATCTTCACCTTTAAGGTTGTATTTTTGTTTAAGTAGTTCAATAAATTCATTTTTACTCTCAGGGTTGTGCATATTTGGTCTAGCATAATCAACAAGTTCACCACTTTCATCAAAAATAAGGTCATAGGTTTCAATCAAAGTAATATATTGTTGCAAATTATCCTTCTTCAAAACATCTTCAATAATTTGTCTCACACCACCCGATAAAACAAAAATTTTGATATTGCTTTCATTGAGTTGTTTTAAAGTCTCGCGCGCTCCCGATATAAGACTTATTTTTTCTGCAATTTCTGATAAATCCTTTCTTTTTACACCTTTAAACTTGTATCTTTCAAAAATAAGTTTCAGCCAAGTCTTGTGGTCAATCTTATTCTCTAAATATTGACCAAACAAAAAATTGTCATAGTCAAGGTCATCAATATGTTTCCAAATCTCATGCCAACAATTTGACCCCTTACGCCCTTTTGTGAGTGTTCCGTCGAAATCAAAAATTACTGCCTTCATTTTTTCTCCTTGGCGATATTATAACACTAAATAAAAAACAAGTCAATTTTTCAATAAAAAACAAGACCTATTTAGTCTTGTTTTTTTCATCGCTTGCTTTTTTGTATTGACAACCAAGGTCGAGCATTCCGCGTGAGATTATTGGCGAAATGATAAGCCAGATTGCTGCCAGCATAATAATTATATAGATAATTATCGACCCCGCGTTTCTCCCCATGCATATCCAATTTACAAGGTCAAAGTTGAAAATGCCAACGAGTCCCCAATTAAGTCCACCGATGATTGTCAAAATGTATGCGATATAATTTGCAATAATCATATTAACACCCCTGATAAGAGTGTTTGCAAAATATTGACAATTATTCAAAATCAAAAACAAAATCTTAATTAAAAAAGGAAAAATATAAAAAATAGTTAAAAATTAAAAAAATTAAAAAAATACAAAAAATATTTAAAAATAAGTGCAAAAATACCATATTTTAAGAAAAATAAATAATTTTAAATATTTTAAAAATAATTTTAAAATAGATATTTTACCAAACGTAATTATTAAAATTCTTGTTTCTCCAATCCTCGTCGACCTTAACAAAAGTGTGAATAATAACTTTTTTACCAAATAATTCTTCCGCATACTCTCTGGCTTTTGAACCAATGTTTTTCAAATTTTGACCACCTTTTCCGATCAAAATCCCTTTGTGATTTTTACGTTCACAAACAATTGAAATATCCAAAACCACCGATTTTCCACTTTCCTGCATATCTTCTACAACAACCGCCACTCCATGCGGTATTTCGTTGTCAAACATATCCAAAATTTGCCCGCGAATAAACTCGGCAACAAGGAATTTTATGCTTTTATCAGTGTATTCATCTTTTTCAAAAATAGGTTCATTTTCCGGCAATCTTTCAATAATCATATCAAGCAATTTTTGTGTATTTTGCTTATTTTTTACCGAAACTTCCACATCAAAATCGTGATTTCCCACCATTTTTTTGTCAATTTTGGTTTTAACAACAATTAAATTTTCCGCCTTACTTTTCAAATTCTCAACATACTCACTCTCTTCTTCATCCATTTCTCTTGATGCATCAAAAAGGTAAAGCACAACGTCGGCAGTGGAAATTGCCGAACGCACATTTTTCATCATAAAGCGATCAAGTTGATTTTTACTGTGATGAATTCCAGGCGTGTCGATAAAAATTATTTGAAAATCGTCCCCACTGACAATACCAAGAATGTTTGCTCGTGTGGTTTGCTGTCTTTTTGAAACAACTGCCACATTTTCACCAACTAAAAAATTAACCAAACTGCTTTTGCCGGCATTTGGACGACCTAAAACCGCAACATATCCGCACTTCATAGTTTTGCCTCGTTTATTATTTTATCTTGCAATTTATTCATAATTTTTTCTTCTTCAACTTTTATATGGTCAAACCCCAAAAGATGCAAAAATCCATGTAGAGTCAAAAAGCAAATCTCTCTTTTAAGTGAGTGGCCAAACTCTTTTGCCTGCGCCTTTGCCACGCTTTTGCAAATAACAATATCGCCCAAAAACAAAAGTCCAGTGTCAAAATCGCAATATTTTTCATATTTTTTTAATTTTTCACTCGAAGTTTTTGCCAAATTTGGAAAAGAAAGCACATCCGTCACCTTGTTAATTTGCCTAAACTGCGAGTTGAGCGATTGTATAGTGTTCTCATCCACAAAATTAACAGAAAAATACACCTTTGAAAAATCTTCTTTCAAAACTTTTTCGCAAATTTTCATAATTTTTTTAATTTTTGGCATATAAATTCCAATTTTTCCTTCGATTTTCATATCTTCTCCAAATTATTAAGATGTTTGCACAATCTCTTCCACAATGACATAACTGATAATTGTGCCATTTGTAAAATGATTTAGAGTATAGAACTCATCAATTATTTTATCATAGTTTTGACAATTTTCCAACACTTTTTCGCGTGTGGACGAAATAAGTTCATTTTTTACATTCTCGAAACTTTCATTTATCCAAATTTCTTCAAGTTCATAATAAATCGTTCGTTTAAGTTTAAATGGCAAAAGATTGCCCGCCGTCAAATCTTCATAAACTTCTTCAATCTCAAAATTGGCAAAGTTTGGTTCTTCGCCGTTTTTGTATATCGTTAAACCAAAAAGTTGAATTTCATCCACCACTTGACTTCGCCCAGTTCGAACAATCTCGAGCCGCGTTTCAAAATGAGTTGTCTCTGCGGTGTGATAAACTTCCAGTGTTATTTCTGCTTCCGCTTTCACTGGCTGATAAACACCACTGCTGTCGAGATAATATGGTTCCACCAAAACATCGCCAACGCTGACATAGTCGCCAACCGAAACCACCGCCGTGCCCGAGATGATATTTATCTTACTAACTTTGCCATCATATTGTGAATAAATTGCTTCAAAGTCGCCATAAATTTCGTCCGGCATCAACTTTTCTTTTATATTGACAACCAATGTTTGACCTTTTATTATACACGAAACAAAACTTATTTCTTCAAAATTTTGATATAAAGAATTTTCCATTTGCGATAAATCAATCTCGTTTTTGTTTCTGGAAAAATTATTATTTATAAACGCAACAATCTCGCTTTCATTGAGTTTTTCTTGCCCTAAAATTTCAAATTGCCAAATATATGATGATTGGATAAAATATAACACTGTTGCCAACAAAATGGCAAAAACAACGCCAAAATTGCCAAAAATTTTGCAAAAAAATGGTAAAAAACCGACATTTTTCTCTTCAATAATCTCATAGCCTAAATTCTTGAGTGTTTTTTTAACCTTCTTTCTGTCCCTATATCCCACCTTAAATTTAGTTAAATTCTTTTCAATCCTTTCCACTTCAAAAACCGGATAATCTTTTGCTAAGATGTTTAAACTTTTTTCGACATTCAACCCTTTTATTTTAAATATTGTTTCTCCAAGCATTAAAAACTCTCCAATTTTTTGATATTTCCGGAAATTTTTATCGTGTTTTCGGTTAATTCAACAAGAAACATATCGGAGCCTTCAACCACCACTCTTCCACCTTTAACTTTAAAGACAATCACATCTTTTGAAAGAGTAACCAGTCCCCTATGTCCTTCCGCATAAATAATTTTATTGGAAAGATTTATGATGTTGAAATTGTCCAACTTATTCAATTCTTTTATGTTCTTTTTTAATTCTTCAAAAAAATTAAACATCTTAAAAACCTAAAGTATTATATGAAATAAAAAGAGCAAAAAGAAGAAAATTCTTCACTTTGCTCAATAGGTTAAAATAAGATGTTTATCCTTTTCGAGATAGTAAAATTTTGAGAAGGTCATCTTTCAATTCTTCCGGCATATCTTTTAAAAGCGTTTCAATATCCATTCCTTTTTCGCAGTAATCTCGCTTAAAATCATATATAGAATATTCCTTAAGAGAATCTTGCTTATGCGAATCTTTGTTGGTATATTTCCTTTTCTTTAAAGTTGTTTTTCGTTTGTTCAAAAAATCTTGATAACTTTTTTCAATATCCGAAAAATCATCATCGTCGTAGTCATCGTCATCATCGTCATCGTCAAAAGGAAAAGAAAATGGATGACTATCAGTTTTAGGTCTGGCATCAAGAACACTCAAAACGCTTTCCGGCAAGTCGGTATCGAGAAGATTAAAATCTTCCAAAACCGAATCTTCTTCAACAATATCTGGTTTTTTATTGTCGTTTAAATCAACAGTTTTATCCAATTTATTTTTATTCTTCATCGTCAAAATCCTCATCGTCGTCTTGATTTTGCAAACGCGCCGAAAGACTCTTTCTCATCTCGGTGTCGTTTTTGATATTTTGTATTCTCAAATATTCCGACAAGTCAGAAAATCGCCCTTCGCTAATCGCCTTCAAAAGTGCCTTTGGAATTTTAATTTCTTCTTCAACAAGTTGTGCTTTAAGTTCTTCGGTTCGAGATTTCATTTCTTGTTCCACAGCAACTGCCGTAAGACGTCTTTCTTCCAAATTATTTTGCGTCATAATACGCTTCTTCTCAATTTCTTCACGTTCTTTCGCTAAAACATAGTTTTTACCCAAATTAACTTCAACAGCATCAGCCGAAACGATTTCGTAGTAATTTCCGTTATCTGTTTCCGCTTCGTAAATTGCCTTTGCTAAAACTTGTGGTGTACTGAGGATAAACCTGTGATCTTTTGTGGAAGCCACCTTTGCAAGCACCGCCTCGTTTATTCTCGCAAGGATAGTGTCGACATTCAAAGAAGAGAAGATATGTTTCAAGTCAACTTTGAGCGTCAATTTAATTTTGATATTAAGTTCCTGCAAATCGCCACAAATTGCCGATATATAAGGAGTTTCAACAACCCTTGCATTCAAATATTCCTGCACAAAATCAAAGACATTTTTACCTGACAAATTTATTTTCTTAACCGTTTCGAATTTATAGTTAATACCTGCATCTCTGCACGCGATATAGCCGTCCACGACCTGATTATAGTCACATTTTGTGACAAACATATTTTCAATATCATCCATAGTTATGGATGTTTTACCCTTTTTTGCTCTAATATATGCCTTAACCATATCAAAAACCGGCATTTTACGCAACCGCAAAAGCATAAGACGTCTTGCTGAAACATACGCGCCCGAGAACATTGCCGTGAAATAAGATTTTCCCGGAACAAGACAAAAAAACAGCACCAAAGCAAGAACAAGAACACTCGAAATAACAATTAAAGCAATAATTCCACCACTCATATAATTTCTCCTTACAACCTTATTATAACACACAATTTAAGTTTTGTAAATAGTGAAAAGAAAAATTATGAAAAGATAATATCTCAAATATATGAAAAGATGCGATTCATTAGACAAAAAAACAGCACCAAACCATAAAAAAAGATTTTAATCTAAAAATTAAAATCTCTTTTTAATATGATATTGTTGTTATATATCCCACGCCAACCTTAAACGCATAGCAATAATTACTCGTGGCGTCAAGGACATCGTCAAGGACATCTCTTTCAACATCAAAATAAACTTCGATATAATCAGTTTTACCTGCAAACATTGTCGACCTAAAAGTAGCGTATTGACTGCCATAAGAAGAATCGTTCATTTGGTAATATTGGCGCGCCGCCGAACTGCCGTCGATTCGAATGGCATAAACGCCGGTTTCCACTTCGGTACCATTTCTCGCCGCATTAAGAACACCGTTGTCAATATCATTATCAAAGGACATTTTAGCAGGAATCTCCTCAATAATCACAATACCATCATAGTAGGCATTGCCGTCATCGTCCTTCGCATATTTGCTGGCAGAGAAGTAGACAAGATTCTTATCCGGATCGTCTTTTGTTGTAAGAATATTAGTATTCTCAATCGTCACCTTGGTTGAACCATAGTCATAAAGAATTCCTGTGGACGAGTCGTAATAATTTATACCGATATGGATTGTTATCGCATCCAAATAAGTCATATCACTGGAGCCGTCGTCGTAATATTGAAGAACGAGCACGATATCATTCACATAAACATTATCACCAACCTGGTCAGGCAATAACTGGAAGGAAAGAGATTGATATTGCGCTTCAGGAACATAATCGAGCGACAAATCGCCGTATTGATTAACCGAACTGGAGTCTGTTGATTGAACAATAAATGTGTCGCCGGTGTAGTCGATAATTTCGGAAATAGGGAAAGGTTCATCAATATTCACTTCGCCAGAGCCGTCACTTCCACCAATCAGGACTTGGTTGCAGGCATACTCAATAATATTGTCCACCACATTCGCATAATCTCTGTCATAAGTATAATTGGTTCCTTCAATTTGGATAACAAAACTTGAATTGTAAGTTGTGGTTGTTCCGTCAGTAATTGGTTCCAAACCAATAATTTTTTCCAAGATAAAGCGCTTGATTTGCTCCTTGTTTCCAGAAGAAATACCGATATAAGTGCCATATTCGCCATACAACTCTTTAACTCTGTCAAGCGCATCGGCAATCGGCGTCCAATCGTCACTCCAACCGCCAACATACACTTTCGGAACACTCACATTGGAATTACTATCGGTGGTGTATTGAATTGTGAAGTCGAAATAATCGGCATAATCGGCATAGTTGTCATTGTTAAAATCATAACCCAGCACAAAAAGATAGATGGCATATTCCAGCGCGTCTTGATAATCGTTCATCGCCGTCACTGTCGCTCCTTCCACAAATTCCTGGTAATAATCCACATATTCCTGATAATAAGGCGAAGAAAAATATAATATCATTGATTCATTATCACGAACTTCATCACCATAATAGAAATCTGAATAATCTTCAGGTGAGCCAAAAATATCTGAATAACTATAATAAAAATTATCATATGCCGATTGCGGAATTGTTATTGTTAGTTTATTTTCACTTAAACTATAGGTTGTTAATTCATCATATTCATCTCCGCTATTCATAATCGCCAAAGCATAAATATAATTTCGAGCATCAGCAAGCGTTCCTGTTTCACTTGACACATAGTTTTCAAAACCCCAACTCCAAGCGTTTAAATCTAAAGTTATCGTCGTGTTATTCGAATTATCTGTTGTTATACTTTCTATGGAATACCTTATACTATCATTAAGCAGCAATTTATCATTACTTGTCATATTTTCTAATACTGTATCTGCTAAAATCTCTGCCGGAGTGTCAAAATTTGAAAGATCTGCATACACACCATAAAGATTACTTAATATGTAATAAGAAAACAAATTATAAAAATATTCGGAATTGCCGTCGACCAAATCAGAGATGTTATAGTCAGAAAGTTTTCTCAACACTTTTATGTTTTGAGCAACCAAAGGCTCACCTGTTGCCCAATTTGTTGTGCAACCGACCATAAACAGCATCATTAAACATAAAATCGATGAAAAAACTCTATATTTAACTTTCATACACATAGTATAACACACATAATAACAAAAAAACAACAAATTTTGTTGTTTTTAATACCCTATTTTTGCAAAAAATTGCAAAAATCTATTGCAATATTACAAAATATATGTTAAAATATGGCTGAAAGGGGGGAAGTACTATGAAAAAATTATTGAAAAAACTTGGCGTTGCTGTGCTTTCGTTAGGAGTTCTAGCATCTGCTGCAACCTATACTGC
>CAZFRA010000023.1:8619-15142 GCA_964521165.1 uncultured Lachnospiraceae bacterium
ATGATGCCGAAACTAACTTTGTCGGCGACGAGCCTGTTTTTAAATCAGATGAATTGTATGATGTTGTTATGGAAAGATTTAATGAAAGTATATCCGATACCACAGCAGCTTCATTCATAGATAACTATTTTAGTAGATTTTCTGAATATCAATTGTTTTATTCAAACTATGATTATGATAAAGAGTTATATACTCTAGCATATCTTTGCGAATATAGCGATACATCTCGTGATAACAATAAATGTTTAAGAACGCTTGAAATTCCAATGGATCTATCTGAAAATAGTTTTTCAGCACTTAGAACACAACTTGAAGATTTGAGACCTAAGAATATTGATGTATCCACTTATGACTATCTTGTTTCAAATATCGATTATGATGATGGTTATTTACCATCTAGTTCAAATGTGGATGATAAATCTTTTATAGATGCCTGCATACTTGCCGCCTATCGCGACACAACTGTTCCTGACAATGTTTTGATATTGCTTGAAGATTATCAATCTTCACCTGGTGGTTATGATTTAGGTGTGCATTATATAATTGATGTAACTCTTGTTGAGTTAAATGATGATGATATAACATTTAGAAATAAAATTTTATATGTTTCAGAAAAAAATGATGGGGTTGGATACAATTTAGTAAATCATTACGATGACGAAAGTTATGTTTATGTAAAAGATGGTGGTGACACAACCGTAACAATGGCATATGACCAATTCGCATACGATGCTGATATATACAACGCAATCGTAGCAGCACAACCTACAAAGTCTTCGTCCTACTCAGCAAATCAAAAATCTTTATAAAAACAACAAAAAAGGAAGTACTATGAAAAAATTATTGAAAAAATTTGGCGTTGCTGTGCTTTCGTTAGGAGTTCTAGCATCTGCTGCAACCTATACTGCTTGTAATTTTTTCGAAAAAGAAGATCCGACTGAAGACCAAAATCCAATAACCGTTGTTGTAGACGATCCAGATCCAGAAGAAAATCCATCTCAATCAGGAATCATTGACCCAGAAGAAGAAAATCCATCTTCATCGGAGCCTGAAGAGCCAGTGGATGAAAATCCATCTCCATCGGAACCTGAAGAACCAGTGGATGAAAATCCATCTCCATCAGAGCCTGAAGAACCAGTGGATGATCAAGGGGAAAACTCCGGCGGTTCTTTGCCAACTTTGGATGAATTGGCTGCAGAAAAAGACAAGATCTATGGACGTGTTCTCAATGATGCCGAAACTAACTTTGTCGGCGACGAGCCTGTTTTTAAATCAGATGAATTGTATGATGTTGTTATGGAAAGATTTGAAGAAAGTGTAGCACCAGGTATTATAGATACAAACTTTATAGATGGTGTTTTTGCTAACTATTCTGAGTATCAATTGTTTTATTCAAATTATGATTATGATAAAGAATTATATACCCTAGCATATCTTTGCGAATATAGTAATACATCTCGTGATAACAATAAATGTTTAAGAATACTTGAAATTCCAATGGATCTATCTGAAAATAGTTTTTCAGCACTTAGAACCCAACTACAAGATTTATTACCTAAGAATATTGATACTTATTCTTACGACTACCGTATTTCAAATATCGATTATGATGAAGATTATTTACCAAGTACTTCAAATGTGAATATTAAATCTTTTATAGATGCCTGCATACTTGCCGCCTATCGCGACACAACTGTTCCTGACAACGTTTTGATATTGCTTGAAGACTATGAATTTTCAGCGGGTGCTCATAATTTAGGTGCAAATGCTGTAATCAATGTAATACTTGTTGAATTGAATGATGATGATATCACAATCAAAAATAAAATTATATATGCTGCAGAAGGAGATACGTGGTTTGGAGTTACTTTAGTAAATCATTACGATGACGATAGTTATGTCGTTGTGGTAAACGGAGTAAAAGATACCGTAACAATGGCATACGACCAATTCGCATACGATGCTGATATATACAACGCAATCGTAGCAGCACAACCTACAAAGTCTTCGTCCTACTCAGCAAACCAAAAATCTTTATAAAAACAACAAAAAAACAAGAGAAAAACTCTTGTTTTTTTATCGCTCAAATTTCAAACTTCCTTGCTTCTCATAGAGTAAAAAAGATATTGTTGCGCATAACCCGAAAGAGCGCCAAATTCCTTGATTAAGTTGTTTCGTATTTGCTCTCTATTTTTCTCTTTACCATAAAACTTTTCATACATCTTTTGAATCCAAGTGTCAACCGGAAAAACATCTTGCCTGCCATAGCCGAACAGCAAAACGCAATCTGCCACTTTTGGACCAACGCCAGCAAGTGCAATAAGTTTATTGCGCAATTCTTTCGTTTTCAACTCTCGCCAATCTTCCAAAACACCTTCGTCAATTTGTCTTACCACCTTGAAAAGATATTCGGCACGATAGCCAGCACCAATATCTTTAAAGAAATCAATGCCCACGCTTCTCATTTGCAACGAAGTTGGAAAGGCATAAAGATCGCCCATATTCTCGCCAAGCGCTCTTCTCAACCGCTCCAAAATCATTTGTATGCGCTTGATGTTATTGTTTGCGGATATGATAAAAGAAATTAAGGCTTCAAACAAATCTTGCTTCAAAATCCTTATTCCCTTTCCAAACTCCACTGGCTTTTGCATAATTGGAAATTTTAAGAGCGTCTTTTTGATTTTGGTATAATCCGTTTTCAAATCAAAGTAATTTTCAAAATACGCGCGTTCGTTCGTGCTTATAAAGTATCCACGGCTCGTCGGCATCACTTCCGCTTTTTTGTTGGCAGACAAAACAACAAAGCCGTCGCCTTGTTCTTCAAAAGAAAACACTTGACCACACTCTAAAATTTGTTTTATGTCAAAATCTTCTCTATCGCAAATCTCAATACCGTCTTTTGTCAAAATATATTTCATTGCAAAACCTCAAACTTTTTAGATTGAATTTAAAAAAATGCGAAAATAATTGAAAAATTGCATCAAAGCAATCCGTTTAAAACTTTCGCTAGGTTCAAAAAAAGAGCGAACCCGCTCTTATTCGACAATAATTGAAACAATTTTTTTGCCCTTACCTTCTCCAAAGCATACCTTTCCGTCTTTGAGAGCAAAAAGTGTGTAGTCCTTTCCAAGACCAACATTCGCGCCAGGATAAATCTTTGTGCCTCGTTGACGAACAAGAATTGAACCTGCCGTCACAATTTGTCCTGCATATGCTTTCACGCCAAGGCGTTTTGCTTGCGAATCTCTTCCGTTCTTGGTGCTACCGCCACCTTTCTTATGAGCAAAAAGTTGAATATTAAATTTCATCTCTTTTTACCTCCATTTTAACAAATTTTCCATATTCCTTAACAATCTCTTGAAGGGTTTTTTGCATAGCCACAAGAATTGCTTGCGCCGCATCATTTCTTAAGTCTTTCGCCGACAGTTTGCATTTTAAGTATCCTTCACTTATCTCAACAAACGCATCGAGTTTCAAAACTTCTTTGATGACACACACAGCCATTTGTGTTGCTGTGGAAATTGCACTGCACACAATGTCACTTCCTTCATCAGCAAAACCGGTATGCCCCGACACTTCAAAAGCAAGAATATATTTCTCTGATTTCGTTATAGTTATCTTCGTCATAACTTACATCTTGATAGAAACAATTTTAAGTTCTGTCCAAGGTTGTCTGTGACCCTGCTTCTTTCTTTCGTTCTTCTTTGGCTTGTATTTGAAAACAACAATCTTGTCGCCTTTGCCGTGAGCAAGAACTTCAGCAGTCACTTCAGCACCTTTAACGGTTGGTGTACCAGCAACGACTTTTCCATTGTCAGAAACGAGCAAAACTTCCAAACTTACTTTGTCGCCAACGGCATTTGAAAGTTTTTCAACTTTAATTGTGTCGCCTTCTGTCACATTGTATTGCTTTCCACCAGTTTGAATAATTGCAAACATACTTTTACCTCCTTAAATCAGACTCGCTGTCATCCCAGGTGAGCGCATATGGACGAATAAAGCCGAAACGCTACTTCCAAAACCCGACACATGCGGAAATACCTTGATATTTTAACAAAAAAAGAGAAATTTGTCAAGTGTTCTGCCAAATTTGTCAACAAAATTAAAAATTTTATGCTTTGAAAACAATAATCTTAAAAATAGGTAAAATTAACAAAAAACATCTTAAAAAAGACGATTTTTGCCATTATATAAAGTAAATTAATCAATCACATTTTTCTTGCTTTTGTGAGATATTCTTGGAAATGTTTTGGTAATTCAACTTCAAAAGTCATCTCTTTTTGCAATACCGGATGAATAAATGTGAGTTTATACGCGTGAAGAAGTTGCCCTTTCTGTCCTTTAACTTCTTTGCCATAGACTTTATCGCCAACAACCGGACACCCCAAGAATTTTGCGTGTACACGAATTTGATGTGTTCGCCCTGTCTTTAACGAAAATTCCACTAAACAACAATTTTTAAATCTTTCGATAACCTTATAGTGTGTTTCCGCCACGCGTCCTTCATCAGTTACCGCCATTTTTTTTCTGTCTTTTTTATCGCGCGCAATTTTGGTGATAACAACACCGCTATCATCTTTAAGATTGCCGTCGAGAAGTGCAAGGTAATTTCTTTTGCAAGCTTTATCCTTGATTTGTTTGGCAAGAGATATATGCGCTTTATCGTTTTTTGCCACAACCAAAAGCCCGCTCGTTTCTTTGTCTAAACGGTGCACAATACCCGGTCTTAAAACGCCGTTTATGCCACTTAAATTTTTTATTCGAAATAAAAGTCCGTTCACGAGCGTGCCACTTTTGGTTGACGCGCACGGATGTACAACCAACCCCTGCGGTTTGTTTACCACCACCAAATCATCATCTTCATAAACGATGTCAAAAGGAACATTTTCGGCTTCAGTGGATATTTTTTCTGGCGTCTTAAATTCCACTTCAACAACTTCGCCGAGTTTTAATTTCCAGCCACTTTTGACATTTTTACCATTAACTAAAACTAAATTTTCATCAATAAGTTTGGAAAAATGAGAGCGGGAAAAAGATGGAAAGCGCTCTTGCAAAAAAACATCTAAGCGCTTCCCAACATTATCTTTATCCACACAAAAAACTTGCTTTTGCACTCTCTTCACCCTTTATTCTCAATATTTTCGTCGTTTTCACCAATATCTGTCACAATTTCGTTGCTTTCGTGGTCACTAGGCTTGTTTTGCTCGCCATTCTGTTCCGACAATACCGTCGTTTCTTCCTCCTTTTTCTTACTTTTTTTCTTAAAAAGTGGAATAATAAGATAAATGATAAGCATCGCAATGCCGATTGTTAAAAAAGTGTCAGCAAAATTGAATACAGGAAAAGATTGCCAAAATGCAAATTGGATAAAATCTCTCACATAGCCAAACACCAAACGGTCATACAAATTCCCCAAGCAGCCCGCGAAAATAAAGGCGAAAGTGACAATAAAAAGCCAAGATTTATTCTTCTCGATAATAAAATACCAAATAAAAACGGCAAGAAAAACCAAACTTAATACAATAAGCATCACGCGACTGCCTTCGAAAATGCCCCAAGCAGCACCTTCATTGTGCACCGAAATGATGTTGAAAAGTGGCAAACTTACACCAGTTCCTTCTTCAAAAAGTCCGTCGACAACATATTTCGTGACAATATCAAGCACAAAAATTGCTACCACCAGAACAGTCAAAACAATAAATTTATTTCTTAAAGACTTATTCATATACCACCTAAATAAAGCAAATTGGTTATTTTAACATAAATAAACTATATTGTTTTTTTTAGTTTATTTCAATTTCAAAATCTTTTGGCAAAAAGATAAATAAATTTTTTTCAATTTGTTCACATTTACCATTAATAATATCCAAAACGCCACTGAAATAATCTAAAATTTTGTTCTTTTCAGAATTTGAACAATTTCTAAAATCCAAAATAAACGGAATATCTCTTTTGAGTAAATCTGCCTTTTCTTTACACTCTTCGAGTTTTTCTGGATAATAAACACGCACGCCGTCAATTTCGTCAGGTAATTTTTCAGTTACCTTCAAATTGTAAGTGGCGGTTTTTGTATTTTTTTTCTTAACAACTTTGACATCATCGGTTTCAAAACCAAGAGCCTTGTAAAAATAATCCATAAATCTCATAATATTGCCTCTAAAATGTTTATCAGTTTATCACTTCATTATATCATAAAATTTTCACTCTTGCAAATAACTTTTAGGCATAAATGTGAAAATATAGTAAAATTCCATTAAAAGTCAAATTTACTAATTTTTTTCTCAAAATATCTTTTTTTAATTTTTCATAAAATTTCATTTCATTTTCGTTTTTTCCCAAAGATATAAAAAATCTATAAATATTAAAAAAATTAGGGAATCTATCCTACACAACATATGATATGAAAAAAAAGACTGAAACTTTTCAGCCTTTTTTTAATCAAAAATATATTTCAATCAAATACAAATAAATTACTCAATGATTGAAGAAACAACACCAGAACCAACTGTTCTTCCGCCTTCAC
>CAZFRA010000024.1:0-14668 GCA_964521165.1 uncultured Lachnospiraceae bacterium
CATCTGTATATAACTCATACAACACAGGTACAGTGAGTGGAACTTCTTATGTTGGCGGTGTTGTGGGACAGAATTATGGTTCGTCATCATCTTATGCATATGTATATAACTCATACAACACAGGTTCAGTGACAGAGAGTGGTAGTTATGTCGGCGGAGTTGTAGGACAGAATTCTTCATCTGTATATAACTGCTACTATGGTGGAGATTGTGAGAATATTGGTGGGATAAATGGCAGTGATTCAGCCGGAAGTGCAGAGTATTTATCAACAATTACTTCAGATGCCAAAACACTTTCATGGCACACTGATACCGATACATACTGGGATTTAACTTATCCGTGGGATTTTGAGACGGTTTGGGGGATAACTGAGTATGCAAATGACGGGTATCCATATTTATTGAACACTGGCTATATTGCTCCGGACGATGTGGATCAGATGTGGACGGATGAAGGGAATTATGCGGATGATTTTGCTGGCGGAACCGGCACAGAATCTGACCCGTATTTGATCTCCACGCCAGAGCAACTTGCTCGCCTTGCTTATCTTGTGAATTCAACTTACAGTTCAATATATCGTTCGCTTTATTATCTTCAAACCACAGATCTCGATATGTCGGCATATTGGTGGGATGCGATAGGCTATTCTTCATCATACTACTTCCGTGGACATTATGACGGGGGTGGATATACTATCTCTGGTCTTTTCACGCAAGCAGGCTCTTCCAGCACCTACTCTTACCAAGGACTTTTTGGTTATGTTTTGGGAACATCTTCATCAAATCATGCCACCATTTCCAATGTTGGTATAATCAATTCAAACATCCAAGGGTATCAATATGTTGGAGCAATTGCAGGACGGGCTCAATACGCCACAATTTCTAACTGTTACAACACAGGTTCAGTGACAGGAAGTTCTTCTAATGTTGGCGGAGTTGTGGGATATAATTATTCTTCATATGTATATAACTCATATAACACAGGCAATGTGACAGGAAGTTCTATTTATGTTGGCGGAGTTGTGGGATCTAATTATTATGGTTCATCTGTATATAACTCATACAACACAGGTTCGGTGAGTGGAAGTGGTCGAGTTGGCGGGGTTGTGGGATATAATTATGGTACTTCATCATCTTATGCATATGTATATAACTCCTACAACACAGGCAGTGTGACAGGAAGTGATTATTATGTTGGCGGAGTTGTGGGATATAATAATATTGGATCTGTGTATAACTCCTACAACACAGGTTCAGTGAGTGGTTATTCATATGTAGGCGGTGTTGTGGGACTTAATTATTCATATGTATATAACTCATACAACACAGGTTCAGTGAGTGGTTATTCATATGTAGGCGGTGTTGTGGGATATAATTATTCTTCATATGTATATAACTCATATAACACAGGCAGTGTGACAGGAAGTTCTTATTATGTAGGCGGAGTTGTGGGATGTAATTATTCTTCATCTATATATAACTCATACAACACAGGCAGTGTGACAGGAAGTTCTTTATATGTTGGCGGAGTTGTGGGACAGAATGGTTCTTCTTCATATGTATATAACTGCTACAACACAGGTGCAGTGACTAGTACTAGGACTAGTGGTTCTTCATATGTTGGCGGGGTTGTGGGATATAATTATTCTTCTTCTTCATATGTATATAACTCCTACTATGGTGGAGATTCAATTAGTTCAATTTATGGGACTAATGCTGGCACAGTTAGTGGTGGTGAGATGACAGTTGAAAACGCCAAAACACTTTCGTGGTATACTAATGACTCCAACTGGCATGAAGATTATCCGTGGGATTTTACATACACTTGGGTGTTGGATAGCACACAAAACGACGGTTATCCAACCTTCCTTAAAATCACGATAACCTACCATTCAAACGATGGCACAAATCAAACATTCACAGAAACTCAATATGCTAATGCTGCGATAATCACTCAAAATACCTTTTCAAGAACAGGTTTTGCTATAGTTTCTTGGAATTCAAGTTCGGACGGAAATGGCACGAGTTATACTCCGGGTGAAACTTATCAATTTTCATCAAACATCACACTTTATGCGATTTGGGAACTAGCGGCATATTATGACGAAGTAAACGGCTATTGGTATATCGAATATGGCAGTATGCCGCAGACTAAGGTGACGGACTCGGCAGTGCTGTCAGAATTGAATAGCGGAGAATACACAATCTCGGAAAATGTCTACTACTTTGGCGGGATGGTGCTTGCTGCTGTGGTAACAAGTGATGGCAGCGAGTATTGCAAAGCCTTTGGTAACTGGTATGCGGTTGAACCGATTAGGTGGATAATTTATTCTGCCGACGCATCCAAACTTACGAGCGGAAGTATTGTTAAAGTTTCGTCGGGTGATAATATTTATATGGTCTCCGCAAGCATTGTGTATGTTGGGAAATATTCCACTTCGTCTCTTGGAATCGGGGAAGGTTATGCCACAGCAAATGGTGATAGTGCAACATATTCCTATGTCGACGATTTCCTTTACAACCTTTCAAATGAGTATCTTCAAGAGTTTTCGGTGTCTGTGGATGCCTTCTCGACAAGTGGTAAAACTTCGTCAAGTATGACTTCGAGCCTTTTCTTATCCTCTGATGCGGAAATTTCTGCAACACACGGAGATTACGCTATCACAATATCCGACCTTGTGAGCGACTATCTTGCAGAGCAAGGCAACGGAACTTATTACTATAGTCGCGATTTGGGAACCAACCTAAACAATGTTGTTGTGCATACATCTGGTGGCGGCACGACAAACAAAAAACCAAATGTTATTTATGGTATGTGCCTTACTATCAAACTCACTGAATTTGATTGTATTTGATTAGTGTTAAGATATATTAAATATTTGTTCTTAAAAATCTATCCTTTAAATATTATATTATATGTTAAAATCATATAAATCGCACTCATTTATCAATGGGTTGAGATTTTCTGCTCAAAAAAGTTTGAAGGAAAACCGTGGGAAATTTTTTCTCACTTTGATTTTATGTCTGATTGCTATTTTTGTCGGGGTGTTTGTGGCGATTCGCTATTCAAACAACTCTTCTCTTTCGCGGTTGCAAGAAATTTCGCTCGATGATTTTAAGGAGGGGTTTGTTGGCTCTTCTTCCGCTTTCTTTTCGCGCTCAATTTCGCTCGCTATTAATGTTCTTATTCTTTTTGGCGTGTCCTTTCTTCCTTTCCTTTTTCCGCTTGCCGAAATCCTGTTTGTTTATCGCAGTTATCTTTTTGGTTTGAATTTTACGCTTATTTTTGTGCTGTACGGACTTGGTGGGGTATTGACCGCGGTGGTTGTTATTTTGCCTTGCCAACTTTTTACGCTTTTTGTTCTCATCCTTTTTTATCTTATTCTTTCAAAAATAAATTCCAATTGTAAACGCTTTGGCAGAACGGAGTGTAATCGTTTCGTCTATCTACTTATGTGGTTTGTTGCGTTGATTGTGATTAATTTGGTGGAAACGCTGTTACTTTACCTTTTGAATGGGCAGGTTATTTTGGTGATTTAGTTATAAATTATGCATAAAAACACTTCTTTTGAAAAAAATATCAAAAAGGAGTGTTTATGAAAAAATTTATTTTCTCATCTCTTTCAGTTTTGCTGGCAATCTGCTTTCTCTTTGTCCCAACCGCTACCGCTAGCGCGAGTAGCGATCTTGATATTTCGTCCAAAAGCGGACTTTTAATGGATTTTGCAAGTGGCGAAATTCTTTTTGATAAAGATTCTAAAACACACCTACCAGTTGCAAGTATGGTCAAAATGATGACAATTTTGATTTCGTTGGAAGAATATGAACTTGGCAATGTGGCACTCGATACCTTGATTTCCACTACCGAAAATGCGTCAGGAATGGGCGGCTCGCAAGTTTTTATCGACCCGTATGTTGAATATTCTTTCGAAGACCTATTAAAGTCTGTTATTATGGCTTCTGCTAACGACGCTTCTGTGGCACTTGCCGAATTTTTCAACGGCAATGAGAAAAGTTTTACAAATCGTATGAACAAGCGTGCGAAAGAACTTGGAATGAATGATACGAATTATGTTAACTGCACCGGTCTTCCAGCACCGGAACAGTATTCTTGTGCTAATGACTGCGCTGTTTTAATGCGAGAGATTTTAAAATACGATTTATATCACAAATATTCGACAATTTGGATGGATGAATTGGTGCATCCGTCGGGTAGAAAGACGGAACTCATCAACACCAATAAACTGATTAGATATTTTGAAGGTTGTGACAGTGGTAAAACTGGGTCGACGAGTGAGGCGGGTAGTTGCTTAACGGCAAGCGCAAAACGTGGCGATATGCGACTTATCTCGGTTATTGTTGGTGCTGCTAACAGTAAGACTCGGTTCAATGAGAGTTCGCTTTTGTTGAATTATGGTTTTTCGAATTTTGAAAATAAATTTTTGGTGGATGAAACCTTGCCGATTGCAAATCTTGAAGTGATGAAGGGTAAAAGTGAAAACTGCGATGTTTATGCGAGCGAAAATTATGTTGTCATTGTGAAGAAGGGTGACAGCACAACTTATTCCACTTCAATCAACCTTCCGGAAAAACTTAATGCACCTTTGAAAAGTGGCAACAAGGTGGGTAATGTTAAGGTGACTAAAGACGGTAATGTGGTGAAAGAAATTGATTTAATTGTGAAAGAAGATATAGATCGCAACTCTTACTTTGATAGTATTGGAAAAGTTGTTCAAGGGTGGTAAAAAGGAAAATCTGTGTAAATCACAGATTTTTTGTTTATTTTTTCTCATTTTTGCAATAATTTTCTTATGAAAAACAATAAGGTGGAAAGAATTAAAAATACAATTTTGAACCGCGTAAGATTTCATTCGCCGGTTGTTTATGATGACAAAATTGATAGAACAGTGTTGTTTAATAACGGGGTGGATGTACGCTATCCAATTTTTAAGTTTGATAAGAAAATTGATAACAAAATGCTTAAAGCGTTGATGCTTGCAAATAAGGAAGAAAAGTTTAATTTACTCATTCCAATCGAAAATATCACAAAAATTCAAGAAAAAATATTGAAAAAACTGGAAAATTGCGTGTTTTATAGTCAAAATTCTAGTATGAATTTTCTTGCTATGATTTGCAAACTTAATATCAACTATTCTTCTTCGTCAAGTTACGATGTTAAATTTAAAGATAGATTTTTTATGATAAACGACCAAATTTTGAATCCTAAATATGACGATTTTTGTCTTGTTGAAGACAGTGTTAGCAGTATAAATTATTCCTATCGAGAGTTTATGTTAAATGGTAATAACATCTATTTAAAAATAAAAAACACCGAAAATTTGCCGCAAAAAGTGAAAATTTCTTTAAATTTTCCGCTAAAAAGGGGATATTTTTATTTCAAAAAACAAAATGGCGCAATTAAAGTGGTAAATCTAATGACGAAAGAGAATATGTTTTTTTCATATATTTGTCCTAAGGCAGAGTTTTCTTTTTCCTGCGTTGACGGATTAGAAAATTCTTCATTTGCCACAATCAATTTAAAATTAACGATAAATTTAAAACCGCAAGAAGAAAGGTTTTTCTTTTTTCAATATTCCAACAAAAAGTTTCCTTTAAAAACGCAAAAAAGTGTGGAGAAATTTTTGGATATTTCCAAGACTAAAAATCGTGAAATTTTTGATGTTCGAGTTAAAACAAAAAATCCAAAATTTGACCAATTTTTTAACAACGAGTTGCCGAAAAAAATTTGGCTTAATTGGATAAATGGCGTAAAAAATGAAGATTTAATTCAAAAATATATGAATTTAAGGCGACTTTTTGTTAAAGGAAAAGATAAAATAGATTTTCAACCTTTTAAACAAATCGGGCTTAAAGAAGTTGGCATTTTTAATGGCGAGTATTACAAAAAGATTGTCATTTCTTTTGGGCGAGAAAAATATTTGCTGGTTGGTAAAACAAAATTCACCAATATATCAAATATCACGCTATTTAGTTTGAAAAAGAAGGAACCGATTTTTTTGTCATTTGATGTTTAATTTATTTCTTACAACTTTGGTATCTTTCTGAAAAATACAGATTTTTTCACTTTTTTATCTTGACTCAAACATAAAATTCTTAAGACAACGACATTTATTTTCCAAATTGAATATTATTAGTTAAAAATTTTTAAATTGTTTCCATTTTTGTTTGGAATATTTTTTTCGATGTGTTAAACTTATTATGTTAAAATTTTAATTAGGGGGTTTTATGATTATTGCAGTGACTGGCATAACCGGTAATATGGGACAAGCCACTTTGGAAGAAATTGTTAAAATTAAGGAGATCGACAAATTCAAATTTTTGGTACTTCCGGATGATAAAAGAATAAAGAAGATTAAAAAAAGATATAAAAAATATTGGAAAAAGTTTGAAATTATTTTCGGCAATTTGAAAGATAAACAAACTTGCGAAAATTTGGTTAAAGATTGCGACTATGTTGTTGGGCTTGCTGCGGTTATTCCGCCACATTCAGACAAATTTCCGGTTAAGGCAATTGAATGTAATGAAATTGGCGTGAAGAATTTGGTTAAATCTATTGAAGAACTGGATAAGCAACCAAAATTTATACATATTTCCACGGTGGCGCTTTATGGCAATAGAAACTATAAACATCCGTGGGGAAGAGTGGGCGACCCGCTTCTTGTCAGTCCTTTTGATATCTATTCTGCCACCAAACTGCGTGGGGAATTTACTGTTTTGGAAAGCAAAATAAAAAACTGGGCGGTTATTCGTCAAACGGCAATGCTCCACAACAATATGCTTGCTGATAATCTCAATGACGGGCTTATGTTTCATACTACTTTCAATACGCCTTTGGAGTGGGCAACTGCACACGATAGCGGTGTGTTGATTGCGAATATTTTGAAGAGTGATATTGAAAAGTATTTGGAAAATAAGTTTTGGAAAAAAGTGTTCAATCTTGGTGGTGGGGCGGTAAATTGTATAACAGGTTATGACACTTTAAATGACGGGTTCAAACTTATTGGCGGAAATGCAAAAGACTTTTTTAAACCTTATTATAACGCCACGCGCAATTTCCACGGAATGTGGTTTTATGACGGAAATGTTTTGGATAATATGTTCCACTATCAATCGCAATCCACAGATGTTTTCTGGCAGGAAACTTTGAAAAATCATTCCTATTATAAAATGGGTAAAATTGTGCCAAAAGGGCTAATTTCCACTTTCGCTATCAAAAGACTTTTTAAAGACGACAACTCGCCGGCGTATTGGTTTAAGCATAAGGACGAAGCAAAAATGCAGGCATATTTTGGCGGGACGGAAAAATATCAAAAAATCTCTCCAAAATGGCAAGAGTTTAATCTTTTGGTGGAAGGTAAAGATGATGAAGGACAAGAAATTGATTATCAAAATTTGCGCACAAAAAAGAATGCAAAACTCATCAATTATTATCGCGATTTAGACAAAGAAAATTACACTTTTGAAGAGCTTCAAAAATTTGCCAAAGCACACGCCGGTAAACTTTTGTCGAAGAAATATGGCGGTGATTTATACGAAAAACTTGAATGGCAAACTCAGGACGGCGAAAAATTCACTGCTTCACCTTTTACAGTTTTGAAGGCTGGGCATTGGTATAATCCAACATATTATAAAAATGTTTGGGATTTTGACCGACTTTCGAAAAAAGATAAGATTTATCGTGAAATTTGGCTCGATTCTCATGACGAAAATGAAAACTATCTCTACTCTTATACCGACGAATTTAAGTCGGAATACACAAAAAATAATTAACTTTTGAAGGATGATATATGAAAATTCTTATTTGCTATTTTTCTGGCACAGGCAACACAAAACGCGTAGTGGACAAGTTCGCGGAAAGTTTGAAAGGGTATGGTTGCAATGTGGATTTGTTTAAGGTGGAAAATCAAAATTTTTCTCTTGATTTGACCGAGTATGACAAGGTCGGCATTGCCTATCCTGTCCATGCCTTTAACGCGCCGTCAATTATTTTCGACTTTATTAAAAAATTACCAAAAATGTCTAGCGAAAAACAACTTTTTATTCTGGCAACTTCGGGCGAGCCTTTGAAACTTAACAATATTTCTTCTATAAAACCTGTGAGTCTTTTAAGAAAGAAAAATTTTAAATTTACTAATGAATATCACTATTGTATGCCATATAACATCATTTTTAGACATACAGATGCAATGGCATATAAAATGTGGGAAACAGCAAAAGAACTTATTCCAATTGATGCAAAAGAACTTGTTGAAGGTAAGGAAGCGAAACTTAAAAAAGTTCCTTTTGGAAAATTTCTTGCCTATATTTTCCGAATCGAGCACTGGGGTGGAAGATTTAACGGCAAAAGGTTTAAGGTTAACGAAAACTGTTGTAATTGCAATATGTGTGTCAAAATTTGCCCAACAAATAATATCACTGTGGAAAATGGCGAATTTAAGTTTGACAAGAATTGTATAATGTGTATGAGATGTTCATTTTTATGTCACAAAAATGCCATCGAAATTGGTCTTTTTAAAAAATGGAAGGTGAATGGTCCATATACCTTTCAAAAACCAGAAAAAGAAGAAGTTGATAAACATAAAAAATATTGTAAAAAGGCATACAAGAGATATTTTTCCGAAGCGGAAGAAAGGTGTAAAAATTTTAAAAATTTAACCATAAATGTAGATTTTGATGGTGAAAATGACCCAATTTTGAATAAAAACTGAATTTTTATTATAATTTTTCTAAATTTTGCCTTAATTTAGTTGTAAAATTATGATAAATTTGTTATTATATTCATATGAAGGATTTTAGAGATATAAGTTTGTTGAAAAAAATCTTGGTTATTTTTGCCACCATTTTGACTTTGGCTGGTGTTGTGATTATTTTGGCCAATATTGTTGATATGGTGGAAGGGGATCAAATTCCTTGGTTCAACGAAACTAACGTCGTTTTTATTACATTTGCTACTCCACTTTTGTTGAGTTTTATCTTTTTGCGTTTTAATAAAAAAAGTCTTCTTGTAACATTTTCTCTTGTCGCTCTTGTTCTTGGTTATGCGTTTTATTATTATATTCCAATAAGAGAAACTTTGATCGCCACCGTTACGCTATATTGTCTATGTGCTTTTCAAGTGTTTATTCTCATTTATTGCGTTTGGCTTACTAAAGGAGTTGGCTTTAAAATTTTGGATCTCGCCATTCGTGTTGGCTTGAGTTTGTTAGCATTTTTCCTATTGCCAGAATATTTACCAGATTATTTTTCATCAGTAGAAAATGTAATTTTTACTATTTATCTAATAAATTCTTTGATATCCTTAATCGTTCTTCTCATACATTTTCGTGAGAATTACATTTTGTGGTGTGGGCTTTTGTTGATTTTTGCGGGTACAATTTTTTATATGTTTATGTTTGGTGGATTGGAACTCTTCAATATCAACACAAGTGGTTTTGCCAATTTTATTAACTCTTTTGATATTGCTTTCCTTTGCACTTCGATTGGGATTTACTTATTGTCACTTTCTGCAACTTTTTCCAGTAATGTAATGTCAAAACCAGGTCAAAACTTTTAACTTTTTTGATAAGTTTCCACAAAGTGCTCGCAAGAGCACTTTTATTGTTGACAAAATATTTAATAATTTGATAAAATTATTTTTAAGTTTATGGAGGCAAGTAATGAATTATCCTGAAATTGAAAAAAAATGGAATAAAATTTGGACGGACACAGAGTTATATAAATTTGATGATAAAAAGTTAGATAAAAAATTTTATCTTCTTGAAATGTTTTCCTATCCAAGTGGCGCAAGTTTACACCTTGGTCACTGGTGGAATTTTGGACTTTCGGACAGTTTCGGGCGATTTAAACGTTTGCAAGGTTATAATGTTTTTCAACCTATGGGTTTTGATGCTTTTGGTTTGCCTGCGGAAAATTATGCCATAAAAACTGGTATTCATCCAGAAGACAGCACAAGACACAATATTAAAGTTATGGAAGAACAGTTGAAGGAAATGGGCGCAACTTTCAACTGGGAATATGAACTTATCACTTGCAATCCAGATTATTATAAATGGACGCAATGGCTTTTTATTCAACTTTACAAAAAAGGGCTTGCTTATCAAAAAGAAGCACCAGTTAATTTTTGCCCATCGTGCAACACCATAATCGCCAACGAACAGGTGGTGGACGGTGTCTGCGAGCGCTGTGGTTCAACAATTATGCGAAAAAATATGAGACAGTGGTTTTTTAAAATCACGAAATATGCCGAAGAACTTTTGTCGGGACTCGACACGATTAACTGGCCAGAAAAAACAAAAAGTTTGCAAAGAAATTGGATAGGTAAAAGTGTTGGTGGCGAAGTTGATTTTCAAATTGAAAACTCTTCGGAAAAATTGACGGTATTCACTTCGCGCGCAGATACGCTTTTTGGTGTTACTTTTCTTGTTATTGCACCAGAACACAAACTTCTTTCAAAATTGATTAAACCAGAATACAAAAAAGAAGTGCAAAAATATATTGATGAGTCTTCTAAAAAAGATGAAATTACCAGAACAAGCTCTATTTCGCCAAAAACAGGCGTGTTCACGGGGACTTATGTTATCAACCCTTTGACTGGTGACAGAGTACCTTTGTTTGTTGCGGATTATGTTATTTCCACATATGCCACCGGGATTGTTATGGGTGTTGCTTGCCATGATTCTCGCGATTTTGATTTTGCACAAAAATACAACCTTCCAATCAAGCAGGTTATCAAAAATGTCAGTGGCGAAACGACTCTTCCGTTTTGCGAATATGGTGTGTTAATAAATTCCGACGAGTTTGACGGATTGACGAGTGAAATGGCGAAGACGAAAATTGTTGAAAAGTTGGAAAAACTTGGTAAAGGGCGTTTCAAAACAAACTATAAACTTCACGACTGGTCAGTAGCGCGTCAAAGATATTGGGGTTGTCCAATTCCAATCATATATTGCGATCACTGCGGAACTATTCCGGTGCCAGAAGAAGATTTACCAGTTAAACTTCCACATATCACGGACTATAAGCCAGACGGGAGTGGTCCACTTGGCAAGTGCGAAGAATATATGAATGTTGAATGCCCAAATTGTCATCGTCCTGCAAAACGCGAACCAGATACACTGGATACCTTTGTTTGTTCGTCGTTCTATCAACTTCGCTATCCAGAATCGCTTCACAACAACAAAGAGATTTTTAGCCGCGACTATGTCAATAAAATGTTGCCAGTCGACTGCTATGTTGGTGGCGTTGAGCACGCAACAGGGCACCTTCTTTATTCTCGCTTTATCACCAAATTTTTACGCGATATTGGAAAACTTGATTTTGATGAACCATTTAAGCGCCTATTCCACCAAGGTATGATTTTGGGACCAGATGGCAAGAAGATGAGTAAGCGCAACTCTTCGCGAACAGCGGATGATTACATCAAAGAGTTCGGTAGTGATGCGTTAAGACTTCATATGATGTTCTCGCTTAAATATACTGACGGTGGAATTTGGAGCGATGAAGGAATCAAGCATATCAAGGCGTTTTTGGACAGAGTGGAACGCATTGTTTTGAAGTGGCATAGCGAAAAGGGTGCGAACGAGAAATATGGTGCCGAAGAGAAGGAACTTGATTATGTTCTCAATCGCACAGTCAAAGAAGTTGCTGAGAATTTTGAAACTTTTTCTTTCAACTCCGCTGTAGCGAGAATAATGGAACTTGTTAATGCGATGTATAAATACGATGTTGTCAAAGAGAAAAATGGCAAACTTATGCAAACAACTCTCAAAAATTTACTTATTATTTTGTCACCGTCAGCACCGCATTTTGCAGAAGAACTCTGGATGCAAATTGGCGAAAAATATTCCATATTCAACCAATGCTATCCAAAATTTGATGAAAACAAAATTGCTTTGGACACCGTTGAGATTGCTGTGCAAATAAACAGCAAGATTGTGACAAGAATGGATATTGAAACATCTCTTTCAAATAATGAAATTCTTGAAAAAGTGAAAAATAACGATAAGGTTGCAGCTCAACTTACTGGAAAAACAATCGTGAAAGAAATTGTTGTGCCAAAGCGCATAGTGAACATTATTGTTAAGTAAAACATTTTTAATTATGTAACATTTTACCACTAAAAATGAAGAAAAAAATAACCGCAATTCGCGGTTATTTTTTTATGTTTAAATTTAGTTTTCTTCGTTTTCGTTAGGTTCGATTGTTTCGATAATATCTTCTTCTGGTACAATTTCTTCGCTGTTGTTTTCATTTTCAACTTCCACTTCGTTTTCAGTTTCTGTTTCAGGTTCAATTACGCTCTCTTCTGTTTCTACATTTTCTTCGTCTTGAGCGTTGTTAGATACTGCACTTTCTTCGGAAATTTCTTCGCTTTCTTCTTCGCTAGTTTCTTCAACAGTTTCGTTTTCTTCACTTACTTCGTTTTGAGCACTTTCATCAGTTACTTCTTGCCCGTCTTCCACTTCGACTTCTTCGCTGTTATTTTCATCTTCCACTTCCACTTCTTCCGCAGGAGCGTCTTCAGCGATGATAATTTCTGTGCTGTCCGATTCTTTTTCGTTCAGTGCTTTTTCAAGGTTTTCAACTTCGTTTTCCAAATTTTCAATGTAAGCGGCATCTCTTTCTTTCTTCTTTTTGATGATAGCAATCACTAAATAGAAAGTTGCGATGATGATAAGGTAGAAACCAAGGGTGATTAAGAAAGAAGAGTAAAGACTTGTGATAACATCAAAGTTTCCGCAAGTGTTCATAATCATATAGATCCAGCAGAAAATGGCGATAAATGGAAAAATAATAGTTGTCAAAACTTTGAGAAGGATGGAAATTTTAAAACTTCTTCTCAAAATAACAATTGCGCCAGCGAAAGTGATAATCGTGAAAACAATTGCCAAAATGAAAGCGGCGTAACTTTCATTTGATAAATTTGCTAAATCTAACATATAATACCTCCAATTTATGTTACAATTTTATCATACTTTTTATGCAATGTCAATATTCATTTTGCAAATTTATTTATTTTTTTGTAATTTGTTTGGAAATATTTGTCATTTTTTATTATAATATCAATATGAAAAGCAAAAAAGCGGTTTATATTTCTATAATTTCCATTGCTGTCTTTTGCCTTCTTTTGTTGGTGGCAGGGCTGCTTATCTTTTATTTTGTGTCGCCAATGATTCGCGAGACGCCGCAAAATTTGGAAGTTCTGGTGATTGAAGACGATTATTATTTGGTGACTGATTATAATAGTCAATATAACTACCGTTTCGTCATCGAGCAAAAGATTGACGGCGAGTATATAACGGTCAGCGATATCATTGAAACGACGAATTCGACAAATCTTTCGGCGAACAATAGTTTTATTTTAAGCGCCGGCAGCGAGTTCCGCTTCAAAGTTGCGTATTCTAGCGAAAATGGTCAAAACGGCAATTTTTCAGAAGTTTTAGAGTGGAAAGTGACTGTTGTGTTAGACAAAGTTGTACCGGTGTTTGACAATAATGTTTTGAGTTGGAATTCGGTTTTGAATGCAACATCATATTCTTTTCTTCTCATTTGTCCGGACGGTGAAATCAAAACGATTGACAACATTTATGACACGAGTTTTAATTTTTCGGGCTACGATGCTGGCGATTATAAAGTGTATGTCATTGCAAATGGCGGCGAAAACTTCACATCTTCCATCTCCGATATTTTTTCCTTCACTGTTGTGTGATTCTATTTTATGTTTATATATTATTATACCGAATTTACTATATTTAAATCAGTTTTAAAAGAAAGATTTTGTAACAAGCAAGAAAAGGCAGTGAAACACAACAAATTTTAATAAAATAATTGACAAAAAGGTGACAAAATAATATAATGTTTGTGCATCTTGATGTCTTGTGCTGATGTGGCTCAGTTGGTAGAGCAGTCGATTCGTAATCGACAGGTCGCGGGTTCAAGTCCCGCCATCAGCTCCAAATTTATTAAAAATTTCGTAAATTTAAAGCGTTTTAAATAAAAATAAAAATATCTCAAAAATTATTTGCTATTTTTGTCGAAATTAAGTATACTAATGATGAATGTTCCAAATATATATTAGAGAATTTTTTGGAATTTTTAATTTATTTAAAAAGGAGAAAAATATGAAGAAAATTAAAAAAATTTTACTTTATGTTTTCTCTTTTTTGTTGATTATTTCTGCATCAGTAACCGCTGGTGTTTTGTTGACGCAAAACAGTGCGGGGGGGGGGGATTGACAATTCGGTTTCTGAAAGCGTGACCACAACGGCGGATGCGCCGACATATACGGACTATTATTGGACGGATGAAGGGAATTATGCTACCAGTTTTGCTGGCGGAAGTGGAACAGAAAGTGACCCCTATCTAATTTCCACAGCGGCGCAACTTGCTTATCTTGCTTACCGAGTGAATTTTAATAGTCAAACATATTCTGATACATATTTTAAGCAAACAGCAGACATTGACCTATCTGCGTATTATTGGGATGCGATAGGAACTTCATCATATTACTTCAGTGGACATTATGACGGGGGTGGATATACCATCTCCGGTCTTTTTACGCCGGCAGGCTCTTCCAGCACCTACTCTTATCAAGGACTTTTTGGATATGTTCGTGGCTCTTCGTCAAGTTCAAGAGCCACAATTTCCA
>CAZFRA010000025.1:0-13538 GCA_964521165.1 uncultured Lachnospiraceae bacterium
CCTCTTCCCGCCTGCAACCCGTCAACAAGTAAAAGCGTATGAGCAATGAGAGTCTGTCCGTGCCTAGTGCATTCCACAATCTTTCTTGTTCTGAATAAAGTAGACTTCGGCGTTCTTTGCGTTCGATTTTGCCTTTTTGCAAAAATTGAGAAATGTCTTTTTTTATTATATCTTCAAAATATGCTTGTTTAAAAATTTGTTTGAGGGTCAAATAGGTAAGTTCTCTCATCCGGCCGGAGTTCTCATTCAAAATGCGTTGCAGGTCCTCTAAAGTTATTTTCTCAATGTTTAAATTGTGCAAAGGTTTTAAATGATTCTCAATGATGTTCTTATAAACCTCGGCACTTTGTTCTTTAATTGCAGGTTTTTTGAAAACTTCCAACCAGCGCTCTGCAAAGTCTTTAAAGTTATGACTTCTTTTTGAGCTTATTTTTTTATAGCCGGTCTTTTTTAATTTGCTTATTGCTTCCAAAAGTTCTTTTTTTGTTCTTTTTATGATTGTAAACTTTTGACCGCGAATTGTCTTTCGATACTCCCAACGGCCGTCTTTCCTTAATCTAACATTTTTCAAATCAACCTCCATATCAGGTTGACTTGCACCATCGAACACCACAAGGTTTGACCTGTTAACCTTGTAAGCGTCTTCATCTGCATCTAAATAACCAACTATTATTTGGATGTTGGCCTTATTCAATTTCTCGTTTTCAATAATTTTTTCTGCAAAGCCTATATTTTCATCAGCCGTTTTTAACTCTGAAAGAAAAATTTTTTATTTCTCCAAAATCCATCATTCCCTCTCTTCCGCTTGTTTTTTAAGCAACACAACTTCAAGTGGCATATCTTTCATTCGTGCGATATACCCCAAAAGTTGATAGCCTTCATCTTCTGACAAATCTTTAACAGTCTCAATAATCTTCTTTTGCGTTGGCGTATAGGAATCTAAATAGAGTACATTTTTTGTTTGATGGCCGAGAAGATAGTCTATTGAACAGTTAAAGAAGTCAGAAAGTTTAATTAACATATCAACTGACGGACTGACTTTGCCTTGTTCGTAATAGCATAAAGTAGTTTTTGATATGCCGAGTTTTTGAGCAAATTCTCTTTGAGTAATTTTGTATTCTTCTCTTAAAAATTTTAAATTTTCCATTTTTACCCCCTTTTGTTAAATAAAATTTATATAAATTTAAAAAAAATTCAAAAAATTTGACCAAAACACTTGACAAGGTCTAAATAAATTAACTAAAATGGAGTTAAGTTAAGATAATTAGACCAAAAAGGAGAGTAAAAAATGCAAAATATCAATAGTTTTAGAGTAATATTTGGAACTATACCAATCAATAAAGATTCTAAACTGCCATTTTGGGAAAACTTCCTTGCTGTCAATGGAGAGCCTGGACAAACGGAATATCTTATGATTTCTTACAAAACTTTTCTAAAACTTGCTTATAAAGACTATAAAAAATGCAAGAAAAAGATAAGTTTTGAAGAGTTCATTAAAAAAACTTATCCGAAAAAAAATAACCCCGAAGGGTTATTCAAAACTTAGTATTTAGTATTTCTTATAATTTAATTTTTTACTTCTTGAACTAACTGAAATTTTAGGATTATGCACTCCATTTGTTGTTTGCTTAGAATACTTAAATGAATCTTTAATGTTGTTTTGTCTTACATTGACAGTAGTCGCTGGATTTTCAAATTTTTTATCCATAGCATCACAAATAGCATAATTGTAATCGGCTCTTCGCTTAGCGAATCTACTACCAGTTCTTTTAAATTTACTGTAATTAGCCTTTGCTTTCGCTTTTGATTTAGCATAATCCTTAAAGATTTTATCCATAGTGAAAGCTCCAATTTAGTATTTTAATTAGCAACAAACAATCGACATGCTTAGCGTTACTAACTTTAAATTATACCATATTTTAAAAATTTTGTAAAATATAAGGAGGTCAAAATGCAAAATCAAGACTACATAACAAACCTAGCAACAGCAATTGCAAATGGTATGAACTTAAACGAGTTTTACAATTTTTGTAAAGCAAACAACGATATTACACCGTGCGATGTGACTCTGAAATTTTTCTTAAATATAAATCCGCAGTTGATGAACGCAAAAAATTAAGCGTTTATTCTCAAAACTGCGGATTTTTTTATTAAAAGGAGTTTGAATGAAAGATGCACCATATTTCACAACCAACGATTTGACAAGGTTAGATAACCGATTGATGCCGATGACTCGACTGTTCTATGCCGAAGTATGCGCAAACATCACTTCAAATCACGGTGCCTTTATCAATGACGATTATTATGCCGGGCTTTTTGAAGTATCACCGCGCCAGGTCAGAAAGTGGCGCAATGAACTTGTTGAGTTTGGCTATACAGTCGAAAAACACGACTCGAACACCGGGATAAAGTGCATCTACCCAACTAAAACAGTCGAAGAAAACATCCTTAGACAACAAGGTTTGCGAAAGCCGAAAGCAGTTGAGATAACTTACACAACCCGAGACGGCAAGATATTACACAGCGCCAGCGAAATGAAACAGCACTATCACGCAATGATTAATCTTTCGAGTCTTCCTGATGACAAAAAATCAAAACTTCTTATGTTCATTAACACATTCATTGAGTCAATCTTTGACGACGTTTACTTTAATAAAATCTATGCCGGGCAAAAATGCACAAAAGAGTTCTTTCAATTCGTTATTGATTGCTTGACGCTGGATGAAATCTATTCAAAAGCATTATATGTTTTTGATAACGAGAAATACCCGGAAATTAGACAACCAGATTATTACATACTCACCTGTCTTGCTAATGCGTATAAGGCAGAATATAACTCAAAAACCCTACACGGAATTAAAAACGAAAAACGAAAGGAGTTTAAGAAACTATGATAACAGAAGAAAAGTTTAAAAATTATGGAATCATTGACACCGACATCACAGCCGTTGTGATGATATCTGACAAAAAGCAGGAGAGTGCTTATTCCCTGCCGATAATCACAAGACTTCCGGTTCAGTTGAAAAAACAAGCAAATAAAAAAACAGTTACGATTCAACTCCCGGACAATTCAGTTATTGCTGTTGATGCGTGTCAGTTGTTAAAAATACTCAATCAATGTTAGGTGTCAAAATGAAATGGTTAATTATCTTTATCGTTTTAGCGATATTATGCCCCAGCATAATTACCGGCGCGGTTTACTTCATCCAGTGGTTAGTTAGTTTGTTTTAGAAAAATAAAAAATTAAAAGGAGAAACGAAAATGTCTCTTTGGAAAAAACTTGGTATTAGTTTACTGTCAATCCTCATAGTCGCCTGCGTCACTATCGACGCCTGGTATCTAGTGGTGCTATATTACGGCGAAGATGTTGTAGTTGTTAACACCTACGAAGTCGGCCTGCAAGAATCAACGAGTGGCGAGACCAATTATTTTATTGAGATTAAGTATTACTCGAACGCCAACAACAACGGCCTTGAGATGTTAGACATCAAGTTCAATTATTTTATAGACGAAGACCAAAACGACTTCTATTCACAAGGGTTGCAATATGTCGCAAACTCTGTCGATGATTCAATAGTTTTCTGGGACATTTCAACAATAATCAATTATTTAGAAGAAATGGGATATAATTCACTTTCTAATATTATTTCAAGTGAAGAAACTGCGGCTTTGTCCCTTACAACCTTTGCAGACTCGGAAGAGCTTGTCTTCTCAAAGGGTGGATGGTACGATGCCGAATATTATTACACATTATACGTCAACTTGTCAATTAACGAAGAAACAACGAGTATTTATAACTATATGAGTGGCAATGATTATGAAACGACACTTATTTCAACTAATCCACTAGATAGCGAAAGCTTCTTCAGAATCCAACTCGACGACGAGTTGTTTACAATGAAATTTAAAGGTTCTGGATATAACGAATTCAACGAAGCAACTTTTGAGTTAAATAAAGAAAGATTTAACAGTTTGCCGAACGCAACGTCTTGGAGTAATTATCATTTTAACTTGTTATGGGCTTACACCGATTTTTATGCCTTATATTACTCCTATGACTTCAATTACTTTGCTTATCTATTATACACCGCGCTTCAATCATTGCCTGCTGGAACTAACAAAGCAATGGTGTTTGAGTTCGGCGATATGTTCAACTATTACGAGTACGAAGGCGACGGTAGATACAGCGACACAGCAATTTTCGACTCGAGTTTATTAATTGAGAAAATAATGTCATACTACTCAATTAAAGTAGAAGTTTACGCAGATGGTGCCCAACAAGCAAGCGATTCTCTATTTAACTGCATCCAAGGAAGCTCAACTTTTAACTTAACCAGCAACTATGAAAGTAAAGACTATTTCACAGGCCGTCAAGTTATTACTGTTGACATCTACGACTTCAATTTAATCAATGTGAGAGATAACTATTACTTATTAAAACTCAGCGATGATTTCAACGATACTTATCTAACTAAATCGAATGTTATTTACCTTTCAATTGTTATTGATTTAGATATATTTAATGAATATGGCTACGAATTTTTGGGATTTACAAATGATTCCGGACTTAGCAACTACGAAATTTATGAATGCTACACAACCGAAACAATCAACAGTAATGTTGTTAAAACGGAGGTGAATTATGCTTAGTCTCCTTTTCAATACAACTTTTTGGTACGGCTTGCTAGCCGCCGCAATTGTCATTGCAATAATTTGGATATGTGGAAAGTACCCTTCAGCCAGAGTGTTTGTGGCAACGGCTGTTATTATTATCATTAGTGTTGTCTTGCTTGGCACGTCGATTTATTGCGGGGTCAATCTAAACGCCTATTACAATGAAACGGGTGGCATCTTTGGCGCAATCACAGGAATTTACGACACAAATACCAGTGAAGTTAACGATGAGTTTGATATTAAAATCACAAATCTTGAATTAACGCAATCAAATGGTGACACCTACACCGCAACCGTTATGATTGACGAAGTTTTTACTTTTGAGGATGACACTCAATACGCAATTTACATCAACGATAATTTCGTTAACAATATCAGTAGTCCAATCTATGCCCGCGCCGAATACACTTACCAATTCCAAAATAACTCATTGACTGAACTGTTGACAGATACATTAATTCTCGACTTTGCATTCTACAATAACTCAACAACTCTAATCATAACGACCAACGGTGGTTCTGATGCAGTCGGTTATTGGAATAGCTACTTCAACAACAATAACTTTGTTATAAGCATCAAAGAAAGCACCTATAACCCGGGAACTGATTTAACTTATAGCGATGGTGAGTTCGGTGAGTATTATTATGTCAACTTTTATGCGGAAGATGGTTATCTTTACTCAAAATTATATAAAGAAAACTCAACTGTAACAGAAACATATACTTCGTCAGATGGTAGATATTTCATGGGTTGGAGTTTAACTGAAAATGGTGACATTATTTCTTCTGATTATAAAATCACCGAAGATACCAATCTTTACGCAATTTTGAAATTACGCGACACTTGGTCTGAAGTAACTTTTACTAGACCTGTGACAAGTGGTAGTGGTATTTCAGTAACTTATGATGTGCGGAATATTTGGACGGACGGCGTTAATTATTATATGAGCGTAACCGTTATTGATACAAGCGCTTCAACTACTACTTATTATCAACTAGTCTTAGATGTCGAGACCCGCACTTGGTCCAATATGACTTGGCAAGGCTTTTCGAATATTATTGGTCAATACGTATGGACAAATGGAACTAATTACTATTATTCAAATGGCACTGACCAATACATCTTAGATATTGCAACCCACACGTGGTCACCTATGACTTGGTATGGCTTAACAGATTTTTACGGCTCTAGTATTTGGACAGATGGTATTAATTACTATTATTCATATTATGGCGGTGCGGAAAATAATAACCAATACATTTTAGATTTTGAGACTTACACGTGGTCACCAATGACTTGGTACGGTTGTACAGAGATTTGGGGCAGTCACGTTTGGACGGATGGTGTTAATTATTATTATTCAAACGGCTCAAATCAATACGTTTTAGATGTTACCACCCACACGTGGTCACCTATGGTTTGGAATGGTATTTCGAGTGTTAGTGGTTATTATATTTGGACCGACGGTGTTAATTATTATTATTCACTCGGGACCACTCAATACATCTTAGATATTACCACCCACACGTGGTCACCAATGACTTGGTATGGTTTAACAAATTTTTATGCTCAAGAAATTTGGACAGATGGCGTTAATTATTACTGGTATTTTAGTTACATTTTGACTTAAGTAGGGGGTGACAAAAATGAATGCTTTTAAAAAAATCCTAATTGTTATAGCTTGTCTTGTTGTTTGCGCCGGAATATTCGGCGCCGGTGTGGCTTTCAACTATTACTATTTCACCAACGAAGTTCAAATAACACAACAAACTGAACTTGAAGAGCTTGAGACAAAATATGATTCCCTAAAAGAATACGTTGTTGAAATAGAGTTAAACCTTGAGACTTTAACTATTAAATATAATTCTCTTGAGAGCGAAAAAACAGTACTTGAGGATGAAATAGCAATGCTTGAGGATGAAATAGCAATGTTACAAGGGTTTATTCTTGAAAAAGACTTAGAAATTCTTCAATATTATAATGAATTAGACGAATATAGAGAGCTTTCAGAAGAAACAATCGCTGAATTGCAAGCAAGAATCTCAACTTTAACTTCTGATAAAAAATCTCTTGAAGAGGATGTTGAAAGTTTGCAAAATCAAATCATTTCTCTCAATTCAACAATCACTTCTCTCAATTCAACGATAACTGAACTTGAAGAAGAAATAGAGTATCTAAAAGAACTTTTGGCATCCTATGAAGAAAATATAGAAACAACCCTAGACTATATAGACCTTTCTTCACTCGAATCATCAATTGGCATAGTTTATTCGCAAACTCTATCAAACGGTGACTATTTAATTTCAACAAGTGACGTTGAAGGTATTTGGCTTTACGATTCAACCAATCAAACAATAACTGAACTTTACACAACTGGATACTCTTGGCGATATTACCAAGAAGTAAATGGTGGATGTTTAATCTCCAGCATTTATTCTAACTCAGGTCTTCTATTCTACGATTCAACCAATCAAACAATCACACAGATATACACGAGGGGAAGTTATTGGCAAAATTACCAAGAAGTAAATGGCGGATATTTAATAGTATCTTCAAACTCTCCTTCTACAGGCATTCTATTCTACGATGAAACTAACAAAACAATCACACAGATATACACAAGTGGAAGTTATTGGCAAAATTTTCTAGAAATAAACGGCGGATATTTAATTTCTGGCGGCTCCTCAGGTCTTCTATTCTACGATGAAACTAATCAAACAATTACTGAGGTATACACAATTGGATACAATTGGACTTATCACCAAGAAGTAAATAGCGGATATTTAATCTCCAGCACTTATTCTAACTCAGGTCTTCTATTCTACGATTCAACCAATCAAACAATCACACAGATATACACAAGTGGAAGTTATTGGCAATATTTCCAAGAAGTAAATGGTGGATGTTTAATAGCATCTTCAAACTCTTCTTCTACAGGCATTCTATTCTACGATTCAACCAATCAAACAATAACTGAACTTTACACAACTGGATACTATTGGCAATATTTCCAAGAAGTAAATGGTGGATGTTTAATAGCATCTTCAAACTCTTCTTCTACAGGCATTCTATTCTACGATTCAACCAATCAAACAATAACTGAACTTTACACAACTGGATACTATTGGCAATATTTCCAAGAAGTAAATGGCGGATGTTTAATAACATCTTCATTCTATTCCTTTACAGGCATTCTATTCTACGATTCAACCAATCAAACAATCACACAGGTATATACAAGCGGGACCTCTTGGCGATTCTACCAAAAAGTAAATAATGGATATTTAATTTCTGGCACCGCTGCAGGTATGTTGTTCTACGATGAGACAGAACAAACATTTACTTTATTTTCTTCCGTAACTAGTGGGTTTTGGCAATATTACCAAGAAGTAAATGACGGATATTTAATAGCATCTTCAAACTCTACAGCTACAGGTCTTCTATTCTACGATGAAACTAACAAAACAATCACACACCTTGTAAATCAAGGATATAACTACACTTTCACAATTGATGGTACGGATGTAATTTGCGATTCCGAAGAGTATCAATACATTTACGACACTTTAACAGGAACGATAACATTGAAGTATGTTAAATCGATTGTTGCTTAACAAAAAATTATAGGAGGTGAAAAAATGAATGCTTTAAAAAAAATTCTAATTATTTTAATTTGTCTTGCTGTGTGCGCCGGCGCATTTTATGCCGGTATGGTCTTTAGGGATGATATAATGACCTTTTTCTCCACCAGCGCGTCACAAAACACACCGACAGAAACGCCAACTTATTCCGAGACTGAATATGGCGAATATGGCGAAGTTCAAAAACAAATCGGTTATGACGAAGGTTACAACGTGGGTTATGATGAAGGTTACAACGTGGGTTATGATGAAGGCTACAACGTGGGTTATGATGATGGCTACAACGTGGGTTATGATGATGGCTACAACGTGGGTTATGATGCCGGGTTGACCGACGCCGAAACTGAGACTGACGGTATAACTATTGAATTGTATAATAGTAATTTTAGTCTACTATTTTGGCAAGGAAATACTGGATATGTACTGAATGAAGAAGACCATTCGGGATCTTATTGGATAAACGTCGAAGATATAAAATCTACAGTAAGCGGATTAATAACGTCATATAACAACATTGCTGATTATAAAAATTCTTGTGACTATATTTCAACTGCCGTAGAGTATTCTTATAGAGTGATTTTTGAAGACAATGGTCTCTCATTTTTTAGCAGAACGGTTCACCTTGACACTACATACTCTTCTGACATTTCTTTAGAATTGAAAATAACAGTTAATGGAACGGAAGTGTCAGTTTCTAATTACGAAGACTATTTAACCAACAATATGACTTACAGCACCTTCATCACAGCAGTAGAAGTTAATGACGAAGTAACAGGCTTTGTTTATTTAATCAAAATAACTTCAGTTGTTTAAAAGTAATCAAAAGCGATGGTGGGAACTTTAACACTACCCACCACCAAAGATGTGAAGTCACACTGTGTGCCCTCTCACATCTTCCCAAAAGTGGACTTAAAAAACATACAAAGTCTCATTAAAAAATACGCATCTCCTTTTTAATGAAAACCCAAAAGTCCACTTTACCATTTAAAAGTCGAATTTAAACAAAAAAATCTAATTAAAAGGAGAAACGCCTATGGCAAAACAAAAAAGCGGTTCAGGCTGGAAAGTTGTTGGCTCTGTCGCTTGTGGCTTACTTCTACTAGCAGGCGGTGCTGTTGGTGGTTACTACCTCGCCAACCACATCAACAACAATCAAGTTGTCGAAGAAGAGGTTGTCGAAGAGACTCCAGAAGTGATTGAAAGTCAAAGCGTCGAAGAGTCCATCGCCAACGCTACATTTAATGAACTTTATGAACAATACGTCTAAAAACACATCTTATTTCTTTGGTATGGAAAAATAAAAAAGCAGTGCCGGGAAACACTGCTCTCAAACTTAACTACACATTTAGTATATCAAATTTAAAAAAAATAGTCAAATAAAATAAGGGGAAAAAATGAAAGTTAAAAACCAAAAAGAAACAAAAAAGATTAAATTCAGACAAGATTCCAATATTAAAAAAAAGAAAAGTAAAATCGTACCCTGGGGACGAACTCTTTCGACTGAAGATAGATTTTTAGATAAGAAAAAGCCTAACTCAAAAAAAGAAAGACCTGTAGTTGTTGTTGATACAAATGAAGAAAATTTAGCAGTTGTACCATTAACTGCAACACAGGGCAAAAATCGAACAGAATTGAAAGGTTATGAAAATAAAAAGACAGGTAAAAAGACTTATTATAAACATTACTTAGAGATAGAAGACAACGAAGGAAATCCTATTCAAGTGAATGAAAAATTCAAAGAAAATCATAAAAATATGGATGTATCACACGATAAAGTTGAAGAAATTAGAGATGTAATCTTTAAAAAAGCTATGACAAAACAACATAATGTTAAACAGTTAGATAAATTTAAAAAACGAAAATAAAAAAAAAGAGCCATCCAAACGGCTCAAATGCTTATGCGCTAAAAAGCCATAAGCCTTACACAAATATTGTGTAGTTCATTTCGAACAGTATGATTATATCATATTCAAACAAAAAAGTCAATAGTTTTATTAAAAAAAGTAAATAACGGAGGAAAAAAGAATGTTTGAAACGAAGAAGAAAACTAAAAGGAAAAACAATTCAAAAAGTATGAAAATTGTTGATTCCAAAGCCAAATCTGAGAACACTCTTTCGAAAGAGTTAAAAAGACTAAACACCAAAAAGGAACTTAAAGTCGGGAATGAATATATAGCGAAAAACAAAGATGGCTCATTCACTGTTAGAACCCCGATGCGTGGTTCTAATACATATAGTCGCAATTGGAATGAACAAACCATTTTGAACCGATTGAACAAGGCTGATTATTTCGAAGATGTCAAACGAGATTTAAAACCAAAGCCGAATGCCATTAAATTTGGAGCATCGGCAAGACAACCAAACAGAACATATAACAGTAGGAGTTGGTATAGATGATAATTCAGGTTGTCGGAAAGACGCGTGCCGGGAAAACCTCGCTTGTAACAGCAATGATACTCAACGATTTTATGCGTTTTAGAAACGCTCAATACCAAGCATCGGTTAAATACACAAAATTTCAAAATAAAGCATATAACAGAAATCTTAAACTTCCACCACAGCGTCACGTTGTATCAGCAAACTTTGACATTTATCGCAAATTCCCTTCTATGAAAAATTACGACATTTCAGGTTTCGAATTCGGCGTCCCAAATAAATATCAAAAAACAAAAAAGTTAATACCTTACGGGATTTATGCATTTGACGAGTCAAACAGATATTGGGATTCAAAGGACACAAGAGGACTTCCACCTTGGGTTACTCAAGTGTTCGAATGGAGCGGCCACATTTTTTTAACAATTTTTTTAATAACACAAAGATATATCCGTCTAAGCCCTGATATTCGAGGAATTGTTGATAAGTTCATTTTCATTGAGAAATCAGTCCATACTTTCAAGGTTGGAAGAAGAACTGTAAAATCTGATAAGTTCATTCCTGGTAAACTTATCAAAACCGAATGGGCAGGCCGTGAGTTCGAGTATGAGGGCGAACTTGAACAATATATGAAACATACCGAAAAAAACCTTGGACAACCTTTTTCTTATACGTTTGAAGGCGACATTCGCAAACACTATAACCCGACAGCATTCGCTGTTAATATGGAAAATCTAGATAAAGATTTCGAATACTACGACAATGACGGAATAATGGAACGTCCTGTTGAGTGGGATACCTGGAAAAAAGAGGCCAAGAAGGCAGAAAAGGAGGCAAAAAATGGATAATCGTTTGTTTGACGAATTCAGTATAACAACAGAACACTTTTATGACGAGCTCGGGAAACTCTCCGAGTGCGAGTCTTTCTTTTCACGCAAAGAGCTTAAGCACCTACGAAAGAAGATAATATCACTCCTTTTTGACGCAATAGACACTTTGTTTAGGAAAGAGAATGTTACCAACAAAGTGGAACGTCACGAACTGAAGAAAGAGCATAACGCCTACAAGGCCGAGAATAACACAGGCTTTACTAATAAAGTCAAGAAACTGTTATCTCTGACAAAAGGAAAGGACAAGACGGACGATATAACCCTGATTGAAATACCCGTCTCAGCCGGGAATTTGCCACCTTCACAGCCAAAAGAAGGGGAAAAGGACGGCGATGTCACTGATACAGGCTTAATCGAAGCGAACGAGCCTGCTGGTCAGTTGCCACCTTCACAGCCCGAAGAAACACAGACGGAGTCTGTTGTTAATGCCGAAGGTGAGCAAACTATCGGACAGGAAACTGAAAAAAAATCTCAAGACAAGCAAAACGAGGATGTGTGAGGTCCCCTCCACCCCGTTTGCGTCTGAGATTTTCAGTTTCCGTATGAGTAAAACATATTGAAAAAAATACTTCTAAAAAAATAAATCCTCATTGTTTGGAGCGAAGCGACAAACTCGTCCGTTGTATCCTGACAAAAATCAAAATTTTTGAAAATTTTTTTTAATTAAAAATAAAAAAATTTTTTCAAAAAAATTTAAATCAAAAGTCGAATTTAAAAAAATAAAAGCGGGAGGGGGTAAAATGGGACTTACAGTAAAAAATCAAATCAATACAAAAAAATATTTTTCAATTTCAACAATTGACGAAAAATCAATGCGCGAAGCCGGCGTTCTTTTATCCGTCCAGGAACTAAAAGAACGCGCCCGAAATCACCCACCTTGGACGACGATAATGACCGGGAATCCGAATGATACAAACCGACAACGTGAAACAAAGATTTATCGTTACGAAGATTTTGTTGGTTTAAAACCCCAGGAAAATTTAGAAAAAATTTAACCGCCGTCTATCTCAGCGCGTTTTAGACTGTTATAAAGGAGCGAAAATGTTAAAAATTAAAGACAATATCAATTTAAAAGAACTTGAGAAGTTTAAATTCATAGGAATAACGCATCAAAATGGATTTAGTTACATCAATACATATTGTTACTATAATAACCTGCATAAAACAACAATTTTTATTGATGTTAATTTAAAAATTGTCGAAACAACTATTGTTTTTGATAGCGAAGATTTAGATATTATTTATGACTTAATTAAAGCTGATATGGTAGAAAAGGTGGAGGGAAAGGATGAGTAAATCTCAAATATTAGATAAGGTGGTGTAATATGTGTAAAATTGTTTATTTGGCAAGTGGGCGAGCAAAATTAAAAAATGAGAATGTTGTTTATAACGACTTAAAAGAAAAGCGCGACTTGCAATGTAATATGATGGATGTCGACTTAGCAAATTATGATATCCTAATCGCTACCCCCCCCCTGCAACTATTACAGTAGAGCAAATTCTAAACGAGAAACCTCAGAATATGCTCTCAAAACAAAACATTTACTTCCTAACATTATAGATAAGTTTATTAAAACCGGCAAACCCTTTATTGTAGAAAATGTTAGAAATGACCCTTTATTTAAAAAGTTAGGACTTTACGACAAAAACTGCTTTATATACAAACACGGCCGCCACACATATTGGACAAACATTATGTTCAATATGTCCGGAATTCCGCAAGAAAAAGAATTTAAATACATTCCAGGTTATGGCTGTGTAAGGCTTAACAGTTATGTTCAAGGTGGAAGAAACGTCAATGACGTTCTAGATTACTTTTTAGAAACTGTGCTAACAAAATAACTTAAATTCGAAGTCACTCCAGGTGCAAGCCCTGTTAATTATATGCCCACTCTGAATAAAATCAAAAAACAAAGACACCAAGTGCCTTGTCTTTTTTATTGTCAAATTTGGCATAAAA
>CAZFRA010000026.1:0-13332 GCA_964521165.1 uncultured Lachnospiraceae bacterium
ACGCATAGGTATTTTCATCAATTTTTGCATTTTCAACAATTTGCAAAAGTGAAGTCAAGTCTTGCTCGTCACCAGTTGGTGTGCCGTCGATTGCAAAATCTTCACTGTTTATAACAATATTGCTAACCGAAAAATCAACTTTGAAGTCGCCAAACTTTGGCAAATCCAATTTTACACTCAAATTGTTATATTCGCTATCACATTCCAACAAAATTCTTATAGAGTTGAAGGCAACATTGAAAATATATCCGCCGCTCTCGGTTTCGGTTGGTTCTGCGTTGGTAAATTTTGCCAAAAGGTTGGTCAGGAAAGCAGAGTCGGAGAAATCAAAGCCGGTGTAACTTTCCAAAGTCGCAATGATTTGGTCGAGATATGTGTTAACTGAAAGATTGGAAAAATCTAATTGCGAAAAAACTTCAATAATATCGCCAAAATCTGCGCCATCCAAATCAATTTTGTAACTATCGTCATTAAGGCTGACAAAGAGCGTGTTGCTTTCTTCCAAATTGGAATTTCTATAAATATTCAAAAGATATTCTTTATCGTTGAAAATAATGGTTAAATTAGCGTAGAAATCCATACTATTGAGCTCAAGTCCAAATTTTCCGCTGACAGAGAAAGAATTCTCTTCGCTTGTTGCAGACAAATTTAATTCTGCATTCACTGTTTCGGAGCCGAGTATATTATTGACCAAAGCCGTGAAAGGCGAAACTTCCGCACTTCCAAACAAACTGTTTGTATCTTCAACATCTTTAAAAAGCATAATATAGCCGAAAAAAGTACATAACACTATAAGCATATATAGTGTTAACATCTTAAATATTTTCGAACATAATCTACTTTCGATTTTATCTGGATTTATCAATCGTTTAATTCTCCTATGCTTTCAAGATACTCTCTAATTTGTTGTTCACCGTAAATAAACACATCTGTCAACTCATTTTTAACGGACACACCAGAGATAATTTGGTTAACGCGATAATTTTCGACATAACTCAAACTTACAAAGTTAAAGTTTTCATCAACAACGCCGGTTATTGTCACACTTTCCCATTGCGGTAAATCACTACTACTCTGCGGTGGCGTGGTTGGAATGTTATTTGCTTCCAAAAAATGTGCTATTTCAAAACTATAATACAGTGCGGCATACGCTGCGTAACTATATGTCATCGTTATTTCAAATTTATAATAACCATCTTCCAAAGTAACATTTGTGGAATAATTTTTTTCCGCAGTCGTGTAAGACGAAATAATGTATGTGAGCGGCGTGGTGATTTCAGTGTTGAAGAAGGATTCATATTTTTCCAAAGACCATTCTTCCGCATCTTTTCTTGAAAGAGTTATGGTATAATCTTCCTTACTTGAACCCAAAATATCACTTCGATCGCGCGATTCCGCTAAAAGAAGAGAATCTTCGCCAAGTTCATAGTTTATCCAAACCGCCATTGATGGAGAGAGTGATATACTGCTCGGACTCATTTTTAGATAGTAAATTTGATTGTTATATAGCACTTTGTTGGAGCGAAGTTGTTGACTTACGCCCATACTTGTGACATCGCCTGAAAGCACTTTCATATAATAGGGTTGTTGTTTAAGATTATATTCCGCAATTTGATAGAGTTCCACAGCGGTGAAACTGGTTTTATTCCCCGACACTGCTTGTTCGTATAAAGCTTGGATTTCACTGTCACTGTCGCGAATGTCGCTTGCACTCACAGAAAAAGTATTGACAAGCGGAATTTGTGTGTCAATATATAATCTACCTATTATAAGGCCGGTCGTGATAGCAAAGACCAACACCAACCCATATATCAAAAACTTTTTTGTTAAAGCCAATTTCTAACTCCAAAGGAAAAAATTTAAAATTTGAGAAAGAATAATTTAAAATTATTCCTTAATATGATAACATATTCTATGATTTGTGTCAATCAAATAGTTAAATTTTTTTAATTATTTATCATTTAATTTTAAGAGAGTGAAAACTTCTATATTTGCTGTGTTTGAAAACATATCAAAAATCGCCATTTCTTCAATCTCGTAATCTTCTGCCAAAAGTTTTAAATCTCGCGTCAAAGTGGAAAAATTGCAAGAAATGTAACAAATTTTCGAAATTTTTGCCTTTTTTATCGCTTCAATCACATTTTTTTTGCAACCTTCACGAGCAGGGTCAAGAATGATGGCGTCAAATTCTTCGTTTTGAACAAGGCTTGGAAGAGCGTCTTCCACAAGCGCGTTTATGTTTTCCATATTCTTCGTTTTCAAACTTTCGGCAATTTTGTGTGAAGATTTTTGTACTTCAATTCCAATAACTTTTGAGCAATTTTTCGACAGAAGTAAACTCAACACGCCTTGACCAGAATAGGCATTTATAACCTTCAAGCCGGACATTTTTTCAACTACAAGGTTATATAAATTCTCAGCAACCAAGTCATTTATTTGAAAAAATGAAGTAAAGTCGACAGGAATTTTGTACCCTGCAATCGTTTTGTAAGTCGCGGTTTGATTATAGACCTTAACAAGTTTTGTTTTACCACTTTCCAAAATTTCGCCTTGGAAAATGCCGATGACATATTTATCTAAAATTTGGTTATAGACAAAATTTTCTTTTCTCGAAAAAAGAAAACTTATCAAAACTTTTTCATCGCCCTTTCGAAAAGTGACGGATTGTAAAAACTGATAGTAAATTTGAGAGAGATACTTTTTCACCACTTTGATAGCATCGTTTATCTCTATTTCGGCAAGCGGGCAACTCTCAATTTCGACAAGGTTTTGCATAACAGAATGATAGCCTAACTTACCTTCAAAATGCGTCAATTTGATTTTATTTCGATAGAAAAATCGTGTTTTTGACGGAAAAATTGCAATTTTTTGCAAAAAATTCACCTTTTTTAACTCATTCTTAAGCATTTTTCCTTTTAACTCTAATTCGCGCGCATATTCCAAAAATTGAAAATCACATCCGGCGCACTCAAAAAAATGTGGACAAAATGCCAAGCAACGATGTGGTGAAGGTTGCAAAACTTTTCCCACTTTTCCGTGATCAAAATGAATTGTCGATTTAACAATTTCCACATCCACCACTTCGCCGATATCCGTCCTTGGCACAAAAACAATTTTTCCGTCGGCTTTGCCAACACCAGCACCCTTGTGCGATATATCAAAAATTTCTATTTTCATTTTCTCTTTCCCTTTCAATCCAAGCCATCAAAAGATTGACAATATATTTAATTTCTTCTTCGGTTAACTCTCTCCCTTTTTTGATTTTATGCCACTTGAATAAACACCCGCGGCAGCAAGTTGCTGTGGCGTGTTGCGCAACAAATATTGGATGGTTTCTCATTGGCGTTTGTTTGCCGTCGTTATCAATTTGCGCCGGCGCCAATCTTTTCTTGACAAAATCATAGGCGTGAAGCCGGATTGTTTCGAGACCTTTTTTTGTAATATATTCAAAATCTGGCTTTTTCAAGTAAAATCCGCTTCTAAATGGCGATTTTTTCAAAGCTTCAAGGATTTTTTCGACTTTTTCCATACAAGTTACCATTCACATTATACCACATATCAACAAAAAAAGAAATCATTTAGATTTCTTTTTAGGTTTGTAATAAAGTGCACGCAAACTGTTGAGTATGGCAATCAGCGTCACGCCGACATCAGCAAACACCGCCACCATCATATTCGTGATATCCGCCAAACTCAATGCAAGAATAGCAAATTTAACAACTGCGGACAGAATGATATTTGACCAAACAATTTTTCTTGTAAATTTGGATATTTTTATCGCCTTTGGAATTTTGTTTATGTTGTCATCGCCAAGCACAACATCCGACGCTTCAATGCTTGCTGGACTGCCGTTAATCCCCATACTTATCCCGACGTCCGCAAGCGTCAAAGACGGCGCATCATTTATGCCGTCACCAACATATACCACACGGTTTTCTTTTTTGAGTTCTTCCAAAATTTGATATTTATCTTGCGGGAGAAGTTGTGCTTTATAGTCATCTATACCAAGAACTTCACTCACTTTCTCCACTTTTTCGTTCATATCGCCCGAGAGTAAAACGGTTTTGATGTTCATCTCTTTGAGTTCTTTGCACATATCCAGTGCTTCTTCTTTTATGGTGTCGTTCAAAAAGATTCTACCAATCAAAATTTGATTCTCATAAAGTTCAACGGATACATCCTTTTCTTTCGTTTTCCGCCCGATAAAATAATGCCTTTTGTGGTATTCGAAACTTACGCCTTCGCCGGCAATCTCTTTAACATTTTTAACTTTTTTAAGTTCCTTTTTATTGTGCGCCACAATTGATTTTGCAAGTGGATGAAGAGAATATTGTTCGCCAAGGCTTGCCAAATATATGATGTCGTCTTTACTGTATTTTTCTGACAAACTTTCCACTTTTTCCACTTTAAACTCCCCTGTCGTCAAGGTTCCCGTTTTGTCGAATGCAACAAGATTTACCTTGCCAAGCGCATCAAGATAGTTGGAACCTTTGATAAGTATGCCATTTTTGGAAGCATTGCCTAGCCCAGAGAAATATGATAATGGAACGGAAATGGCAAAAGCGCACGGGCAAGATACGACCACTAATTTGAGTGCACGATAGACTGACGGGTTAAATTCGGCAGAAATACCCCAACCTATTGCCAAAACTAATACCGCCACAATAATGACACCGAGCGTATACCAGCGCGTAATTTTGGAAATGAATGTCTCCGTTTTGGATTTTTTATCCTGCGCGTTTTCGATAAGGTTCATAATTTTACTAACTGTGCTATCTTTGAAGATTTCGGTCGTTTTAACTCGCAAAACGCCGTCCAAAACTATGGAACCAGAAAGCACGCTATCGTTCACGCCAATTGATATCGGCACACTTTCACCCGTCAAACTTTGCATATCCAAAGCGGCATTACCTTCCACAATTTGCCCGTCAATTGCCACCCTTTCGCCCGGTTTTATAACGATAATCTCGCCAATTTCCACTTCTTCTGGTTCGACTCTAACTTCCTTTCCACCGCGCTCGACATTTGCAAACTCAGGTTGAAGATTTGTAAGTTTTTCAATCGCATTTCTCGACTTATCAACCGCCAATCTCTCCAAAATTTTGCCGATAGTGTATAGGAAAATAACCATAAGCCCTTCTATAACTTCGCCAATAGCGGCAGCGCCGGCAACTGAAATGGTAATCAAAAGATTCTCGTTAACAACGCCTTTAAAAAGAAGCAAAATGGCGCGCAAATATGTTTTGTAACCGATGAGCAAAGCGCTTGCCACAAACATCAACCAATACGCCCACGCATCCAACATATTCGAAAAAACATAAAGCAACACGCCAACAATTACACCTAAAAAAAATGTAATTATGTCAACAAAAAACCTGTTACCTTTTTTCTCTTTGTTTAAGCGAATTTTGGCATTTGGTTCGATAACTTTCGTCAAGTTGACGATATCTTTCATCGCCTTCTCGATATTTTCGCTTTCAAAACTCAATCTTCCCTTGACAAAATTAATTTCGGCGTTACTCACACCGTCAATCTTGTTGAGCTCAATTTGAAGAGTTCGTGCGCAGTTTGGACAGTCCAGTCCTTCTATCTTAACAATCCGCTTCATTTCTTGCCTCCAAAATATGCTCGCGGCTTATTTCAAACACCTGTTTTATATGCCTATCGGCAAGGCTGTAATAAACTTCCTTGCCTTGTTTGCGAGATTTGAGCAAGTTCATATCTTTCAAATATTTCAACTGATGCGACGTTGCCGATTTGGTCATATCGATAAGCACAGAGATGTCGCAAACACAAAGTTCGTCTTCATATAATGCGTCGATAATTTTCATCCGTGTGCTGTCGGAAAGAGCTTTGTAGAAGTCCGCTATTAAAAGAAGAATTTCTTCACTCAGCAACCTACCTTTCACCGACTCGACAACTTCTTCGTGTATACTTTCGCAGTCGCATTGCTGCGAATTCTTAGTGCAGCAGCAATTTTTTTGACAATTACAACTCATATAAACTCCTTAATTAATAATAGTTGAATGATTATTCAACTATATTATAATTGAATACATATTCAACTGTCAACTATTTTTATACCATTTTAACAAAAAATATTTTAGGCATTGAACGCAAATTGCTACCGTTTAAAAATAATTAAAAATTAAAGACGCTTGACATTGAGTTGGAAAATCGGTATACTTAGATATGTATGTGGCTATGGCGGAATTGGCAGACGCGATAGGTTCAGGTCCTATTGAGAGAAATCTCTTGCAGGTTCAAGTCCTGTTAGCCACACCAAGAGAAAAAACTGCGCTTTTGCTTGTTTTCGAATAAGTTCGAAAAGCTGCGTCCTTTCGCTTGTTTTTTATATGTAACCAAACACAACTCCGGTACATAAAATAATCAATTTCTCATAGAAACAAGTAATGACTGTGGCGATTGCGTTGCAGTTTTTATGATAGCAGGTCTTACGAAAAAGAGTTGTGTGTTTAGAAATAGAAACAGGCAATGCCTGCCTTCGCAGGTAGGTTAATAAGTTAAAATCGCGAAAATAACATAAAAAAACATACTGACCTAAATCAGTATGTTTTCTTATTTATTCAATTATATTGAACGCTCTTCGTTTCCCCTTTCTGTTGTCGCTGATTCCGTCGCTACTAAATATGAATAACTAAGTGTTCCGGTTGCATCTTTAAGCCCAGTTGAGCAGAATAATAATCCTGCGCGAACTTCTTTCGTTGTTATATTTTCATTATAGTCAAGTTTAATTGTAAATTCGTTTTTAGTCAAGTTATCTTCGGAAACATAGATTGTGCTACCAACATAGGTTGTTGCAGCAATCTTGTCACAACCTTCAGAAATATATATATTCCCAACTCCCATATTATTCAAAGCATTCAAAGCGCGTGTGTAATTTTTAGAAGTTTCGCCATACCAACTTTGAAGCACTGAATCAGCGGAGATATAACGTGTCACGGACACATCTGCGCTTTCAGCAGCAGCAAGAAGATCATTGGCGTCATAAATGTCAGTGTCTGTTTCAAAAGTTATTTCATAGGCTTTGCCATCGTTTTCGCTTTCTGCGACAATTGTAACATTGTTTCCATCAGTATTAACATAAGTGATTTCTGCGTCGGTGGAAGAAGCTTCCCTGCGAGCCCAAGAAGTCATACTTTCATCATTTTTGTTAATTTCAACTTCTTGTTGTTCAAGAACTGTTGCGTTTTCGTAACCAATTTCAAACCCTTCTGCGATTGCTTCGGCAATAGTTTCGCTGTTTGAATATCCTGACAAATATTCGTTCACTAACTCATCTTTGTCCATATCCAAGTAATAAGATGTTACTGCAATTCCACTTTCTTTTGCTTCTTGTCCAGCTATTTCACCCAAAGCTTGTGCTGTGCCTTCTGTGATTATGGAATTGGCATCAACAGTTCCGTATGAATAACCAACATATCCAATGTCAGCTTTGCTAATTTTTGTGTCAAGGTTGCTAAGCACACCTTTTGTTGTGGTACTTAGAGATTCATTATTAGCACTTAAAATTGTAACACCACTATATTCGTCGCTATGATTAAAAATTGTGTCATCTGCATCCGTCAATTCTTGTGTTATTGCTGTTCTTGCAGCAATTCTAGCATTTTCTCTCATATCAGCTTCATTGACTGCATTTGTGGCATCGCCTATAAATGGGCTCGCAAGACTACCAATAACAACACCCACAGCAAGCCCCAAAAGTGGACCGAAAAATTTGAGAATTTTTGATTTGATTTCTTTATTGCGATACCTTGTTATTGAGGTGCCCTCATCTATTGGTGTTTTTTCAAATTCTCTATCATAGAAAGTAACACCTAACCCACGTCCACTTATATACCTATTAAAATCTCCAACATTTGAATGAGTTTTAGTAAATCCTTTCTCATAAATTTCATAAAGTGAATCCATTGCACTTGATTCATTGAAAACATATGTCATTTTTTCATTTCTTTTTGTGCTTCCTGGAACTGCATAAGTTGTGACACAATATTTATTTTTATCTTTGTGGTAAAAAATATTATCGATTTTAATAAAATTATCGTTATTAAGAACATTTTTAACTCCGCCAGAAAGTAATTCATCGTGAATCCCTTCGGCTGTTGTTTCTTTACCTACATACATCCACAAATCAAATTTACTTGGGTCTGTTACTCCTTCTGTACGTTGTGGCGTGATACAGAAAAAAGTGTCTTTTGTGCTGAGAGTTCCAGCACCGTCAATTACCTTTCCCATTGCTCGTTTAGGTAAGAGTTTTAATCCTAATGATGGAGTTTTAACAGGGGCTGACATTTGAGTGCCCGATGCATGAATGCTTGCAACTGGCATAAGCGCGTCTGCGCTGAGTTTTGCTTTTCCTGCTGCCACTCGGGCGCTATGAGAAACAGGGATAACACGAGACTCATTAATGCTTTCAAAAAGTTTTCTTATTTCTCTATCAACCGTACCACCACTGGTCAAGGAAAAATCGTCTCCAATAGATAAACTTCTACCTGTGACAGATATCTTTTTAATTTCGGACACACTCGTCCTAGAGCCGTTATTCTTAACCATATATGTTCTTTGACTCATATCGCCATAACCTTCAGGGAAAGAATAAACTGTACGTGTGACTCTAACACCGTCATCAATTATTTCCTGAGTAATTTTAACAACTTTATCCTTGAAATCGTCTGAATATGAATACCCACCTGCATTAATGTCGACATTTACAACATTGCTACCAGCACTACTATATAAGTCTTCAAGTTCTTTAGCTTTCGTTTTTGCCATAACAGCCTCCTTTTTTGTTGCTTATATTATACCTTAAATTACAAAATCTGTCAATACCCTTTTTTAAAATAAATGCAATTTTTAATATATTTTGCAATTTTTATCAAGAGTGTTTTCTATTTATTTATTTTCTCGTCAAGATATGTCGCCATATTGTCGGCAATATGGAAAAGAAAGGCGATTGGATAGCGATAGTAAACATCGGTAAGATGCACGCTTCCTTCGCGAATTCTCGGATCAAAACCGCCCATATGCCAATTTATTGCCATTGCTTCTTCTCTTGTGATTTTCATAAACCCTGAAATCATATACACCGATTTTTCGCCGTGACCATATGGAAGAGAATCTTCAATTTTGTAATACGGCTCCTGAACCCAAACACCGTCTTTTTTGACATTGCGCTGCTCTATTACATAGAAATTAACCTTGCAAACATCGTGAAGTAAGGCAATTATCGCCACACTTTCTTGCGAGATAATTTTGTTCCATTCTTCGCCATACTCACCTTCCAAAAGTTTGATAAAACGATGATAAACATTCACCGAGTGATAACACAACCCACCTTCAAAAGCCGAATGATTGCGCGTGCTTGCCGGTGCAGTGAAAAAATCAGAACGCTCCAAAAATTCCAACAATTCTTCGGCACCTTCTCGCTCAATATTATCAAAATATATTTGCAAAAATTCTTCTTTATAATTTTCGTAAGTCAATCCGTCCATAAAACCCACCTTCTTGGATATTTTAACAATAAAGTATACCAAAAATCAAATAAAATAACGCATTTTCTATCTGCATTTGACCGTTTTTGATATACAAATCAACATTGTCCATAAGTTCATATATGTTTTTAAGTTGAATTTTAGAAAAGTTTTTTGTAAGTTGTCTTGATTTAACAATGGCATACTCTTTGACATTTAAAAGTTTGGCAAGTTCTTGGTCGCTTTCTTTTGATACTGCCACAAAAAAGAGTCTCCTAAAATGATTTAGAATTAAACTGAAAGTTTTTGTGTCTTTGTTCATTAAATTTAAAAGATTAACCACTTTTTGTCCGTCCTTTTTCGAGAGTGCTTCGGTAAGTTCAAAAACCGTCCACTCGGTTTCACGCGTCACCATATCTTCAATCTGTTTGGTGGTTATCTCTTCAAAATTGCAACTTTTAAGTTTTTCCAATTCGTTTTTTATGAGAGAATAATAATCGCAACAATAAGATAGCAAAAGAGAAACAGCATCTTCGCGAATTATTTTTCCACTTTCTTCCAATTCTCGCTTGACAATCTCGCCCAAACTTTTTTCGTCTAAGCGCTTGGCACTAACTTTTTCACTGATAATAAAATCAAACTTGTTGTTAAAATCAAAGATAACAAGGCAAGTTGACAAAAGTGGTGATTTGAGATAGGCATTGAGTTTTTTCTTGAAATCTTCGCTAAATTTGGTCACATTTTTGAGAAGTATCAATTTCTTCTCACTCGCCATTGGCAAAGTTTGCAAGGTGTCAATTACCAAATCGCCATTGAAAGTGTCGTCGTCAAACTTTTGGAAGTTAAACTCTTCAAGTTCCAAATGGCAGGCGTTTTTTATCATCTCCAATGCCTTGTCATAGAGAAGGATATCTTCTCCTTGGATAAGATAGCAAGGTTCCACTTTTTTTTGTAATCTTTGTTTTAATGTTTTCATCAATCAACTCTCCTTAACTTATAATTATTGTTATTTTGTAACATAAAAAACATACTCCCGCTTTCTTCAAAACTTTGTGTGGAGTTTGAAAGTTTATAATATGTTATCACATTTTCTTCGGAAAAATCAGCGTAAATATCTTCGACTTGTCCCAAGAAGACATAATCAAAATCGTAATCGTCGATAAATTCCGCGATAGTTTCATTATATCCACAACCATTATATAACACAAAACATTTTATGCCGTCAAACTCAATTCCAATGCCGTAAAAGGTGTCATAGCCCACCTGCCAAACTTCAAAACCGCCAATTTCGTAGTTGAAAAATGGAAGGATATTTTCGCCACCTTGATAAACAGTTAAATTGTCGTTATATAAATAGTATGTGCTGTTAAGTTTTTCTATTGTGGACTGCGTTAGTGTGTTGTTTAAAGAAATGTGACAAACCACATTGTTGGCGTTGACAACATTCAAAGCATCATTTATTATGCTGAAATATGAGCCGTCCACAACAAGAGTCTTTTGCTGACTGTTAGTAATAACAATAACTTCGCGGTTGTAACGAGATGAATAAACAATCGACGATGCGGTGGCAATCGGCGCACCTTCAAAGATTAGACAAGCAGATACCAAAACCAATACGGATAAACTCAATGCATAAACTCGATTTTTTCGCTTTATCATAATATATCGGCTGAACCCAAAAAGTGTGATAAGCATCAGCGCCGAAATTATTACATTGATTGGTTTGAGTGAAACGATAAGACTCGTGCCTGCAAAAAAATTGGCAAAAAGCACAATAAGACTAAGTCCCCAGCCACAAGCCACTAAAATAAAACTCAAAAATGGCAGGCAAACACATAAAATACACGCAACAAAAAGGATAGGATAAATCACGCCAAACAACGGCACAACAATGAGATTTAAAAAGAACGACAGAAGATTTAAGTTTGTGTAAAAACTTGCCATAAACGGCAAAATCATAATAAGCGAACTTATCGAAATAGAAAACGAGTCTGCAACAAATTTTGGTAAGAATTTTTGCAGTCCTTTTGTTAAAACTGGATGTATGGTGAAGATGCCAATTACACAAAAATAACTCATCAAGAATCCGACATCAAGCGCGGAAAGTGGTGAAAAGATGAGCGTCAAAATTCCGGCAATACCCAGCGTGTTTAAACCGTCGTAACAACGCCCCGACAGCGTTGACGCGAGAAAAATTATCCCCATTATTCCCGCTCGCACAATGGATGGCGCAAATCCGCAAAGATACATATATATGAAAAGCACAAAAAAGCATATTAGAAAGTTTGTCCACCTGTTGACTTTAAAAAACTTTAATATGTAACCAATAAGAGTGATTAAGAAAGTGACATTCAAACCACTGACCGCCAAAAGATGAAGTATGCCGGCGTCTTGATAGGCGTCGTAAACTTCGTCGGTGATATCCGACGTATCACCAAAAAGAACGGCATATGCTGTTGCACCATTTTCGGAGCCCATACTTTCATAGAGTAAATCCTTAACCTTCAACTTGAAGCGCTCGTCGAGTTTAATTTCGCTTCCGATAACAGTTATATCGTCGATATCAATACTGACATTATATGGCGCGTTGTCGCGATAATAGGAAAGATAAAAACTTCCTAAACTAAACAAATTATTTTTGCCAATTTCCGTTTGAAAAATGATAATGTCGCCAACGGTTAGCGTGTTATCGTAATTCTCCACCGTGGCAATGATATTTTTGGAACTCTCGCCATTTATTTTAACATCAACAAGTTTAACTTCCATTGTATCCGACTCCACCGAAACATCAGTGGAAATCCTTCCAACGACTGTTTGTTCGCCTGTGTAAGATTTACCTTCAAAAATGTTAAGTGCAATGTAAAATAAGCAAAAACCCAGCAAAATTGCTGAAATAAATATCAAAATCAAATAAAAATTTTTGAAATACACCAAAAATCCAACCATTCCAACAACCACGGTAATAATAAGCGCGAGATAAGTCGAATTTAATTGGAAAATATATCTCGACGCCGTAATACCAAGTAAGAGCGCCAAGAAAGAATAAAAAATCGGTCTGTTATGTAATATTTTCTTTTTTGTGTTTTCCATTCTCTCTTAAATCATACCACAAAAAAGATTTTAAAGCAACCAGAAAAGGCTATTTTGAGCGGACACATTTCGATTGAAAAAACGCCTTCATCTCATCCAAATTTTCCACATATTGCGGATTGCCGGCAAGGAAATTTTTCAATATGGTTTTTATCTCGCTTAAATTTTGCATACTGGCTGAAAAGTCTTTTTGATAGAGCGTTTTGTCTATCTCGTTAAATTCGCTTTCTTTAAGTTGAAATATTTTCAATCGCACCGGCTTCTCTTCGCTTGGCCGAATGTCGTCCATAAAAGAAAATTGATAATGATAAAGACTATACCCTAGTCTCGTTCCCGAAATTTTTATTGGTTCTGTGATAATATATGGCATAAAAAACTCCTTTTGTGCCAATATTTTATAATATTAAAAATGAAAAAATGATTATTTTTTTTACGAATTTATCAAATTTTTGTCGAATTTTCTTATATTTTTCTAATTTTATTGCATTTTTCATAATTTAGTTGGCTTTCTTAATTTTTTGAAGCTAATTTTTTGTTATATTCCAACGCTTACAAAATATTTTATTTATTTTTAGTGTATTTTCACCTATAATTCAATCAAAGCGATGTTCAATTTTTTGTGTGAAAGGGGTTAATTTGGTTTTTTAACTTGCAAAAATAAAATCTTTTGTGATATAATGAAAGCGCAATTTAATTTGCGGCTATGGCGGAATTGGCAGACGCGCTGGATTTAGGTTCCAGTTCGAAAGAG
>CAZFRA010000027.1:0-7728 GCA_964521165.1 uncultured Lachnospiraceae bacterium
TGCAACCAGCGTGTATGGTATGCGTTTCACGGTTAAATTCACCGAGTTTGTTTGTGTGGAAAGTTGAGTTTGCGGTAGTTAGATTAAGTTTGAGTTAGTAAAAAATTTGATTGTAATATTATTTCCCAAGATAAATCGGCGGCGGTTTTTGCGGGAAATATTTTTCCGATATTTTCATAATAAGTTCAATATTTCATAAAATAAATTTATGAGATATTTTCTGCCGATATTTTTTTCATTAAGTTTCGTTTTCTTACTGATGTTTGGGATAAGTTGCGTCTACGGCATCCTTTTTCCGCTCAAATTTCAAGAAGAAATTGTATCGGCGAGCGAAACTTTTAATGTCGACCCTGTGCTTATTGCCAGTGTTATCAACAGTGAAAGTGGGTTCAACCAAAACGCTGTGTCCAGCAAGGGCGCCGTTGGGCTTATGCAACTTATGCCGTCAACAGCGGAATTTCTGGCAGAAAAACTTGGTTATGGCGAATACGACCTGACTAGCGCAAGCGACAACATAAATTTGGGGACATATTATCTTTCAATTTTGCTGGAAGAGTTTGGCGATGAAACACTGGCACTTTGTGCCTATAACGCTGGGCCGGGCAATGTTCGCAGTTGGCTTCAAAATTCTCAATACTCCACCGACGGCGAAAATTTATTGGTGATTCCTTTCAAAGAAACTCAAAATTATATCAAAAAGTGCGAGCGTGCAAAAAAATATTATGAATATAAAAGAAGTTATTTCGTTTATGAGTAATTTCTTTTTATGTTTATTGAATAATAAAAATATAAAATGTTAAGATTTCGCAAAAAAATACAAAATTTGCAAAAAATATGTAAAAAAGTAAAAATTTCGCAAAAAAAGCGAAGATTTCGTCAAAATTAGTTTTTAAAATAAATTTTGGAGAAAAATAAAAAATTATTACATCAATTTTATTGGAAAAATTTTTCAACTTTGTTAAAATAGATGCAAGGAGAAAAAATGAAATCGATATATAAATACTACAAAGAGCGACTTATTGAAATAAGTGGTAAGAACAGAAGTTTATATGCAAGAAAAATTAGTAATAAATACGCTTACGATATCGGTGCTGTTATTGGAAACGACAAAGACGAATTCCAAGAATTTATGCAGTTTTTGTGGAAGGGAAAGCGTACAGGCTATCCGCTTATTCATAAAAATATGAAGGATAGGTTATACAAAAATTTCAACCTTGACGGCAAAGTTAAGGCGCTTTCAAAGTCGACAACTGAAATGTCGCCAGAAGATAAGCGTGCCGAACTTTTCAGGCAAGAGCGCATAAAAAGAGAAGAAGGTAAGAAAATCATCACTTCGCAGGTGAACGCACTCAAAAATCTCAAACGCGAAATCGATGAATTTGCCAAGGAAACTGGTCGATATGAACTTTTCATTGGTTATCCTTTTGTGGTTGGAAAGATAAACAAAGATGTAACCATCAAAGCGCCATTGATTCTCTTTCCTGTGACTATCAATGTTGAAAGCGATAAGGAAGTGACGATTGAAGCCAAAAACGACGAATTAGTGCAATTCAATAAAGTGTTGATGCTTGCTTATGCGCGCGAACATCGCCTTAACACTGAAGGTATGCTTATGGAATTCGACAACCTGACGGACTATAAACTCAAAACTGTTAAAAATGTGGTCGAATATATGTCGGCGTATGGCTATAAATTTCACTTAAAAGAGAATTTTGATAATTCAAAACTTATGCGCCATGACGACATTGGTGAACCTATTGAAATTGACAATTTGAAAATTGTAAACGCTTGCGTTATTGGGCGATTTCCGCTCGCAAATTCGATATATAATGACTATTCACTTCTCGAAAAGAAACACTTAACAACCGCCAGCATCAAAGAACTTTTGGAAGCCAAAAATATTAAGAAGAAGAAAAAAGTGGATGACCGCGTTTACACAATCAACGACCTTGACTACTCACAAGAAGACGCCATTGAAAAACTTAATGAAAGCGGAAATTTGGTAATTTACGGTCCGCCGGGCACCGGTAAATCTCAAACAATCGTCAACATAATTTCGGATGCTCTTTGTAAGAATAAAAGGGTTTTGGTTGTTTCGCAAAAGAAAGCAGCACTGGAAGTTGTCTATAACCGACTGGGTAATTTAAACGCAAAATGTATGTTCATTACCGACGCCGAGAAAAATAAAGTTGATTTTTACGAGCGTTCTGAGCAAATGCATCAAGCATTGCTAAACTCCGAGCCTGAAACCACCACTACGCAAGATTTTGACAAGGTGGAAAATAATATCAAAAAAGAAATTGGTGAACTAAACACAATTACTGACACTCTTTTCACACGCACACCATTTGGTTTAACTTTGCAAGAAATGTATGCGAATTCCGCCAAAATTGGCAAAAACAGCAATGACTATGTGCTTTACAAACTTCTCATCAAAAACAAAGATTTAATGTCAATGAACTACGATAAACTTTCGTCCACTCTTCGTTTAATTAAAGATAAAAAAAAGGCGGAACTATATTATCGCTACATTGAACTTAAACAAACCAATCCACTTATCGACCATATAAAATCGAAAATGGATGTCCACACCATAAATCAAACCAAAACATATCTAAGAGAAATCACAAAGAAGAATATCGTGCCTTTTGACACTGCCAAGCACCCGCACGCGCGACAACTTATGGTGTATATGCTTGAAAACGATGTTGAAGACGTGGAAGATATGAAACCGCTTGTCGAGATGATTTGTAAAAACGAGAACAAAAAGTTGTTTAAAGGTTTAATTTGGTCGAAAGTTTTCTTCCTTGCATATCCATTTGTAAAAAGCAAGGTAAAAAAGAAGGAAGCGGAAATCAAAAAGAGTTTTACAGAAACTTTGCAAGATATTCAAAATTACATAAAAGAATATTCACTTTTGACAAAGGTTTTGGACAAGAAGGGTTATCTGATGGCAATAGACAACATAATCAATGGTAACTCCATTTTCCTTAGATTGTTATTAAATGCCTTGAACGATTATCTTGAAATTCGTGATGTCAACACTGCACTTTCCAATTTAACCAGCGAAGAGAAAATTATTCTCAATTTTGCCTATAAAAACTCCAAAACGGAGAGACAATACAAAGAAAATGTCAAAAAAATCTTACCACTTCGCGTTTACCACGAAGCGCTTAAATATGAAGAGTTGTATAAAGATAGGCTCGCCAAAATTATCGACTTTGAAAACATTCGAAACAGAATTTTGTCACTTCAAAAAGATGAAAAGGAAATTTCGCGCAAGATTTGTTTAAGCAAATTTAAAGATGAATACATCGACTTTTTCGAAAAGAGCGAAGAAAGCAAAAATTATCTCTATCAAATCACAAAACAACAAAATTTATTGCCAATAAGGAGAATGATGGAGTTATATAGCGACTTCCTTTTGAAACTTTTCCCGTGCTGGCTACTCTCGCCGGAAAGCGTTTCCACAATTTTTCCACTTAAAAAGGAACTTTTTGATATTATCTTGTTTGATGAAGCGAGTCAGGTCTTTATTGAAAACACTTTACCGACAATATATCGCGGAAAGAGTATTGTTGTGGCGGGTGATGCCAAACAGTTAAGACCAACCGCAACCTTTGTCAAGCGATATATGGGTAACGACAACGACGAAGAACTTGACCTTGCCACACAAGCGGCGCTGGAAGTGGAAAGTTTGTTGGACCTTGCCACTTCGCGTTTTAATAGCACAAATTTGAATTATCACTATCGAAGCAAAAACGAAGAACTTATCAATTTTTCCAACTATGCTTTCTATGACGGCAAACTTCAAGTGGCGCCAAACATATCCAAAAACATAGGCGACAAGCCGATAACAAGAATAAAAGTTAACGGCAGATGGATAGGCAGAAAAAATCAAGAAGAAGCGAATGCTGTTGTTAGTGTTTTGAAAAAACTTATTAAAAACAAAAGGAATAAATCGTCGATTGGCATTATCACTTTCAACACCGAGCAAGAAAATGCCATTGAAGACGCTATCGACGCAGAGTGCCAAAAAGATTCAGCCTTTCGTGACGCTTACATAAAAGAACAAAATCGTAAAGTTAACAACGAAGATTGTTCAATTTTCATCAAAAACTTGGAAAATGTGCAAGGTGATGAGCGCGATATCATCATCTTCAGCATTGGTTATGCGCGAAATGAATATGGCAAAGTGGTGTCGCATTTCGGTTCACTTTCGGTGGAAGGTGGCGAAAATCGTTTGAATGTTGCCATAACGCGTTCAAAAGAGAAAATTTATGTTGTCACAAGCATTGAGCCGGAAGAATTGGCGGTGGAAGGAACCAAAAATGCAGGACCGAAAATCTTCAAGAGTTATCTTCAATATGTTCGCGCGGTGTCGAACAAAAAAACAAAGGAAGCGGGTTACATTCTCGACAGTTTTCGTTCCAGCTTGGGTGTGGCAAAGGTGGAAATTATCGGAAATTCGCTTGAAAACGAAATCAAGGCAGAACTTGTCAAACTTGGTTACAGTGTGGAAACCAATTTGGGTAACACGGACTATAAAATTTCGCTTGCAATATACGACAAAACCGCGGATAGATACTTGCTAGGCATCGAGTGTGACTATTCGGCGTATAAAAGCAGTCCGTCAATTTTGGAGCGCGATGTCTATCGCAACAAATTCTTGACTTCTCGCGGTTGGACAATAATGAGAGTATGGAGTCGTGATTGGTGGCTTAATAAACAAAAAGTCATCAATAACATTGTCAAAGCGGTCAATGCGAATAAAAAGAAGACGAAGGTTGAGTAACTGAATTGCAATGCACAAAATTTGAAATAATAAGAATATAAATAACTTCATTTTTAAAACAAAAAGATAGCGTTTTCGCTATCTTTTATATTTTTATAATAAAAAATTGATTTTTATTTTATCAAAAACCAACTGAAGTTTACTCTTTTCAGCCTTAAAGTTAAAAAAAATTAAAGAATTTTCCAAAATGTATTGACACGGGGGGGGGAATTTGTTAGAATAAATTTAAGAAAAAGAAGATAAGGGGGAAATATGGCAGAAAGAGAGAGTGAAAAATATCCTATACCAGTTGGAGTTGATGATGGTTGTACATTTGAGGACATAGATGGGAGATTATGGCCAGAAAGATTTAAAAATATTCACGAATTTAGCGAAGGTTTGGCGGGTGTTAAATTAGATGTTGAATTAGATGATGAATGGACCTTTGTTGATGAAAATCACAAACTTTGGCCAGAAAGATTTAAATTTGTTTTCTCTTTTAGCGAAGGTTTGGCGGGTGTTAAATTAGATTATGATAAGTATACCTTTGTTGATAAAAATCACAAACTTTGGACAGAAAGATTTAAAAATATTTGGTGCAAATTTAACAAAGGCTTGGCGAAAGTTGAGTTAAATGATGGTAGCTCAAAATTTGTTAATAGATATCATCAAATATTTGATACAGAAGAATTAGGAAGAAAATGTGGAACTCTTATTGAAAAACCAGAAAGTATTTTGGAATGGAAAACAGAAGATTTTAAAGATGAAGAGTTTATAAAAAAATGTGTTGAAACAATTAAAGGTAGTTTAATTGAAAAGATTGAACAAAAAGACGAAGTCGATGATGATTATGTTAAATATTGCCAAGAACTTTTGACTGGTGTTAAAGATAAAATTGAAGCAGAAAAAGAAAAAATTGTACAAGAAGAAAAGAATAGACAAGAAGCGATTAAATTAATCAAAGATTTTAATCTGTAAGGAGCAGAGTATGAAAAAAGAAGAATTTTTGAAAATGATTAACGAAAAAGTTGAGGAGATATTGAAAGTTTTGAAAAACGACTAACTTTTGGATAAAAAAACGCACCTTGAAACCGGCGCGTTTTTTATTTGGCGGAGAGTGGCGGATTCGAACCGCCGAAGGCTTTCACCTTACCGCTTTTCGAGAGCGGCACATTCGACCACTCTGACAACTCTCCAAGCATTTAATTATTATAATGATTTTTGTTATTTTTTTCAAGTGTTTTTGATTTATTTTTGAAAATATGGCGCGTTTTTTTTATTAAAATGAAAAGTTGAGACGAAAGAAAATGTTAAAAACTGCTTTATATTTCATAAAACTTAATTTCTGCGTTTTTGAAGATTCTTAATTTATCGTGATCAGTATAATCAATTTTTACATTTTCGATGGTAAAGAATGGTTGCAGAAACGCTATGGGTGACGATTAAAACATTTTCATAATCACTTTTTTTAAGTTCTTCCAGAAAAATTTTTAATTTATCATAAACTTTTTGATATGTTTCCATATTGCAGGATTTGGCGTAACTAAATCTCAACTTTTGTTCTTCTTCTGTCAAAGAATTTTTTTCTACCTTCAAAAATTCCTTGTCCAAAATTTTTAAACTTTTTTTGGGAAAAGAAAAAAGTGCAATTAATATATTAACTACACTTTCCTTAAATACCCCACATAATGCATCTTTGGTGGCCTGCCCGGGGCTCGAACCCGGGACCCCAAGATTAAAAGGTTTAATTGAGGGGGCTGAATAGCCCTAAAATAGGGCAGTTTAGAAAATTTTTGTTGACTTGACCCAAAACATTTGCATCTAAATAGCCAACTTCTTATTATTTATAAATATAATATATAAACATAGACGCGCGCGTTAACAATAGGTTATTATTTTAATAATTATAATCTATCAATCTTTCTAACTTATAATTTATTAAAAAACTAAAACTATATAGTTGGAACTTTTGTTCCAAACGTGTGGAACTTTTGTTCCAAAATGTGTATAAGTAAAAAAATAAAATGTGGATAACTTATCTTCCACATTTTCAATTATCAATTCCCCAAAGTAGACTTTGTTTTTCCAATTTTTCAAAATCACAAGTAACTTGCATATAATTTTCGTATAATTGTCCTGATTTTTGAAGGTTGTAAATTTTTTTAGCCTTCATTACAATTTTATTGTAATTTTTTCTTAAAAACCTTGCAATGTTAATAAATTTTGTTTTTTCAACCTTGGTTTTGAAATCATCATTTGGTTTAATAGTTAGGTCTATTAAAGTATAGACACCTTTAACAACAGGGAGCATATTGTTGAAATTTATACCACCAAATTTACAATTTTCAATAGGCAAAAATGTGATATTTTCTGGTTTTGGGTTCTCCATTAACTTTTTTCCTTTTGAACTTGTAGTAAGAGGTGCAAAATATTCCATATGTTGTATTTTAAACAACACTCCTGTAAAGGGTCTTTGATATGTATTATTTACATTGAATGGAACTCTATTATCAACCATTCTTAAAAAATCTGTATATGTTTCGTCGATATACACTAAACTTATTTTTGGATTTACTTTTTTCATACACGTATTATACACCATATAGAATATTTTTGCAAACAAAAAAAGGGTGAAAAATCACCCTTTTTATTGGCGTCCACTACGGCAGGACCTCTCCATATTCTAGCATTTCTAACTAGTCTATCCACTACGGCAGGACCTCTCCAATTATTTATTAGTGTCCACTACGGCAGGACCTCTCCAATTATTTTGTATACACATTATACAATAAAATTATTGTAATTGCAACACTTTTTTAAAAATTTTTTATTTTTTTTTATTATAGTATATGCGTGTATACATATTTAATGTTAACAGAATTTTGATTTATATTCAAGATTTTATGCCAAATTTGACAATAAAAAAGACAAGGCACTTGGTGTCTTTGTTTTTT
>CAZFRA010000028.1:0-6984 GCA_964521165.1 uncultured Lachnospiraceae bacterium
AACCGGGGAATAAAGGTTTTGCAGACCTTTGCCTTACCACTTGGCGATGGTACCATTCTTAACAAAAATGGCGAAGTATGATATAACAAAACTCCGCCAAATTCTTGTTTTTAAGAGTTTCCTCTTATATATTTAACCGAACCGAGAAAGGATGACCAAGGATTTTAGGTTTTTATGGAGCGGAAGACGAGATTCGAACTCGCGACATTTGCCTTGGCAAGGCAACGCTCTACCACTGAGCCACTTCCGCAAAAATGTTGAATAATTAAGTTGTTTTTACCTTGACAGGCAAATGCAAAGATTTTGACAGACTTTAAAGGAAGTTCTCCACCTTCCATTCGCAAGGTAACGCATTTGCCAGAGCCACGGAAAGTGCTAAAAAGTTTTATTGTTATATATTCAAAAAACCCTACTCTTGACAATTGCCCTTTCATTTTACCAAATTTATTTTAAAAAATCAAGTATTTTACAACATTTTATTAAAAATTTAGAAAAATAATTTTTTGAAAGCATTAAACAAATATTTTAGCAAAATTATTTGTCTTTACATAATTTATTGCGACAATATTGCCAAACTTCGCAAATTTATGCTACAATAAGACGAGATAAACATAAGAGGTTAATATGACAATAGTTTTTGATTTGGATGACACAATCTGCGAAACAGACGAATATAGCGAAATTTATATCGCCAAGTTTTTTCGAGAACACAATCTCCCGTATAAGCAAATCGCAAAAAATGTTCGGTTTGCGGAAGAAAAATTTGACTGGTCAAAGGAAAATGCTTTAAAATGGTATAAGATTTATGGCGACGAGATGATGCTTGAATTCCCTTGCAAAAAAAATGCCAAAGAAGTTATCAACACTCTTTATAACAACGGACACAAAATTGTTATTTCCACCGCTCGCGCAACTGATTGGCACACCGAGCCAGAAAAAATCACTTTAAAATGGCTTGAAAGGCAAGGAATAAAATACAACAAGATTTACATCGGCAGAATAGATAAAGAAAAAATTTGCGAAGAAGAATGCGCCGACATTTTTGTTGATGATGATTTAAAAATCACACAGCGCGTCGCCGAATTTTTCAAAGGACAAAACAAATTTTCTTTTCTTTCAACAACAAAATACAACCAAAATTTAAAGACACCACAAGGTGTATTAAGAATTTTGGATTTTGAAGATTTGTATGAAAAAATTGCAACACTAGTTGTAAAATAACCTAAATCCAATCGATAGGTTCTTTCCCAATTTTAATTAAAAATTCGTTTGTTTTCGAAAAATGTTTACAACCAAAAAAACCGCGATATGCTGAAAGCGGACTTGGATGTGGTGCTTTCAAAATCAAATGTTGTTTTTCAATTATTGGTTCAAAACTTTGCGCGTTACTACCCCAAAGAAGAAAAACAATTGGGTCTTTGCGAGCAGAGAGTTGTCTTATCACTTCAGTCGTAAAAATCTCCCATCCATGCCCACGATGAGAATTTGCTTGTCCGCGTCTTACCGTCAAAGTTGTGTTCAAAAGTAAAACACCTTGCTTCGCCCAGCGCGCAAGATTGCCTGAGTTTTGCACTTTAATTTTTAAATCATCTTCAATTTCTTTGAAAATATTGACCAGCGATGGCGGAAAATCCACCCCTTCTTCCACCGAAAAAGAAAGTCCATGTGCCTGATGCGGTTCGTGGTAAGGGTCTTGACCGATGATGACCACCTTAACCTTATCGTAAGGGCAATAGTTTAACGCATTAAAAATGTTTTCCATTTTCGGATAAACATCAAATTTTGCATACTCGCTTTCCAAAAATTGCTGCAATTTTTTAAAATACTCTTTTTCAAACTCGGCGGAGAGTCGGTTTTTCCAATCTTTTGTTATTCTTATCATAACCTAATTTTAACACAAAATTTCAAATATTCAAACAAAATACAAACAAAAAAGAACTTTTATGCAAAGTCCTTTTATTTTTTCGATTTTTCTTCTTCAAAATCCACAATTTCATTGGCAATATGAATATGTCGCCCTTTTCGAATTACCTTTTTCACAACGCCCGGAAATTTTTCCTTCGCTTCATATTTGTCAATAGTGGAACTCATACTCTCCACAATCGCTCTCGACGACTTTGTGATTGACACCTTGTTGATGATGTCGGTATTTTTGGAATTAAGAACGGCTTTGATGCATTTTTTTCTACCTTTTCGTTTTTGAAGAGAAAAAACACAAATCATTGCCACAAAAAGCACAATAAAGGCAATCAAAAAGCCGATATAATAAAAATTGAAGCCTGAAATAAGCACGAAAAGAAAAATTAAAGCACAAAAAAACAAAAAAGAAAAAATTGAATTACGCAAATCGGTTTTAGCGCTTTGCATAAGTTTTCTTCCTTCAATGAAATTTAAGTGTTGTTTACCTTCCACATTTTCGATATATCTAAGTTTCACTTTTGCCATTTCAACCCTTTCATATTTTACTAAATAAATATATGTTTTGTCAAATTGTTTTAATAATTATTTAAAAAATTTTAATAATTTTATTTTCGCAAAATATCCCCTTTAAGAATTGGATATTCCATATTTATTTCGACAGTTTCTTGCACTTTTTTGGCACTCTCTTGTTCCAAACCATTCACGTCGACAATTTTTTCGATAGTAACCTTCTTGTTGAAGCAATCTTTTTTCGGACTTAAAATTTCCAAAACATCGCCAATAGAAAATTTGTTTCGCATTTCCACTTTCACTCTGCCATTGTGCGCGTCTTCAACTGCGATTGCCACAAACTCTGTTTCTTGAACCGGTGAACTATCTTCTTGATATTGTCGATTTTCTTCATCAAAATAGAAGCCCGTGGTATATCTTCTGTGACTTGCTTTTAGGAGCTCCTTTTCCAATTCTTCACTTGGCTTGTTTGGTAAGATATCTATCGCCATTCGATAAGCATTGACAACTGTTGCCACATAATATGACGACTTCATTCGTCCTTCAATTTTAACACTATCAACCCCTGCATCTTTAAGTTCTTGAAGGTATGAAAGCATATTCAAATCTTTGGAATTAAAAATATAACTCCCTTTCTCATCTTCTTGCACTTCTAAATCTTCATCACGACCAACTTCACGAACATAATATTTCCATCTGCACGCTTGCACACACTCGCCGTGATTGGAGTCGCGCCCAGTGAGATAGTTGGAAAGTAAACATCTGCCAGAATATGCCATACACATTGCGCCGTGCACAAACACTTCAATTTCGACATTTTTCGGCAAATTTGCGCGTAATTTTTTAATGTGTTCCAGCGACAATTCTCTTGCTAAAATCAATCTTTTAACGCCTAAATCTGCAAAAAATTTGGCGGTGTATGAATTTATGATATTCGCCTGCGTGCTGATGTGAATATCGAGTTTTGGTGCATACTTTCTCACAAACTCCATAACTCCAACATCTGCCACAATCACAGCATCGACACGCGCTTCTTGTAAAAACTCCAAATATTCCTTTAAGCCGTCAAAATCTTCATCTTTGGCGATGATATTTAAAGTTACATAGACTTTTTTGCCTTTCTTATGTGCAATAACCACCGCTTTTTTTATTTCTTCGTCAGTAAAATTGCCGGCAAAGGCGCGCAAGCCAAATCGGTTGCCCGCAAGATAAACCGCATCCGCACCAAAATGCAATGCCGTCAAAAACTTCTCAAAATTACCAGCCGGTGCTAAAAGTTCCATTATAAACTCCTTAAAAATTAAATTTTTTCTTTCAAAACTCTTCTAACTACATCAAATGACGTATCTTCGTTTTGTTTGTTTTTCGTGCGTATCCAGTTGATTATTCCATAAATATTTAGTAAAAAGTAAACGAAAGTTTGCACGATGGTTAATATCTTTGAAAAATTGTTCTGATTGATAATAACTATACCCCACATAACAAAATTTGCAATGTTAGAAAACATATAAAATATAAAATTTATCTGACTTCTTCGCACAAGAAAATAAATTGCCAAAGTGTTAAAAGTGAAAGATAGTGTGCTTACAAAAACCAATGTTGTGTTAAAAAGATCAAGTAAGAAATACATTCCAACCGACAAAATTGCCACAACAAGAATGGCGAACACAATCTCCTTGACGGACACCTTTGAATTTATTTTCACCACCCCGCCCTCTTTGTCGAATAAGTTCTTAAACCAAACAATGAGATTGGCAATATATAATGGCAAAATAATGCACATATTATTGATAATTTCGCCATAAAAACCATCGATATAAGAAATAATTGAATAAAACACAACTTGACCAATACAAATCACAATACCAAGCACCTTCGCTTTTGCTAAAAACATAATGCCGATTATGCCAAACACACTGCTCATTATGTAAAAAATATGGGAATTAAAAACAATACTCAAAGTAATAACAACAGTGAGTGCGATTACCACAAACACCACTTCAAATAACTTAAAATCGCCAAATAATTCCTTGATTTTCTTCATTTTATCCCCTATTTCAACGACAAAGCGATGTTGACATTTGGCTTTGCAGTGAGTGTTAGGTCTGCAAATCCAATTCCATATTTTAGATAATAAAATGCCATTGAACCAATCATTGCAGCGTTATCTGTGCAATATTTAAGGTTAGGAAGATAGATTTTGGCACCACTTTTCTCGCATTCCGCTGTTAATCTTTCACGAAGTCTTGAATTTGCTCCAACGCCGCCGGCAATAACAAGTTTTTGCTTACCATTTTCTTGAAGATAGCGCATCACCTTTTCGGCAAGTTCTTGCGTCACAATTTCTTGAAAAGAACAGGCAATATCTTCCTTGTTTATCTCTTCACCTTTTTGCTCTTTGTTATGAACATAATTGACGACAGCAGTTTTCAAACCACTAAAAGAGAAGTTATAGGTATTTTTAAGCGGTTCGTGATAGTTAAATTTTATCACATCCTTTCCATTTTTGGCAAGTTTATCAATGTTCGGTCCGCCTGGATAAGAAAGCCCTAAAACTCGTGCCACCTTATCAAAACATTCACCAACAGAATCATCGACCGTCGAGCCGACAAGACTTATTTCGCAATAATCTTCGACATCTAAAATGGCAGTGTGTCCGCCGCTTACCATAAGGCAAACAAACGGTGGTGTTAAATCTTGATGCGAGATATAGTTTGCACTAATATGACCGTGGATATGACTTACCGCAATAAGCGGAAGTTTCAAACAATACGCCAAAGTTTTGGCAAAATTTACACCAACAAGAAGTGCACCAATAAGTCCAGCGCCATAAGTCACAGCCACAGCATCTATATCACTTAGCGACAAATTTGCATCGTCGAGCGCTTGGTTAAGGCAAGAAGTTATGGCAAGAATGTGGTTTCTGGATGCAACTTCTGGCACAACACCGCCAAAGCGTTTATGAATTTCAATTTGTGTTGCCACAACATTAGACAAAACTTGCCTACCGTTTTTAACAATCGCCACAGCGGTTTCGTCGCAAGAACTTTCCACCGCCAAAATAGTGACATCGTCTTTATCTTTTAGTTTGTCAAATTTTTTCTTTGAAATATCCAAATATTTATCCATTTTTTTCTCCTTTAACATTTGTGCGTTTAAGATATTCATTGATAAACTCTTGGATATCGCCGTTCATAACCGCCTGCACATCACTGTCTTCGTAGTTCGTGCGGTGGTCTTTGACGAGAGTGTAAGGGCAGAAAACGTATGAACGAATTTGACTACCCCATTCAATTTTCTTAATATCGCCACGAATAGCAGAAAGTTTTTCCATTTCTTCGAGTTCTTGCTTTTCGACAAGTTTACTGTATAACATCTTCATTGCGGTTTCACGGTTCTGAATTTGTGAACGCTCGGTTTGGCACGCAACAATAATGCCAGTTGGAATATGCGTTATCCTTATCGCCGACTCTGTTTTGTTCACATGTTGCCCACCTGCACCAGAACTTCTGTATGTGTCGACTTTCAAATCTTCTGGGCGAATGACAATGTCTGGAGCATCTTCAATTTCTGGAACAACTTCCACACTTGCAAAACTTGTGTGGCGTCTAGCATTAGCATCAAAAGGCGAAATACGGACGAGCCGGTGCACACCTTTTTCGGCTTTGAGATAACCATAAGCATACTCACCACTAACCAAAAAAGTTATACTCTTAATCCCCGCTTCATCGCCATCAAGCACATCTAAAACTTTGAGCGAATAACCATTTTTCTCGGAATACATCGAATACATACGAAAAAGCATATCCGTCCAATCTTGCGCTTCGGTTCCACCTGCACCGGCGTGCAAAGTCATAATGGCGTTGTAGTTATCATATTTTCCAGAAAGTAAAGTTTCCAATTTAGCATTTTCAATTTCTTTGGCAAGTTCCACCAAATTATTATTTAACTCATTGAAAAGAGCATCATCTTCTTCAAGTTCCAAAAGATCTATGCTGGTTTCGGCATTATCAATCATCTCGGAGATATTTTGAATTTGTTCCAACTTACGCTCGCAAGTCTTCATCTCTCTGCCGACCTTGGAAACGAGTTTTTGGTCGTTGTAAAATCCGTCCGCGAGTTGTTGTTTCTTCAACTCTTCAAGTTTTAGGTTCAAGCCGTCCGGGTCAAAGACAGTCCTTAATAAACGCGAATTCGTCTTTTAAACCATTAAGTTTTTCTTTTTGCGTATCTAAAATCATAAAAATACCCCACAAATAAACTTTATATATTATACACAAAAAAATTCAAAAAGTAAAGAATTTTGTTATATAGAAAACTTTAAAACAAAAAACATTACTCTTTCTCGAAAAAAACATAGTCTTTTGTTTAACAAATAAAAAATATCACTAGCCTAAAAAAAAGGCATTGTCTATTACTTAACACTGCCTTTCTTATTTAAATTGATTTTACTTTTTTTGTCGTCAAAAACTTTTTTTACTCTAACCTTCAAAACCATTCAAACTCAACTTTCCACACAAACAAACTCGGTGAATTTAACTGTGAAACGCATAC
>CAZFRA010000029.1:0-6004 GCA_964521165.1 uncultured Lachnospiraceae bacterium
GCGGCATATATCCATATTCAATATACCAATATCCGTTTTCGTTGTCGTAGTATGCCGGAACATTTGGCTCCCAAACAGCATAGAGTGTGATTGAGTTTGAAGTGTTGTAACCAAAATTCACAGTGGTACCACCTGCATAACTTGAATCCGCCGTGGTTGCCAAACTATTTGTTGACCAACCAAGGAAGGTATAGCCCGACCGTGTCGGTTGAGTTGAGTTAACCGTCAGTGAATATGTGCTATAATATGAACTTGAAGTGCCATACATATTCCAATACTGTGTCGCACTTTGAGAATTTGGCATACCAGAAACCGTGTCACTTCCTGCGTTGGCATTGTAGGTTATTTGTATTGTTCGTGAAGCAATCGCATACAACACAACTTGTGAAGTACTACTGTTATACGCCGAAACTGATGTGTTTGTTGAATAATAATTCGAAGTTATACTTGTGCTTGAAGGACTTGTCGACCAACCAATTAAACTCCAACCATTTGATGAATATATCCCACTGACAGATGATAATGTTGTGAAACTTGAACCATAGGTTCTTTCTTGCGTGGTTGAAGTTAAATTCCCGCTCGAATCGCGATAATAATACGCCGTATTTTGTATCCAAACAGCATAGAGCGTGACACTTGCCGAACTAGAATAAGCATTTGAGAAAGAGTAAGCCCCGCCTGAAGAATATGTTGCTGTGCCAGTCGAACTTGTCGACCAACCTTGGAAAGTGTAGCCCGACCGCGTTGGTTCGGTTAATGTAAGCGTCAAAGTCACTGATGAAACGGTTGACCCGCCCATATTCCAATACTGCGTGCCGGTGGTAGACGGTGTGGAAGAGAAACTTCCACCATTGGTGTTATATGTTATTGAAACTGTTCTTGACATTATCGCATACCAAATATTCTCCGAAGTGTTTTGCGTGTAAGTTGTTGAGGTTACAGTCGCGACTGATGTATATGTTCTTGTTGTGGAAGTTGTGTTGTTGTATCTCCAACCATACAAAGTACTCCAACCATTTGAACTATAATACCCTGAAAGACTAGAAAGTGATAATAAGGTAAAACTTTGTCCATAAATTCTTGAAGATGTCACATATGTCACTTCGCTTGAATTTCGATAGTAATATTTGTCATATATTGTCACTTGCCAAATAAAAACTGGATAGCCATCGTTAACACTGCTAACAATTATCCAAACTGTGCTAAAATCCCACGGATATGAAGAATTCCAAGTGGAAGAAGATGTTGAAGTATACCAAGAAGTTGCTTTTGCATCTGTGGATAGTGTAGTATAGTATGAAACATTTGCACTTGTGCCACTATTAGACCCAATTCCACTTAAACTACTACTACAGTTACCACCATAGTAGCAGTTAAATACATATGAAGGAGATGATGACGTACCATAATTATATCCCACAACCCCGCCAACATTAACATAACTTCCTGTTACACTGCCTGTGTTGTAGCAGTTATATACATATGAATAATAATTAGATCCCACAACTCCGCCAACATGATAAGAACTTCCTGTCACACTGCCTGTGTTGTAGCAGTTATATACATATGAATAAAGATTATATCCCACAACTCCGCCAACATACTGTGAACTTCCTGTCACACTGCCTGTGTTGTAGCAGTTATATACATATGAACGAGATGATGTGTAGCCATAATTATATCCCACAACTCCGCCAACATAATAAGAACTTCCTGTTACACTGCCTGTGTTGTAGCAGTTATATACATATGAATAAACATTAAATCCCACAACTCCGCCAACATACCATGAACTTCCTGTCACACTGCCTGTGTTATAGCAATTCGTAATTGTGGCATAACCAGCATATCCTGCAATTGCACCAACATAACTATATCCTTGAATGTTTGAATCAATAATTCCAACATTGGAAATGGTGGCATAAGAACTTGAAGTGCCATAAACATAACCAAAAAGTCCTTGGAAAGAATAAGTGCTGGAAGAGCCTGCTTGCGTGAAAAGATCGGAAACAGTATACCCACCGCCATCATAGTGTCCAGCAAAGTAAATTGATGAAGAATAGCCTATCGCATCCCAATAGTGCGCAGATAGGTCAATGTTTGCTGTTTGCTTAAAATATGTACCGGAATATTGTGTTCCATTATTCACCATGTATGCAAGGCGAGCAAGTTCTGCTGCACTAGAAATCATATATGGATTGGAAGATGTTCCACCACCGCTCCAAGATGATGTAGAATAGTTTCCGCTTGCTGTCCAAAGGTCAGTGTTTGTTGGCGCATCCGCCGTTGTGGTCACGCTTTCAGAAACCGAGTTGTGAATTCCCCCCCCCACACTGTTTTGCGTCAATAAAACACCACCTATTGAAGCGGTTGAAATAAACAAAAGCGCAAAAATGCATAGGAGAATTTTCTTCATATATTTATTATAATATCTATTTTCTCAAATTCCAAACATTTTTCGCTGTTTTTTTACTTCATATCAATTTTCTGTCTTTCTTATTTTATTTCAATCTTTCGGCAAAAAGCAAATCTTTAACGCTCTCTTCTTAAAAATATCGCTCCACTTTTATGCATTATGTATTTTACTCTTATATGCTCGCGGTTAAGTGCATAAGCCGAATTTGCAACCCTTTTTTATTCCTTTTCCATTTTTGCTTATCCACAACATAAACTTTTTAATTATTAAATTTCCATTATTAGCAACTGGTTTTTCAATTTTTGAAAATGCAATACTTGTCATAACTAAAAAAGAATAATGACACGAGAGATACCCCATCCTTCCAAATTTCAAAATTTTTTAAATAAATTTCGCTAAACACTTGACACTTGAAAAAAATATAGGTATAATAAAACAGCATATAGAATGCAATCCCCAATCGTGTGGTGAACGTAAAAGCGTGCACACAACAACACATAATGGCTTGTAGCTCAGTCGGTTAGAGCACCACCCTGATAAGGTGGGGGTCGGTGGTTCGAGTCCACTCAAGCCAACCAAAATTAATACTATCAAGTAGGGGATTGTAATGTTTGATGATGATAAATATTATAAAGAAACAGAAAGATATACCGACGATAACGGTAACGAATACGAAGTAAACAAAGTCGTTTATGATAGAGGAGATGGTTCGCTTGACTATGTAGAACAGACAAAAAAGAATGGCGTCGAAATTGGTCATCGTACCGCATCCTGATGGAACAATCCATGAATATGGAATATACAAAGACGAAGATTAAGGATAACAAAAGCAAAACTTATTAAAGGTGGCTATGAGTAAACAGTTAAATCATGCCGAATTTAAAGCGCAACAAAAACAATTTAAACCAAAAATTATTATTGTTTTAGAAAACTTAGAACATGATGAAAATATTGGTTCTGCTTTTAGACTAGCAGATGCATTTAATATTGAAAAAATTTTAATTGTCACAAATAAAGATGTAGATGAAAAGAAAATAGAAAAAACGGCAAGAAATTGTTCAAAAACGGTGCCGTATCAAATTTTACCTACAATTGAAAATGCAATATCTATGCTAGAAGAAAATAATTATACACCAATATCGATTGAAATTTGTGATGATAGTAAACCATTGCGCGAATGCGATTTTTCAAAATTTACAAGTATTGCTTTAATTGTTGGTAATGAAAAATATGGCGTTTCGCAATACGCGCTCGATAAATCAAAATTACGCACCCACATTGAAATGTATGGTAACAATTCATCATTAAATGTTTCTACTGCTTTGGCAATAACTCTATATAAAGCCAGCGAAGATTACCTTAAAAAAAAAGAAATTAATAAACAAATAACATTGTAAAGCAACATTGCTATTTTAAGTCTCCGGCAAATCAACCAATTTTGAGCGGTATTTTCACTGCTCTTTTTTATTTATCCCCACCTTAAACGAACGAATGTGAGTATAAGACATCTTGTCGGTTCCCACTCAAGCCAACCACCCTGAAAGTCCCTAAAATAAGGACTTTTCTTATTTCAAAATAACTTTTCAAAATCGCCAAAAACACAAATGGGTGTACAAATTTTAAAAAAGGGTGTATAAAATTTGGCACTTTTTGACTATATTTCTTCAACTTTTGAAAATCGCAATTTCCTAACTTAAACTAACTAAAACTGACTAAAAACTAGTAAAAAGGGTGTAAAAGGGTGTACAACTTTTTGCAATAAATAAGAGCCAGAATTTCTTCTGACTCTTTATATTTTTTATTGATGTTAAGACAAATTTTCAAAAATATCATCTAAATGTGTTTTTAAAGTAAGTGCTTTTTGTGTATCAATAGACAAATATCTTTCAGTGGTTTTTGCAGTAGCGTGTCGCAACAGCAATTGTATGTTATATAGGTTTTCCTGATTTTCTTTTAAGATTGTGCCAAATGTGTGACGAAGTGCATGAAAGTGAAATTCTTGCTCGTTGAGTTTATGTTTTCTTAAAAATCTATAATAGATTGTTCTTGTTCCATAATAAATTCTAACACTTTTATCATCATTGCAAAATACAAAATCTTCATCACTTGTAAGCTCAATTCCAAGTTTTTCTCCACGTTGTTTTTTGAGTTTTTTCCAATTCTTTAAGGCATCTAATAAAACGATTGGAATTGGCAATAACGCAACTGAAACGCTTGTTTTTGGAGTGCTAACAATTGTCTTTACCCCAACCTTATTACCACTCTCATCAAAGTCGACAGTATATGTTATGCCTTTGTTTATATTCAATGTGGAGTTTTTAAAATTAATATCTTTCCATTTTAATGCTAATATTTCACCAACCCGAAGTCCTATATAAAAACCAATAAAACAAAGTGTCAAGAGAAGGGAATTTTGTGTCAGCACTTCAAGAAATTTCTTTCTGTCTTCTAGTGGAATTGCTTTATATGGCTTTTTTAATTTTAACAAGTCAACTTTTTCTTTTACTTTAAAGTTTACTGAAAGGACAGGATTATACTGCACCAATTTTTCTTCAACAGCATAATCAAAAAATTGTTTTAATAGTGTCTTTGTTTTCCTAACAACTTCGACTGAATGATTGCTAGCATATATTCTATTTAAAAGTTTTTTGATAACAACTGAATCTATTTGTAAAATACCCATATTTTGTACATTTGGTTTTATATGAAGATTAAAATTTCTCATACAGTTTTCAAACACTCTTGAAGAAACATCATTTATTTTAAACACAAGGAGCCACTCTTTCATCAAATCACAAAAACTATTTTGTAAACTTGCAATTTTTAGAGATGAAATTGTGCCTGTTAGTCTTGAAACTTTTTGTTCCACTTCTTCTTTTAAGTGTCCATAGATATATTTTCTTTTACGCTTTCCATTTTCGTCACGCCCTAAGTTGACATATCCTACAAACAATCCTTTACTATTTTGAAAAACACTCCCTTCGTTGTTGCCACGTCTTATTTTAGTTTCTTTCTTCATAATTTTTAAATATATCTCCTTTTGTGTTATTGTTAATTTGCCAGATAACGAAAGCCATTATACTGACAGTTTGCTTATGTCCGTAGTTAGAGAGTGGAAAGTTTTTAGAATTAAAAATTTCTCTGACCTTGTCTCTGCCAAGTCCAGTGATTTGCATAACATCTTTGATGTCAAGATAATCTTTGTTGAATTTCTTGCTCAATCTTTCTATTTCTGCATTTATAACATCTTCAATTTTCATTTTTGCCTCCGAATTTTGTTTTCGGTTTAAGCATACATTAAAACTTTTTATATGTTTAGAAAATTTACCTATACAAAACCTTAACTTTTCCCCAAATTCTCTAAATTTTAGCCAAACAACAATTAATATAAGCCTTACTTTTAACTTCCTTTTAAGCCGATGTTTTGCTTTCTTTCGGCAAAACACCAAAAAAGCGTAAAAACAGAAAAAGTCAAATGCGTTAAAAAAAATATTGCCTAACTATCTTTTAATTTTTGGTTTAAGCAATATTTTTTCTAACATTTCACTTTGTATCTTTTGTATTTGAGTTTTTATGTTTTTACACAAA
>CAZFRA010000030.1:0-5278 GCA_964521165.1 uncultured Lachnospiraceae bacterium
AATTACTCAATGATTGAAGAAACAACACCAGAACCAACTGTTCTTCCGCCTTCACGAATAGCGAAACGAAGTCCTTGTTCAATAGCGATTGGTGTGATAAGAGAGATTGTCATCTTAACATTATCACCAGGCATTACCATTTCAACGCCTTTTTCAAGTTCAATTGTTCCGGTAACATCGGTTGTTCTGAAATAGAATTGTGGTCTATAACCATTGAAGAATGGAGTGTGACGACCACCTTCTTCTTTCTTCAACACATAAACTTCAGCAGTGAATTTTGTGTGTGGATTAATTGAACCCGGTTTGCAAAGAACTTGTCCTCTTTCGATTTCTGTTCTTTGAATACCACGAAGAAGAATGCCGACATTGTATCCAGCAATACCTTCATCAACAGTTTTTCTGAACATTTCAACACCAGTTACAACTGTTTGTTTCTTGGAACCCATACCAACGATTTCAACAACGTCGTTAATTTTAACTTTTCCTCTTTCAATTCTACCGGTTGCAACAGTTCCACGACCTGTGATTGTGAAAACGTCTTCAACAGGCATAAGGAATGGTTTATCAACATCTCTTACAGGTTCTGGAATATAAGAGTCAACTGCGTCAAGAAGTTCATCAATACACTTGCAAGCAGGATCATCAATTGTTCCAGCTTGAGCTGCTTCCAATGCTTTGAGTGCAGAACCTTTGATAACAGGAGTTTCATCTCCTGGGAAACCATATTCGTTAAGAAGTTCTCTGATTTCCATTTCAACGAGATCAATAAGTTCTGGATCATCAACTTGATCAGTTTTGTTCATAAACACAACGATATATGGAACGCCAACTTGTCTTGCAAGCAAGATGTGTTCTCTTGTTTGAGGCATTGGACCATCAGTTGCGGCAACAACAAGGATTGCACCGTCCATTTGAGCAGCACCTGTAATCATATTTTTAACATAGTCTGCGTGTCCCGGGCAGTCTACGTGAGCATAGTGACGTTTGTCTGTTTCATACTCAACGTGTGCTGTGTTGATCGTAATTCCTCTTGCTTTTTCTTCTGGAGCCTTATCGATTTCGTCATATCTCATCTTTTGAGCTCTACCTTTTGCAGCACAAACCATTGTGATTGCTGCTGTTAAGGTTGTTTTACCGTGGTCAACGTGGCCAATTGTTCCTATGTTGACGTGTGGTTTGGTGTTATCATATTTTCCTGTAGCCATTTTTAAAATCTCCTTTTTTTAATTCTACAACGCTATAATAGCATATTTTTTTTTAAAATCAAAACGATTTTAACAAATTTTTAGTGAATATTTCACTTTTTTTTAAGTTTTTCATTTTTTAATTGCTAAACTAGACAAAATTGCATAAATTGGAACAAAAAATCAAATTATTCCGCCTTTTTTCTTTGTCCAATAATGTTTTCTGCAATATTCTTTGGAACTTCAGAATATTTCAAAAATTCCATTGTGAAGGTTCCGCGACCTTGTGTTTGAGAACGAAGGTCGGTGGCATAACCAAACATTTCTCCAAGTGGAACTTCGGCATTTACGATTTGAACGCCAGGTCTTGTTTCGTTTCCAGTCAAAATTCCACGGCGAGAAGTGATGTTGCCCATAACCGTTCCAAGATAATCATCAGGCACTTCAACTTGCACTCTCATAATAGGTTCCAAAAGGACAGGGTCTGCTTTTGCGCAGCCGTCTTTGAACGCCATTGAGCCAGCAATTTTGAACGCCATTTCGGAAGAGTCAACTTCGTGGTAAGAACCGTCGAGAAGGGTGATTTTATAGTCAACAACTTCGTATCCTGCCAAAATACCATTCTTTGCTGCTTCCTTTATGCCGTTAAAGACAGGTTGAATATATTCTTTTGGAATGGAACCGCCGACAGTTTTATCAACAAATCTTTCATTATCTTCAAGTTGAGTTCCGGCTGGAACTGGTTCGATGTCGATAACGCAGTGACCGTATTGACCTTTACCACCGCTTTGGCGAATAAATTTACCTTCGGCGTGAGCCTTTCTTTTGATTGTTTCCTTGTAAGCAACTTGCGGAGCACCAACATTTGCCTCCACCTTAAATTCACGAAGAAGTCGATCAACAATAATTTCAAGGTGAAGTTCGCCCATTCCGGCGATGATTGTTTGACCAGTTTCTTGGTTTGTATAAGTTTTGAAAGTTGGGTCTTCTTCTGCAAGTTTAACAAGTGCAAGCACCATTTTTTCTTGCATAAGTTTAGTTTTTGGTTCGATAGACATACTGATAACAGGTTCAGGGAAATCCATACTTTCCAAAACGATTGGATGTTTTTCGTCGCAAAGTGTTTCACCTGTGATTGTATCTTTAAGACCAACAATTGCGGCAATATCTCCTGCTCCAACTTCTTTGATTTCTTCTCTTTGGTTAGCGTGCATACGAATAAGTCGCCCAACTCTTTCTTTTTCGCCTTTGTTTGCATTGTAAACATAACTTCCAGAGGTAAGTTTTCCAGAATACACACGGAAGAAGGCAAGACGACCAACAAATGGGTCTGTCATAATTTTGAAAGCAAGTCCAGCAAGTGGAGCATCTTCACTTGGCGCTCTTGTTTCAGTTTCGTTAGTGTCTGGATTGACACCTTCGATATGTTCAATGTCAAGTGGAGATGGAAGATAATCTACCATTGCATCCAAAAGCATTTGAACACCTTTATTCTTGTAAGAAGAACCGCAAAGCACTGGTGTTAACGCTCTTGAAATTGTTGCATTTCTGATTGCCGTTTTGAGTTCGTCAACAGAAATTTCTTCACCATCAAAATATTTTGTGAGAAGATTGTCGTCTGTTTCAACAATTTTTTCCACAATTTCATCGTGAAGTTTTTGCGCTTTGTCCAAATATTCAGCAGGAATATCAGTGACATCAATAACGGTTCCTAAATCGTCTTCATAAACTTCTGCTTTCATTGCGAGAAGGTCGATGATACCTGAGAATGTGTCTGCTTCTCCAATTGGCATTTGGATTGGAAGCGCTTTTGTTTTCAATCTTTCTTCAATGGAAGTTACGCAACCAAAGAAATCGGCAGCATCTCTGTCCATTTTGTTAACATAAATTATGGTTGGAACTTTATATTTTTGAGATTGACGCCAAACAGTTTCAGTTTGTGGTTGAACTTTATCTCTTGCTGAGAGAACGAGCACAGAACCATCCAAAACCTTTAAAGAACGCTCAACTTCAACTGTGAAATCCACGTGTCCCGGTGTGTCAATAATGTTGATTTTATGGTTTTTCCAGAAACAAGTTGTGCAGGCAGAAGTGATTGTGATACCTCTTTCTTGTTCTTGAGCCATCCAGTCCATTGTTGCTTCGCCGTCGTGAACTTCGCCGATTTTATGACTCTTGCCGGTGTAGAACAAAATTCTTTCTGTTGTTGTTGTTTTACCAGCATCAATGTGAGCCATAATTCCGATATTTCTAACCATTCTTAAATCGGTAGCCATAATTTTCTCCTTTTTAAATTTTCTATTTTTTTAAACAATCTGCTATGAAATTATTTTTTGTTTCATATTCTTCTTTATATTTTTTCCCAAAATTATAATTGTTTTCCATAAAAGTAACATATAATTGTTGAGCTTTTTTACTTTGTTCAACTTCTTCCTTAGATGTATTAAAGTGAAGTATATCTTTTTTGTGAACAAGTTGTGGAAAATCTGAAGCAATTAAGTTTTTATTCTTTTTATATCCTTCATTTAAAATTAGATTGGTAAAATCTAAAGAAAAATCACTTAAAGAAACATATCCAATTTTTCCCTGTTTTAATGTTTTCGGATTAACTTTAATTAATTTTAAATAAATTGTATCAGCATCTGCCTTCCCTTTATACTCAATTTTCTCAATTTCTGGCAATATAAATGTATAAGGTTCTCCATCTTTATCAGTTACACAATAATTTTTGACAATTTCTGGTTTTTCACGCACTCTTTTATATTCGCATCTCAAAATTTCACAAAATATCGAAGAATGCCATTGTTCTGGATAGTTTTCTATAACGGCATTTAAAACCATTTTTTCAATTTCTGAGTCGCTGAGACTTGATAGGAATTTTGCCATATTTTCCTCCTCAATTAATGGATTATAATTTATTTAGAAATTCCATCATCTTTCTGGGAATTTTCTTTAGGTAAGCCATATTTATTCCTATATATCGCCATTAAAATTTTCTTTCTTTTTTCTTCCTCACTTGGCAAGTCTTTGTTTGCTTTTTCTACACTTTGGCGATATGCTTCGAACATTCTCTTATCATAGATTGTCATAAGCAATTACCAATTATAGTGAGCAAATGCTTTATTTGCTTCAGCCATTCTATGCATTTCATCTCTTTTCTTGATTGATGCACCAGTTGAGTTATAAGCATCAATAAGTTCACCAGCAAGTTTGGCATCCATATTGCGTTCCCCTGTTCTCTTTCTTGCGTTATTAACAATCCAGCGAATAGCAAGTGTTTGGCGTCTTTCAGGTCTGATTGGGATTGGTACTTGGTAAGTTGCGCCCCCAACACGACGACCTTTTGTTTCAAGTTGTGGTTTAACATTTTCGATTGCTGTTAAGCAAACATCCAATGGTTCAAGACTTGTTTTTTCTTTAACAATATCAAATGCGCCATAAACAATTCTTTGTGCAAGCCCTTTCTTTCCACTCATCATAACTTGGTTGACAAGTTTGGTGACAACTTTGTTATTGTAAATTGGATCAGGTAGAACATCTTTCTTAACCGCACATTTTCTTCTTGGCATTTTTTTATTCTCCTTTTATCAAATTTTCAAATCAAATTATTTCTTTGGTCTTTTTGCACCATATTTTGAACGACTTTGCTTTCTGTTGGCAACACCAGCAGTATCCAAAGTGCCTCTAACGATGTGATAACGCACACCTGGAAGGTCTTTAACACGTCCGCCACGAACAAGCACAACGCTATGTTCTTGAAGGTTGTGACCGATACCCGGAATGTAGCAAGTTCCTTCTTGACCATTAGAAAGTTTCACTCTGGCAATCTTACGAAGAGCAGAGTTAGGTTTTTTAGGTGTTGCAGTTCTAACTGAAAGGCAAACACCGCGTTTTTGTGGACACTCTTCAAGAAGAGGAGCCTTTTTCTTCTTTTCAAAAGTTTTGCGACCTTTTCTAACTAATTGGTTAAATGTTGGCATTTCATTCTCCTTTTATCAAAATTTTCAGTTTTAAATCGTGAATTGGATTTGTCATAAGAAACGCTTTTGCATTTCTATAAAAATGACGCGAAAAAAAAAAAAAAAAAATATGCT
>CAZFRA010000031.1:0-139 GCA_964521165.1 uncultured Lachnospiraceae bacterium
GAACACAGAAGTTAAGCTTCTCATCGTCGAAAATACTTGGCTGGCGACGGCCCGGAAAGATAGAACACTGCCGGTTTACCATTTAAGCATCCGCGTGAGGGTGCTTTTTTGTTTTCTATTTAATTAAGTGCGTATAGAA
>CAZFRA010000031.1:239-5156 GCA_964521165.1 uncultured Lachnospiraceae bacterium
AAAATGACAGGCATTTTTGGAAAGCCTTGTAGAAGCATCCGCGTGAGGGTGCTTTTTTGTTTTCTATTTAATTAAGTGCGTATAGAAAAATGCAGTGTTCAGTTTGCTGTCGCAAACGCTTGCGAATGCAAGCATCTTTCCGTGCCGCCCGGAAAAAATCGCCGGAGAGAATAAGTGTGCGTGGCGATGCGACAACAAGTTGTCTAAGAACACTGCCGGTTTGCGTCACAAACAGCGCTTCATTTCGAATTTTGCCAGTGAGCAAAATTCTTATCATTCGCTTGTTTGTTCCTTTTTCCAAAAATGACAGGCATTTTTGGAAAGCCTTGTAGAAGCATCCGCGTGAGGGTGCTTTGGTGAGAGCGGAATAGAAAACAAGCTGGTGTGCTTGTTTTCCGCATCGAACGGGCAGAGTTTAATCTGCCCCGCCGGAACGGGCGAACCTACGACCTTGCGGTTTAATTTCGCTTTGCTACATACTCTGCGAGATCAGCCTGCGGGCTGTTAACGCTTGCGAATGCAAGCACATCTCTGCGAGATGTCGCAAGGTCTTGCACATAAAAAAAGCGTGACGATTTGTCACACTTTTCTTTTTGGCTCCTCAGGTAGGATTCGAACCTACGACCTTGCGGTTAACAGCCGCCTGCTCCACCACTGAGCTACTGAGGAATATCAACGGTTACCTACACATTTTAACAAAAATGAGATATATTTGTCAATAATTTTTGCAATTTTTTTCATTTTTTATAAACAAATTTCCCAATTGATTAAAATATCGAGAAATGGGTTGTTTTTTTCAATAAACTGTGATATATTGATAAAGGTTTAAAAGGGAATGGTATGTTAAAAATTTTTGGCACAGAACACATAATTTTTCTTGTTATATTTTTTGTTTTTGCTATAATTTCGTGGGTATTGATTAAAAAATATGCAAAAAATGAGAAAACAAAGAGTATTATTGTTCGATGTATTGGCGCATTGTTGTTCTTGTTCGTTTTGTGGAATCGAATTGAACTTATTATCAAGAACGGCCAATTTTATAGAATTCTACCAAATAGTTTTTGCGGGTTAAACAGTTTTGTTTTAGGGCTTGCAGTGTTGTTTGGACGAAAAAATAACAGTGTCTTGCATTATGTTTGCTATGTTGCATTTGTTGGTGGGCTGATCACAATTTTGTATCCTGATTTTATAACTTCCTACGACACATTTATGCACCCAATAGTTTGGTCGGGGCTTCTGCACCACGCATTAAGTTTTTATCTCTGCGTTTTGGTGCAACTTGTTGGTTGGTTCACGCCAACATATAAAAAGTGGAAAAATATAATAATTGGTTTTTTGGCATATATAACCTTTGGTACCTTTCTTATTTATGTTATTGGCTACAGCACAGCGTTTTATATCAACAAACCTGCCGTGTCAGGAATACCATCTACCATATGGGTAATTTTTCCAGTTTTTGCGGTAGGCTACGCGCTATATATCTCTGCGGTTGAAATAATAAGGCGCAAACGAAAGAATAAAAAAGTGGATGTGCACAAAATAATTATGCGAGTGATAAAAACTCCAATTTAAACAAAATTTTTATTTTTTAAGTTTTTTTGATATTTTTTAAATAGGATAAAAAATGATGAGTAAAAAGAAAGTTATTAAAAACCCATTTGTTCTGGCACCATACTTTAAAAAATATTGGGGTGCAATTTTGCTGTATTTTTTCTTATATCTCATTAAGATTGTTGTAAATGTTGCATTAACAATTTCTCTTGCAAATGTTTTGACTTACATCACAGAAGCTGACTACGAAAAAAGCATTTTATATCTACTCATCAGCATAATTTTGTTGATTGTGATATTATTAAATGGATTATTGCTCAATACTGTATATAAAATATATTCCTTGAAAATAATAAAAGAAATTCGGTTAAATTGTGTTAGGCAAGCGTTTAAATTGAGTTCAGCGACTTATGCCGACCACAAAACTGGAGAGTTTACACAGAGAATTGTTAATGACACAAGCCGAACTATTGAGCAACTCGATGGTTTTATTGGGTATATCGGCAGCATTATTTCTGCGATTATCGTGCTTGTCTATATTGCCGTTTTGAGTTGGTTTGTTGCATTGATTATTTTAGGTATAATTATCATTGGTAGCATTATTGATGTGTTTAGGTTGAAGTTTATAAAGAGAAATAGGCGAAAGACGATGAAATTGAACGATTCAATTTATTCTATTGTAAACGAAATTGTTAAGAGTGAAAAAGATATCAAAACATCCGGTCTAGAAAATAAATTAAGTAAAATTGTGGATGAAAGACAAGAAGAATATATAAAACAAAACAAAAAAACTTCCTTTGGTAATTATGGTTTTAATTTTGCTCGCAATATCTTTTTGCAAGTTGGTATCTATGGCACATTCCTGCTTGGCATCATTTTGATGCAAAGAGAACTTTTGACAGTGTCCGTCTTTATGATAATTTTTTCGAACAGCAGTGCGCTCCTTTCGCTACCATATTATATTTCTTATCTATCCGAACTTGTTGTTGAAGTGAAATTATCGATTAACAGAATTAAGCAACTTTTTGACGATAACGAATATGTTGTTGAAAAATTTGGTAATGTTCATCTTGATAAAGTCGATGGAAATATAAAATTCAAGAATGTGTGTTTTAATTACAAAGCATATGACTATAAAGAAGACAAGAAAACAGGGTTGTCTGACAAAGTTCTCAAAAGCGAAAATCAGGTATTGAAAGATTTGTCTTTTGAAATCAAGCCGAACACCACCGTCGCATTTGTGGGACGAAGTGGAAGCGGTAAATCGACAATTGTTTCTCTTATCGCGAAAATACTAGAAACAGATGAAGGCGAGGTTTTAATTGATGATGTGAATATCAAAGATTTGGATAAAGAAACTTTGCGAAAAACAATCTCTCTTGTCAATCAATTTCCGTATATTTTTGATATGAGTATTAAAGAAAATCTTTTGCTTGCCAAAAAGGATGCCACAGATGAAGAGATTAGGCAAGTTTTGAAGGACTCATTTCTCGAGGAATTTATTAACTCTTTACCTGATGGCATTGAAACAGTGGTGGGCGAGAGTGGAATTAAACTTTCCGGTGGGCAAAGGCAAAGATTGGCGATTGCCAGAGCGCTGCTTCGAAAATCCAGTATTATCATTTTTGACGAAAGCACGAGTTCACTCGATAACTTCGCACAAGAGCATATCAAACATTGTATTGATGGGCTGAAAGGTAAAAGCACGATTGTGATTGTGGCACATCGGTTGTCCACAATTAAAAATGTCGATAAGATATATTTCTTGGAAAACGGCAAAATTATCGATACTGGCACATTCAATAAATTATATAAAACAAATAATACCTTCAAAAATATGTTTTCACTCGAAAACTTGAAAGATTCGATAGGCGATGAGAGTTGACAAATGATGGTGTGTGTGGTATAATAATATTGGGAGAGAAATATGATAATAACAAGGAGTAAGAAGGTTCTTGGAAAAGACGGAGTTGTTTATGACGCAACAAGTGGTCTTAATTATGGCGATGTTGTTTGTATTCCTGTGGTTGGCACGCAAGATAAACAAAACTATATCAAACTCACAAAAGTGATAGGAAATCCTTATGATGATAATTATTTGATGGAAGATAGTTCTGTTATTTTGAAGGCGGAAAATTTCTCAATGGATAGAAAAAAGATGATATATCGTGGATATTTGCCAACAAAAACTATACGAACTGCCAAAATGGTCGATTCAAGAATGGCACTTGTCGAACAAAACATCTCAGAAATGGTAGCGTACGATATAAATTTGCAAGAAATTATCGATATGGCATTTTACAATACGCTCGTTGAAACTTATAATAAGGTTAGTGATTACAATCTTCAATCTAAAAAAACATTGTCACCGTCAGAATGTATTTTTGATTTTGTCAGCTTGTTTAAGGCCGGGATAAATCCTTTTTATAACAAAAAGACATCGGATGGAATGACGCCAAGATTTTACAAACAAGAATACATCAACTCGGTGCAATCAGCGGCACTTGCATCTTTCACGAAGGGGATTTGCTTGACTGCATTGCGTGATGAAGAAGGTGATTTAGACCGTGGGTTGTTAACAGAATTTGACCTTATGTTGAAGTCAATTGATAATTCAGTGAAGTCATATGAAAGAAGAGAAAGGCAATAAAAAAATCAAAAAAGATTAAAAAATCGCAAAAAATGCGATTTTTTTTGTTGTTTTTACACTTTTTGCCTAAAATTATTTATTGTTTTAAAATAAAAACTTTAAAATTGATGAATAAAGTTATAAGAATTTACAAACCAAAATCTAAATCTTGCCTTTTCTTTGTCTATTTTTTATTTTTTTGCGCTAAGTATTTTGTATATAAACAATAATATAAATTTTCATTCTAGATATTAAAATTTTGTTTAAATTGATTTAGCGTTTTTAATATTTTTTGAAAGTATACAAAAACGACAAATCATCTTCTAAATTTCGTAACAAAAAAATTTTAAAAATTGAAAAATATTTCTGAAAAACTGTTGACAAAACGCGGATTGGTTTGCTATAATGTGTATGCTGTTATTTATGGGGCGAAACACATGGTTATTTACACTTATCGTGCAGTGGAAAGAAAATTTGTGTGGACCAAATCCTAGCCAAAGATGCTAGGGTGACCGAAATGACATTTTTTTAAGTCTAACAGCGCGACACACACGGGGTAGTGTTTGAGAGAAGTTTATTGTGGGAAAAATTCTTAAAAAGACATCTAATGTGTGGAAATGCAACATTTCGGGATGCTATTACAGGAGGTATAATTAAATGGCAACACAAAGAATGAGAATTAAACTTAAAGCCTATGAACACTCACTTATTGACCAAGCATGCAAGAGAATTATTGA
>CAZFRA010000032.1:0-4741 GCA_964521165.1 uncultured Lachnospiraceae bacterium
AAACTATTTAATGTAAAAAAGAGAGTGAATACCCTTCACTCTTTTTTTTATTGCAAAAGTTAACCGAGAAAAATAAACCTGATAAAATTTTTTATTTTTTCGCACTTTTTATGCGTTTTTTTAAAAATTTATCCGCGTTTTTTGTTTTCTTGTCGAACGCGCCCGATAACAAAATCGCCAACATTGGTATCTTTTGTTACCGTTGTTCCGGCGCAAATATATGTTTTATCAGCAATCTTAACAGGCGCCACAATATTGACATTGCAACCGATAAAAACATCGTCGCCAACAAAACTTTCCTTTTTAGTCTTGCCGTCGTAGTTCGCGAAAATAACGCCGCAGCCAATATTTACGCGCTTGCCAATTTTGGCGTCGCCGATATAAATATGATGAGGGGCTTTACTATATTCGCCAATTTCGCTATTTTTTATCTCAACAAAAGCGCCGATTTTGACATTGTCGTGAACGCGACTTCCTTTTCGCAAATTGGAATATGGACCGACTGTGCAATTTTTGCCGACGCGACTATCGGTAATTACTGAATTTGTGACGGTGGAGTTGTCTTCAATTATGCTGTTTTCAATAATTGAATTGCCGATAATTTTCACATTAACACCAAAGCGACAGTTTCCAATTATTTTGACGTTTTTGTCAATTTTCACATTATTTTTTAAATCAAAATTATTCATACAAATAGATATGTAAGAAAAGAAAAAAGTGTCAACAACTTCTTTCTTCTAAAATTTCGTTTTTGAAGCGATTGTATTTGTCGATAGTTGAGAACAAATACCTTTCTCGACTTGCTTCGTCCATATTTTTCAAAATTTTATCGTCCATTAAAAAATGTATAGGATTGAAAATTTCTTCTTCCCTAGAAAGTAAATACTCCACCTTTTCTTTGAAAGCGTCGTCTTCAATTGATATAGTTTTAAATTTTGCCGTGACTTTTTCTTTTTCTTGTCCGAGCAATTTCTTTTTTGCGCGAAGTGCGAAGTTTTTTAAAATATCATTTCTCATAATTCCCCTCCAAACAAGAGAAATTATACTATATATGAAAAAATATAACAAAAAGTAAATTGTGAAATAATTTTGTATTTTGTCGAAAAAGGCGTTTTATTGTTTTTCCGAGCCGTTATCGGATTTTTTTGCGTAATATTTTTTGATAGAAAAATACGAAGAAAAAAATATTTAATTTTATTTTATTTTTATTTTTTTACAGTTTTTTCGATTTTTTTTAATATTTTTGATATTTTACTTAATTTTAAAGAATTTATAAAAATTTTTTTACATATCATAAGTTATGAAGATTAAATTGAAATCTAGTTATCCGTGTCTTGTAAAAAATGACAACTTTTCATTTGATATTAATGAAAATGATTTATTAGAGATTGAAGAAGAAGAGAATCTCTTTGTTTATCCAATTAGTTATAGCCGGAGAAATATTCCTTTTTATATCAATCTAAACGACTTAAAAGACTGCACGAGATATTCTGTTTTTGAGTTGGGCGGTGAAAAGTTGATTTTTTTAAATAAGGGTGACAAAGTCGACACGCTTATGAAAGAGAGTTTATTGTTTGGTGATGATAAATGTGAGATAAAAATTTCATTTTCAAATCTTATTTTTGAAAATTCGCGGTGTATTGTCAAGTGCGAGTTGGAGTCACCTTTTGAGAATTATCAAGTTTTCAAAGTGGAAAATTTTGCTTGCGTGGAGTTTGATGAGAAAAGTGTTTTTGCTTTTAATATGAAAAAGAATAGGCTTTATCGCTTCAAAGGCGACAAGATTGAGTTTGAGAAGGATTTGATAAAAATTTACGATAATCTCAACGATGTCGAGAATAGGAAAAAGAGTTGTATATATAAACTTTCGACCGATACTGTCAAAATTGAGAAATGCGAGTTTGAGTGTGAGCAGAATGGTTTGGAAGATGATATGACGGCATATCGCTTTTTAGAAGCGCTGAAAGTGAAAGATGTTTCGTTTGCCAAAAATTTTCTAGGTGATAATTTGCGAAAAATTGAAGAAACGGATTTAGCGAACTTTTTTGGAAATGTGTCTAATTTTTATCCGCTTTCACTTGAAGAATTTATTGTTGAAAATTTAGAGAAGAAAACAATTGTTCGCTTTGAGATGAAGAAAGGCAAGATTGAAGATATTTCTGTGAATGAATTAAGCAAGTATTAAAGTTATTTTTACAAGACATAGAAGGAAAAAATAAATGGAATAATTATATATAAAAATTTATTAAAAAAATAAAAAATATAAAATAAATTAAAAATTGCTAAAAAATCGTAAATATATGGCGATAAAATTAAAAAATAGGCATTTTTTGCCTATTTTTAATTTAATATTCCAATAAATTTAAGATTTTTATCAAATCGATATGCAAAATTTTTTACTAAAATTTTTAACAAACCCAATCCTAACTCTTCCGAAAATTTTATCGTTGGAAGTTTGTCGTAGTCATTGGTGGAGATAAGTTTGAGAAGTTGATATTCACCCTTGCTGATTTGCTCGCTTTGAAAGGTTTGACAAGCCTTACAACACAGTTCGCCGACTTGATAGTTTATCAAAATAATTTCGAAAAGTGGTGCGCCACACGATGTGCATTTTGGTGTGTATAGTTTTAGTCCGTAAATATCAAAAATATCGGTCATAAATTTTAGTATGCAGGCAAATTTTGATGCTTTATGAAAAGCTAAAATTTTTAACGCTTTGATGAGAGAAAGAAATATTGGCACGCGCTCGGCGTCAAATTTAAGTTCGTTTATAATTTCCAAAAGCGCATTTCCTTCAAAATATTTATCCACATTTTGAGCTAAATCGTCGAAAGGTTCAATAATATCTACTGATGTAATAATTTTTGCCCCCTTTCCTTCTTCCACAATAAATTCGCCAAAACAAAACGGCTCTTTTGCATATTTCAGTTTTGCTTTTTCACCACGCACACCTTTCAAAGTTGCCCAAAATTTTCCTTCTTCAAGAGAAAAAAGAAGAATATTTTTATCCTTCTCTTTTGCGTTTTGCCCTTTAAGCACAATTGCTTTAACTTTCACCTTACAATTCTCTTCCTTTTCTTTCTCTTGCCATTTCTCTTATTTTATTTCTTTCTTCGACGACTTCTTGCACTAAATACGGGTTGCCACCGGATGCCTTGAACATTAGATACGCAATTTGTTCATATTCATTAAAAAATTTGCCCATATCGCACCCCTTTTATAGTATGTGTAGTTTATCAAATTTTAGCCCGTTAAGAAAGATTTATATATAACTATTGTATCTAATCAAAAATGTTTTGTCAAAGAAAAAAGTAAAAAATTTTTAATTTTTTTCAAAAAAAATCGATAAAATTTTGCAATTTTTAATTTTTTTCGTCAAATCTATGTAAAAAATCACAACAAAGCGTTGTGATTTTTTAACCTATCGATGTTAATAAGTTTTGAAGTTGGAAGTTTTAGCCGTAAAAATAGAGTTTTGAAAAGCAGGCTACATTTCTTTTACAACAATGTTTGCGTTTGAAATTGTCAAACTGTCGCTGCCTGTGTTTGTGAGTTGAAGAGTGGTGTTCGCGGTTACAGTCAAAACAATCGTTTTCGAAACTGTAACTTGGTTGCCTGCTGTTCCAGAAACTGTCGAAATTGAGCCGGCAATTTCTGTTCCATTTGCGCTCAAAGCAACACTCATAACCGTCGAAGCAGGTATTGTGCCATTGACAAAGTAGGTGATTTCATAGGTGCCTGGAACCAAGTTTACCGCTCCTGCCGTCGTTGTGCTCGCTGTCACATTTACGCCGCGAGAAGATGACAGAGAGACCGGAATAATTTCATCGGCTGCCACTGTGCCACCAAGTGTATTTTCAAAAAATCCGAATGAAGAAGGGATAATCGGATTGACAACATCGTTTGATGTGGAACAATTTCCAAAAACAAAAATAGGTCTTGGCGAGTTTGGACAACACCCGTTTCCACATTTAGTAAAACAAGTCATAAATACTCCTTTTGACGATATTCGTCATTATTACTTTATTAAAAAAGTGAAAAAAGTGTTAAAAAATTAATTTTATATTATTAAATTTGACAGTTTTCTTGTTTGGATATAGAAAAATTGTTGTTATAATGACTGAAAACAAAGTTAAAGTTAATAAAAGATTTTTAAAAAAATCTTATAGTTAAAATGTCTATAACACCATTGCTGAAACCTATACAAATTGAAAATCTTATCGATTTTTAAGATTTTTTGCTTTGAACTTTGATGCAATGTCGAAATTTCTTTTGCAAGCCATTTACACAACTTTGATTCATTTTTACTTATTGACAATGTTTTCTTTTTGTGGTACTATTAAGATAGGAGAAGGTATGGATAGGATATTGAAGATTAAAGAAATAAAAAAATTTAACGAATATATTTTGCAAGATAATGATAGTAAAAAAGAGTATAGTTTCGTTTTGACATTTTATGATGTTAAACCAAAGGTTGGCGACATCCTTCTATTAAACGAAAATCTTCTTAACAAAAGATTTGAAGATTATTCCGATTCATATTCTTTTGAAATTTTAGATGATAACGATTTGGATGTGAAAGAATCAAACATTGTTGGATTTTTTACACAAGATAAAAAATATCTTTTAAAAAGGGTATATGGTTAAATGGAAAATGAAGATTTAAAATGGATAAAAAGGCACTACGGCGAAAAATTTGCTCATCTTTGTCGTTCGCTTTTTCCGACGATATTGGAAAGAC
>CAZFRA010000033.1:0-2907 GCA_964521165.1 uncultured Lachnospiraceae bacterium
CACACGGACCAGCCGAACCGACAAAGTTAAAGAAGATAGAGGAATAAAGCAACGGTTTTTCAGGGGGGCCATTTATTTGGAATTTGTAAAGGAGGAACTTATCAAATAGATATTTTGAAATGACAAAAAAATAGAGAAAGTTAACCTCTCTTTCGACAAACTCGCATACATCGTATGCTTAACAATAATTGCTTACGAAGTTGGAACGAAATTCTTATTGGCGAGGCCCCAAAAACTTGTCTCCATTAAGGTGAATCATATGGTCAGGCATATCAGCAATCCAAACCTCAGTTTCCCAAGCAAGTTGCTCCGAAAACTTCTTATACGCTTGAAAGTTAAGAAAGGCCGTTACATAAATTTTCTTTGATGTAACTTTGTTAGTCATGGCATTTATTTCTAATATCCGTTTTGGATCCATTGGTCCTACCGATGTAACAGATTCCACAAAATAAATCCAATCCTTATCCTCACAATAGAGAACAACATCTGGCATTTTGTCGTGCAAGGTAATTTCAAAGCCAAGCTGAGATAGTTTATCTACATTTTTCACCATATCTTTTTTAATGGTATCACCTACGTACAAACACTCTGAATTTGGCGCAAAACGAGGAGCAAATTCTTCTATAATGGCCTTTTGTAATTGATTATGTTTTCCAGGACTGAACGTAAAATCTTTATTGTTTATTTTCACAGGCATCTTTTGCATTTTCTTCTTTGAGGCATAAAGATTCGATAACGTATCGTGACGTGCTAAAAAATGAGATAGAGAAATATTATTTTCACACAAACATCCCTCAACTTCGCTCGTATCTTGTATAACTCTTAAAAATTCGTTTGTAATACGGTAACGATAAATAGGACTATTCGTTGCTTTACCATTATCCTCTATCAAAGCAGCCATTCTAAACGGGTGCATAGCTTGTTTACGGAATGTTTCTCTTGAGTTTTCAGCATATACAATACCATAATGTTCTCTTATAAAAACGATAACATCATGAATACGAATCCACTCATTAGTAGCTTGATAACAAGGAGTATCTTTTCTCAAATTTGCCATAGCAAGTAATGTTAAACAACAAATCTTACTTTGTTGTTTAACAGGCATATTTACTTGTTCTAATAACAGTTTCGCTAAATCTATCTTATCCATTTGCTTAAGATTTTATTGCAATTCGCTACTGATAATTCTTTGTGCATCAATTCCCGACCCATCTCTTCAATTACTTTTCTTTCCGGTACAGGTATCTGATTGATTTCAGTAGAATTAACTTGGGTTGAGCCATTCATTATTCTATAGTAACTATCATAAAGAGTTGAGTTCAGCAATACAAAAAGCCCATACGTAATACATGGCGAATCGCACTTTATAAAATTAACCTTATTTTGCGTGCTAATATATTTAAATTGTGAATATTGTTGCTTTAGATATATACCACATTGCAACCTCCTATCTTCTTCTTTTGATGTAAATCTTTTTACCAATAAGTAATCTCCATTTTTTTGTAGATATCCAATTCTATCAGTCTTTATCACTTCACCCTCTTTTCCTAAGGGCCAAACCACTCTACCACTCTTGATATGTTGAGAATACAATAAGGGATATGCACCATCTTCAATTTTGTCTCTCAGCACATCCCTTGCTCTAAAATCCACAATAATACCAGTTTGCATCTTTAGTCCTAAGTCAGGAAGCGTATTATGAAAACTGTTAATGACATTAAGAACATTGGCTTCTTCTTCATTTGTAACAAGATATACAAATCGGTTTTTTGCTACGACGGTCTCATATGGAGTTTTAAAACATCTAATATCCGAAAAATCTGATGTTGATGACGTTGTTATGTTGATTGACTTTGGAATTGCTGTTGTTTTCTTAACCTTTATGATCATTGTTTCTTGCAAAACAGATTCACTATTAAATACTTTATCTCTGCTGTTGAAAAGGTGAATATCAGTAATTACACAATTATCGAACATGAAATCTCTAAACTTTTTAAAATAGAGACCTGATGTCCATGAACGAGGAACAATATAAACTAGTTCTTGATTTTTTTTCAAATTATAGATACCCATTGTCCAAAATAGAAAATACAGATTAGGTGCTCCATAACACACACTTGACATCATTTTAGCCTCACTTGCATCTTTCGGTATTTTCAAATACGGGGGATTACCAATGACAAGATCATAGAGACTTTCATTGTCTCCGAATAGCGTACTTGTGTTAAAGTTCTGTGATGTGATGTAGTTTTCTTTTTTAATTGTGAATGAAATATCTGCGTGCTCCATCATTATAGACATGTTAATTTCTAATAATGGTAAAACCAAGCTATCTGTTTCATAACACGTAATATGGATATGCCCTTGATACCCGATTCCAACCAACCTTTGCACAACCGCGGCAGAAAGAATGCCTGTTCCGGCACCTGCATCCAATATTTTTAGATTTGATTTTGAAATGTCAAAATCAAATAGAGAAGCCATAAACATGGCTGTGGTCATATTCGTGAAAAATTGACCATATTTTTTCCGCTTATCTTTAGATACGGATGAAATAAAGCGGTCTGTATTCTCAATGATTTGAGACAGCATCTTAGTTTTCTCTCCTTAACTTTCGCGAATTCCTAAATTAGTATAAAATAGCTTCAAGACAAAGGACAATAAAATGATTGTCATCATATTAACAACATCAAAACAACCTTTTGCCGTAGGTAAAAGTAGGTATAGTATTAGAGAATTGCAAGTTTTTCAAAACGGCTTTGCCACGTGTTACTCATTCAACGATTCCACAAAGGCTTTACCTTTTGCTGTCAATTCTCTTTACAGAGTGCTCACCCCATAAGACTTCCTTCTTCATTGTTATAAAACTCCATGAAAGCATCTTCATGCTTCTTAAATCTCATCGAA
>CAZFRA010000034.1:0-2491 GCA_964521165.1 uncultured Lachnospiraceae bacterium
AATTGTTGCAAATGTATCAGTTTTGGATAGTTTTATAAAGATTTAGACCGAAAGTTAAGAAATTTACTTTCTCAATTTTTTATCTATTCCGACACCAAATATTTTTTAAAAATTATATACAGATTTAAATAGAAATATGTTATAATTCTTATAAGGAGTGGGAATTAATATCATTAAAATTTAAGGAGATGGGGATGAAAACATTAAAATATCAATACACTTATGTTGACATGGAAGAAGTTATAAACAATCCAAATGAATACATCATTCCAGAATTGCTAGCCGCGTGTAAAAAATTATGGACAATGAACATCTTCACTTTTATGTGTAGCAATAGAAATGATGGCGGACACTCTTATATTTTGCTTGAAAAACTTTCAGATGAAAATCAAGCAATATTTGATAAGCTTAGAAAACAACATCCGGAAAATTTTATTTTCAACCAATATAGAAAATGCTTTGGCATAGACTTCAAAACCGAAAACATGTCAGAACAAGAAATAGCAGAAATGTTTGATAAAGCAATCAGTTATTTTAAACCACAAGATGTACAAAAACCATTCTATATAACAAGAGAAGAATTCCTTTTGGATTGTGGTTGTTATAGAGAAATCCCAAATCCTAAATATGTTGAAAATCCGGGCCCAATGCCTACAGAACTTGATTTAGAAGCTTTGGATGAATGGATTGCAAAAATGAACCAGCCAAAAACAGTTAAAGTTTTTGATGAAGAAAAAGTCATAAAGCCAATGGATGAGTATCTTAAAGAAAAAGATATAATAACATACGATCCTAAAACACAAAGAATTTATCAAAGCAAATTTTTCTTTCAAAAACATTTAGATTTTGTTGAAAAACTTGCATATACTGAAGAAGAAAGAAGTTTATCCAACTAAAAAATTTAAAAAAAACTATCTCTATATGTTTCATATATTTTATTGTAAATTAGTAGGAAAATTTTTCTCTTTTGTGATATTATTTGACTATGAGCGTTATTTATAGACCGAAAGGAATGGCAAGAGAATATAGTCCGTATGCACTGAATATTTACATAGGGTGTAGTCATAGATGCAAATATTGTTATGCTCCACACACACTGCAAAGAAGTGGAGATGATTATTTTGGTAAGCCGGAGCCAAGGAAAAATCTTTTGGAAAATTTGGAAAATGATTTAAAGAAAAATACATACACCGAGCAGGTGCTTTTGTCTTTTGTTGGAGATTGCTATTGTGATTCTGCTGATGATGGAGCGACAACGCGAGCAGTTTTAAAAATGTTAAATGCCTATCATGTGCCTGTCGCAGTTTTGTCAAAAGGTGGAAAGAAAATGCTTCGAGATTTAGACATTTTCAAAGCGTTTGGAGACCGCATAACAGTTGGCACAACACTTACTTTTTTAGATGAGAAAAAATCAAAAGAATGGGAACCTTTTGCTTCAACGCCAGGCGAGAGATTGGAAACATTAAAAACTTTGCACGATAATGGCATCAAAACTTTTGCTTCTTTTGAACCAACCATTGAGCCAGAAGAAAGTTTGGCACTTATTCAAAAGACGCTGGAAGACGACTCAGTTGACCACTATAAAATCGGCAAAATCAACAACTATCGTTCTGCTGACAAATGGCAGGATTGGGCGAAATATCTTGAAGATTGTGTGAAACTTCTTCGCCCAACAGGTAAACAGGTGTATTATAAATTTTGCCTTCGCAAACTTGCACCAAATGTGAAACTTTTGCCACAAGAGAAAAATCCAGACGAATATATTGTGCGATACAATCCACCAAAACAAACAAGTTTGTTTGAATAATGTAAGAGAGTCAGAAGAAATTCTGGCTCTTATTTATTGCAAAAAGTTGTACACCCTTTTACACCCTTTTTACTAGTTTTTAGTCAGTTTTAGTTAGTTTAAGTTAGGAAATTGCGATTTTCAAAAGTTGAAGAAATTTAGTCAAAAAGTGGCAAATTTTATACACCCTTTTTTAAAATTTGTACACCCATTTGGTGTTTTTTGCGTTTTTAAAAAGTTATTTTGAAATAATAAAAGTCCCTATTTTAGGGGCTTTCAGGGTGGTTGGCTTGAGTGGGAACTGACAAGGTGTCTTATACTCACATTTGTTCTTTTAAAGTGGAAATAAAATAAAAAGTGGCATTGGTGCCACTTAATTTTTTTATTGTAGAATAAAATATTTAAAATCCCTCTTTACCTTTATTTTTTTGATTGTTAAGTTAATACTAATTAGGAATTTTGTTATATAAAATTTTTATCTTTCTTTCTCATTTACAATTGGGTGCTGCGTTTTAACTGTTCCGTTTGTTTTATTTAAGGGTGATGCTACCGTAGAGGTCTTTTTATTTGTTTCTCTAAAACTTTTAGTGTTTTTTATATTATTTCCAAGCTTTTGTTCTTCTTTCGTTTCTTCAGCCAACAAGCCAAACATTTCTAATTTTTCAAGACTCATCAAAGAAATAAATTTTTCTTGTAAATAATTAA
>CAZFRA010000035.1:0-2332 GCA_964521165.1 uncultured Lachnospiraceae bacterium
CCCTGTGAACCCCAAAATTTTTACTTTTTACGCAACCTGTAAGATTGCTTTTTTATAGTTTATCGGAGACATGTGAAAAAGGTAAACTCAAATTGTAGAAAAAAGGTCATCTCAAATTGTCGGTTTTTGTAAGTAGCCTTTATCATATAAACATAGATTTATATGAGGAGGCATTAATGAGAGATGAATTATTAGGAGTGTTTACCAAATCAATGAAAAATCAAAAAGTAAATTATTCAAAAATCGCAAGACAATACAATTGTGATTGGCGAACTGTAAAAAGATATCACAAGAATGATCCATCGGTTCTTGTTGTTCGAAAACCAAGAGAAATTAACAAAATTACTGATGGTTTTGAGGACGTCATAAAACATAAGTTTTTAGAAGAAAAGGCAAACGCAAAAGCTATTTTCGATGTTTTGTGTGACAATTATGGATTTAAAGGTTCATATTCAACTGTAAAAAGGTTTTGTCGCGAAATTAGGGAACAAAAAGTTGCCGAAGCAATACTAAGATTTGAAACTAATCCAGGTTTACAATGTCAAATTGACTGGAAAGAGAAACTTACACTTGTTAATAGAGCTGGCGAAGAGTTTGAAATCAATATTTTCCTGGCCGTATTAGGCTTTTCAAGACTAAAATATATCGAAATCACTTTAGACAGATCCCAAACTACATTGTTTCATTGTTTAACTAACGCTTTTAAATATTTTAAAGGCGTTCCGAAAGAACTACTTTTCGATAACATGAGGACTGTAGTAGACAAATCTAGAACACAATTTGGAAACGCAGTCTTTAACAAAGTGTTTGAATATTTCGCAAATGATGCTGGCTTTGTTCCTAAGGCTTGTCTAGCTTATCGACCCGAAACTAAAGGCAAGGTGGAGTCGGTAGCAAACCTTATGAATAGAGTTTACGCTTACAATTATGAATTCGATACATTCGAAGAATTGATAATAATCGGGCGAAAACTTTTGGAAAAGATCAATTCAGAAATTCATGGAACCACCTTAGAAAGACCAATCGACCGTTTCCAAAAAGAAAAAGAATATCTAAATCCTGAACCAAATTACGATATTCTCATCGATTATTTCAATGATACGAAGTTGAACAGAAAAGTATCGAAAGAATCGTTAATTAATTTCCGAGGAAAAAGATATTCCGTACCTAAAAATTTTATTAACAAAAATGTAACTTTGCAATGTGTTAACGACACACTTGAAATATATTATGAAGGTCGTAAAATCGCTGAACATAGCGTTTCTTCTAAGCCAATTAATTACGATTCATCACATTATAAAGAAATATTTTTTCAGAAGTTCAAAGATAATGATTTAACCAGAAAACAATGTGAAATGAACTTATCTTACTTTGACAAATTAGGAGATTAACATGAGCGTTTATGCAAACATTTTAAACAACTTAGACACATTAAAATTATCAAAAATTAAAGAAGAGCTTGAATATAACAGGGAAAAATACGATTCCAACGAAGTATCCTTCTTTAACAAACTTAATGACTTATTAGCTGCTGAAATTCTTTTTCAAGATGAACGAGCTAAAAGGATTAATGTATTAGTTTCGTCGTTTCCTTTCCATAAAACATTGAATGATTTTGATTTTTCCTACCAACCTTCAATTAACAAAGAACAAATCATGAATCTTCAATCGCTAAGTTTTTTAGAAAGAAAATCGAATATTATTTTTGTTGGGTCACCTGGAACAGGCAAAACTCACTTAGCGACTGCTCTAGGAATTGAAGCTGCTAGCCAACGTGTCTCAACGTATTTTGTGAATTTTGCTGATTTAATGGAAAAATTTAAACAAGCATCGAAAGAAAATAGAGTTGAAAAGGTAGTTAAGCATTACTTGAAATACACTTTATTGATCATTGATGAAATTGGTTATTTGCCAGTTGATAAGGATGCCTCTTATGGATTTTTTCAATTAATTGCAGCGAGGTACGAAAAAAGACCAACAATTTTGACAACAAACCTAACCTTTTCTAAACGGAGTGAGGTTTTTGGAGATCCCGTAATTGCTAATGCAATTATTGATAGGCTAGTTCATCATTGTGAAATTATCAAAATAAATGGTCTATCGTACAGAATTAAGGGGAAGAGTATTTATGACGAAGAGACATAAATAACTACATTTTGAGATGAGCGAAAAACTACAATTTGAGTTTGACATATTCAATTCCCTTATCAGTAGTAAAAAAGTGGCGTTTTTGCCGATAAAACACTGCAAATCGCCACTATTTTTGTAAAAACGTGCTTTTATATATTTTTAATTTTCGTGTCTAGTAATTAAAAATGCAACTAACTAACGA
>CAZFRA010000036.1:0-2118 GCA_964521165.1 uncultured Lachnospiraceae bacterium
TGTTGCTTCTCCACAACAATTTTTCAAACAAGGCAAATATTTAAAATGCATTTATCTATCAAAACAAAGAATATAATTAGCGTTCAATTTCAAATATCTTTGTTTAATTGTTTTTTATAGTATTTTCTCAAAAACACCAAGTTCGTCAAAGTTTGCTTTTTTGTAATATCGCACAATCTACTTTTCCTTAACTCTTCTTATAATCTCCGATTGAAAATATTGTTCTTGAAATTCAGTAAGAGCACGAATTTGGTCATCTGTGTAATTTCGTCCTTCTCTCATAACCACCAATTTATCATCATTGTCATTGGTTCTGTGAATGACAGCAATCACAACTCCTTCAAATTCATCAAGTGGTTTATGTTCTCCTAGAACATACGCATCTAATTCTTCGCCGTCACCCGAAATTGTGTTTGGTATATAACCGTAATTGACAGAATATATAAAATTATGCTTTGGATGTTTGCTTCCAAGCGGTCTATCCATTTTCACAAAAACCTTTTTCCCCAAATATTTACTGGTTTCCATTCTCTATCCTTTTATGCTTTACTTTTATTATAACATAACACTAAAAATTGTCAAGAATTTTCTATTTCACTTAAATTTCATTGATTTTTTCTTTTGTTAAGTCGTAGATGTAAAACACTTCTGCATAGTTCGTTTCATTAACAACAAAAGGTTGACTATATTTATCAAGTCTACCACACCATTTTTCATAAGCTTTTCTCGCTTGTTTATTGTCTTTTAAAACCCCAATGACAAACTTTGATATACCTTTCTTTTTAATTTCTTTGACAAACGCATCAAAAAGGGCTCTTCCAATCCCAAGATGTTGAAAGTCTGGATGAATATATAGTGCTTTCAAATCAGCAAAACCTTGTTCTTTATAATATGCATTTTAGCTCAAATATAATCCAGACATAATTCCAACGATTTTTCCACCTATTTCCGCAATATAACTTATTCCGTTTGGATTTTCAAGTTGGTGCTTAGAAAAATTTTCAATATTTCTTTCAACTCTTTTCTCTCTTTCAGCAAACACACTTTCTGGAAAAATGTCTTTGTAGGCATATCGCCAAACCAAAATGTTTAACTTCACAAACTGTTCAGCGTCTTTTAGTTCTGTTTTTCGTATTTTATATTCCGTTCCCATTCTATTTCCCCTTTCTGCTTCTTGAGAGTTGTTATATTTCTCTTCAATAATATTTTTATATTTGTTTGTGTATTTCATTTTTCACTCCTTTTAAAGTTCTATCTCTTCATCTAAAATTGAATAGATAGCAATATCGTATCGAGAATGAAAATTGTTATCACCAGACTTACGGGCTATTCCTTCAAAAGTCATTCCACATCGCTTCATAACCTCACCGCTTTTTATGTTCTGCGTATCGTGTCTACCTTCAATTCGTTTCGCAAGATTATTCTTTTTTATATACCTCAGCAGTTCTTTTATGCATTCGGTCATATATCCACTGCCCTGATATTTTTTATTAAGAGTCCAACCCAACTCTACAATTCCGCCCGCCTGCACACTTTTTAAAATAATACTTATACAGCCAATAACTTTATTTTCAGTTTTAAGTTCAATAGCAAAATCTCCATATCGGTTCTCAGTTTTGTATTTTTCCTTTAAGGTTTCAATCCTTAACTTTGCGTCTTCTTGACTTTCATAAGTTTTATAAAGCAAATATTTTGTGACATCACTGTCACTTGCAAATTCAAACAAGTCTTTATAGTCGTATTCTTCCCATTCTCTAACAATCAATCTTTCGGTTTCAAATTTAATTTTCATTTTTCTCCCCTGTTAAATTAAAAATTTTTGCATTTTGATAAAATCTGCGTAAGTGCCATCGGTGTATTTCATTGCGTGAGACAAACGACCTTCTTCCACAAATCCAAACTTCTTGTAAAGGTGGGTAGCACTTTCATTTGTAGAAACAACATCAAGTTCAATTTGCTCAAACCCCGACTTCTTTGCAAATTCAATAAGTTCTCTCATAATTTCACTTGCAATTCCTATTCCACGAAATTCCTTTAAAATTGAAATACCAAGACAGCAAACGTGTCTATACCTTATCCTATTATTTCTTTTAGGATTGATACTTCCAATTCCAACAA
>CAZFRA010000037.1:0-1716 GCA_964521165.1 uncultured Lachnospiraceae bacterium
AAGTGAATTTAATCATAATACACCCATTATATCACTTTTTTTTCAAAAATTAAACGATTTTTATCAAATTCAACAAAAAAAAGATAAATTACTTAAATTTATCTTTTAAAAAATTTTAACTTTTTATTAAATCATTTCATTCTCTGTGCTTTTCTCATATGTGTAAAAATTCTTCGCTTTATCAAACAATTCATTTGTCAAAAGCTCACGTGCCATTCGGCTGCTTTGAAAAACTTCCAGAACATACTTTTTGTCATAATTTTCAACAAAATATTTTGTAACTAAATAATAGGCGCTGTAATCATCTTTTTTCATAAGTTGAGTCAACGTGAAATCAAAAGGAACTGTTTCTTCATCTTTTTGATGACTTAAATATGTTGCAATTCCTTCAACTAAAAATTTTTCAGTCCAACTACAACCGTGTCTTTTGTTAAACAAATCATTGACAAAATGAACATACTCATGCACCAAAGTTTTCTTATAACCTTCGATCGCTTTTTTTGTGTCTTGTTTTTCAAACGCATGAGTTGTGTTTTTATAGTCATGAATTGAAAGATAAAGAATCTTTCCTTTTGCAAAACAACCTCTAGCAGATTTTGGAACTTCTTCGTCCACTTGCCACCCGTTCAAAAGCTTGAATTTTTTGTCGTATTCGGTCTTGGTGGAGATGATGTCAATTTCAACTTTTTCTTGCGGAGTTTCCACTTCAAAAAAATTGTAAATCTCAGCAACTTGGGAATCCAAATAATCTGCCAACTCATCAATCAAATCTTCATCAGATTTGTCAAAATTGAACTTTGCAAATTTAGCGATTTTTTGCATATCATCTCCTTTGTTTTTAATTTAGCAATGCCCACCATCCAAAACAAGAACTTGTCCTGTGATATATGATGCGTAAGGACTCGCTAAATATAAAATCGCGTCAGCTATTTCCTCTGGCTTTGCCAATCTTTTCATGTGATACTTCCCTAGTTCACTTTCAATAAATTCTTTTGGTAAATCAGCGTTCATGTCAGTGTCAACCCATCCTGGTGCAACAGCATTTACTCGAATTTGTGGAGCAAATTTCATTGATAAATCTTTTGTCAACGATTGCAAAGCAAGTTTACTCATTGCATAATCTGCCGTTCCTGGACAAAAGTCATACATACCGCTTGTTGAGCTGACATTGACAATGCAACCACCACCATGTTTCAACATAATTGGTGCAATTTTTTGTGATAAAAACAATGGTGCAAGCATGTTTGTTTTTATAATTTCCAAACTTTCTTGATACTTAATCTCTTCAAATTCTCTGTCAAAAACAATTCCGGCATTATTGACTAAGATATCAATCTTTCCTCCCCCAAAAGATAAAGCTTGTTGAATAATTGAATAAATTTCCCTTTCTTTTGACACATCGGCTTGAATGGCTTTCACAGAACCTCCAAGCCCTTTTATTTTATTTACAACATCATCTGCCGATTTTTTATTACCTTTATAAACAAAAATCACATTCGCTCCAAGTTGTGTAAACTTCAAAACACATTCTTTACCAATTCCACGGCTTCCACCTGTGATCAAAACAACTTTATCTTCAAACATATAATTTATACCCCTACTAAAAGATTTCTCTATTTTATTATTGAGTTATAAACTTGGTAGTCCCGAGGGGAATCGAACCCCTGATTCCGCCGTGAGAGGGCGGCGTCTTGACCTCTTGACCACGGGACCATG